>JAQTMV010000190.1 GCA_028714175.1 Methylococcales bacterium
TGCCAGCACCAGCGGCAGCTGCAGGAAAATAGCCGCAACCCCGATGGCGAATTGTAGCGCGATCATGACTAGCAGCCAGCGTGCAATTTTGCGCAAATCGTCCATCTTGAGCGCGCCAATTGCTACCCATATGACCAGTACGGTCACAACAACAGCGAAGGCGCGATGCGTCCAGTGAATCGCGGTCAATGCCGGGAACGGCAGATATTCGCCCTTGGCGGTCATGCCTAAATCGCGCCATAGCGTGAAGCCGTTGGCGAAATCCATATGCGGCCACAGCGTGCCATTGCACAGCGGGAAATCTGCGCAGGCCAATGCCGCATAATTGGTGCTGACCCAGCCGCCGAGGGCGATTTGAATGGCCAGCAGCGCGGCAGCCAGCGTTGCCGGTATGCGTAGCGCAGCAGCCGGTTGTGATGCCGGCGGATAAGTGCTTTGGCGCGCGCCAAACCAGGTCAGAAGCGCCAGCAATGTCATGCCCAGCAACAGGTGGATGGTCACGATGACCGGTTGCAATTTCATTGTGACCGTCCATGCGCCGAAAGCACCCTGCAGGCAAACGAATGCAAAGAGCAGCGTCGGAAATGCCGGCGAAAATTTTACTTCCGTGCGGCCAGATTGCAGCCATCTGCGCCATGAAATGACCATCAAGGCGACAATCAACACACCGATGCCCATTGCCAGATAGCGATGAATCATTTCGATCCACGCCTTTATGACGGTCACGGGGCCTGTCGGCATCGCGGCTTCGGCGGCGCTGATGTCCGCGTGTGCCTGGAATGGATTGGCCTGCCCGTAACAGCCGGGCCAGTCCGGGCATCCGAGGCCGGAATCGGTCAATCGGGTGAACGCGCCGAACAGGATCAAATCAAACGTGAGAAATAGCGTGATCCACACCAGTTTGCGGTATTTGTCGGCGTCGCTTGATACCCAGACGATGGTCAGCGGCAACAGCGCCGCCAGCACGCCCATGAGAGCAAGCTGGATCAGCATGTTGCGCTCCCGGGCTTCGATATGCGGTAAGTCTTCAGCGGGGTGTCAGTCTTAATGAGCATGGTAATTCAGCCGCGAGTTTGCTTGAGTCGCTTCCATAAACTGGTGCGTGACATGCCTAACCTGCGCGCGGCTTCGGCCTTGTTGCCTCCCGTTTCGGCAAGCATGCGGGCAATGATTTCAGTTTCATCTTCAGTCTGCTGCGGGGCGCGGTAATATGAGCGCACCAGCATTGGTTTGCCCGATTTGGCTGCCGATGAGGGTTGGGATGCCAATTGCACCTCCGGCGGAAGATGCTGCGGCAGAATATTCGGTCCATCAGCATTCACCAGCGCATATTCAAGCGCATTGAACAGTTGTCTGATATTGCCTGGCCAATCGTAGGCTTCCAGGGCAAGTACCGTTTCGTGGACAAGCCTCATATTATCCCGCTGGTACCTTTTCCCCAGATCATTAAGCAGTTTGTTGGCGAGCATCGGGATGTCTTCTCTGCGGTCACGCAGTGCCGGGATATGCAGAGGAAGGACGCGCAACCGGTAATAGAGGTCTTCACGAAATTCCCCGCGCTCAACCATTGCCGCCAGATTACGGTGCGTGGACGCGATAACGCGAACATTGATCGGGCGAGCGATATTTTCGCCCAATCTCACGACCTCCCGTTCCTGCAGTACACGCAACAATTTCACTTGGGTGCCCAGCGGAATTTCGCCAATTTCATCCAATAGCAGAGTTCCGCCCTCTGCGGCTTCGAAACGGCCAATCTTGGCCTGTGTCGCGCCCGTAAAAGCACCCTTGGCATAGCCGAATAGTTCTGATTCGAGAAGGCTCTCTGGCAGCGAGGCGCAATGCACGGGAACATAAGGTTTTTTGCAATGGTCCGAGTTCATGTGCAAAGCTTTTGCGACCAGTTCTTTGCCGGTACCGCTTTCGCCGGTCAGTAGTACGCTGGCATCGCTGTGGGCCGCCCGCATTATCTGCGTATACAGTTTTTGCATGACCGGGCTATGTCCAACCATGCTGCCAAGTTGCAGGCGTTCCGTAACTTTCTGCTCCAGTTTTACCTCGCGCGAACGGTCGCGCAAAATGATCGCGCAATAATACGGAAGGTTCTCCTCTGGCGGGAGTGATATGGCCCACATTCGCAGAAATACTGAAGTGTTGTCTGAGCGCTGCAGCACAATATCCTGATCGGGGGGTACCCAATCGGGGGTCAGGATGATTGCGCAGTACCCGCGTTTTTCACAAGCGCTTGCGCACTCGGTGCCCTTAAATACGCTGGGGCATAGCAGTCGAGTCAGATTTTCCTTCTCTCGCCCGATCATTCGCGTTGCTGCCAGGTTAACCGCCACCACTTTCCGGTTATTGTCCAGAAGCAACACGCCCTCTTCCAGACTATCCAGAAATAACTTCAGCATTGGAATCGTAATCATGATCAATCTTTTCCATGTTCACAATAGGCGTTCACGTTAGTGTTTATTGTGAACTATGGCAAGCTTTATTTTTACCAAAGTATATGGATGTTGCTTATAAACAAATGGTGTGGAATTCTGGCACGGTTTAAGCTGGTAAAAGGTCGGTGTTTATGTAATGAAGCATCATTTAGTAAGGTCAGAAAAGTTAGTTTTTTGCCTGTCGTATGTGTCGCTTCGACTCAAAGGTTAACTGAATCACCCCTTGGGTTTTTTTCGAAGTGCGCAACCGATGGGTGCCTGAAATCTGCTTTGGTGATTTTTACGGAGCTTGGTTGTGTTTCACCGCTTAATCCGATGAGGCATAAAATAAAAAGGTTCTTTCAAAATATTTGCTCAAGCAGTTAGTTTGTTTAATAACTTAAAATTGAGGAGAGAATCATGAAGGGGAGTTTCAAAAGTAGATTGGCAGTATTTGCCGTCCTGGCGGTTTTGCCACTGGCTATCCACAATGCTTACGGTTCAGAAAGAGACGATCCGTTATACCATGATGAAGATGTATATCGTGATGCGCCCAAGATAACGAATAAGGATTTTGAAGCGGGTAACCGGATTTATTTCCAGCGTTGCGCTGGCTGTCATGGCGTGCTGCGTAAAGGCGCGACCGGCAAGCCGTTAACGCCGGACATTACCATAGGCAAAGGCACGGATTACCTGAAGGCATTTATTGGCTATGGTTCGCCGGGTGGTATGCCGGGCTTCATGTCCGGTGGCGAATTGACTGAAGGCGAAGTGGATATTATGGCGCGCTATGTGCAGCAATCGCCAGTGGCTCCACCTGAGATGGGTTTGAAGGACATTGAAGCGACCTGGAAGGTTGTTGTGCCGGTGAAAGATCGCCCGACGAAGAAGATGAATAATATCAATATCGACAACATCTTCTCCACCACGCTGCGTGATGATGGCAAAGTGGCGCTGATCGATGGCGATGCCAAAGAAATCATTACCACACTCAATACCGGCTATGCGGTACATATTTCCCGGTACTCTGCGTCCGGTCGCTACCTGTACGTGACCGGACGCGATGCCAAGCTCAGCCTGATCGACTTGTGGATGAAGGTGCCTGCAGTCGTGGCGGAGGTCAAAACCGGGGTTGAGGCTCGTTCGATCGAAACATCCAAGTACAAGGGCTTCGAAGACAAGTATGCGATTTCCGGTACTTACTGGCCGCCACAATACGTAATTCATGAAGGCGACACGCTTAAACCGTTGAAAGTTGTTTCGACCAGCGGCATCGCTTCCGAGACCAACGAGTTCGTCAGGGAAGCGCGTGTTGCGGCTATCGTGGCCTCTCACTACCATCCGGAGTTCATGGTCAATGTGAAAGAAACCGGCAAAGTGCTGATCGTCAACTATTCCGATCTGAACAACCTGAAGACAACGACGATCGATACACCGCGCTTCCTGCATGACGGTGGCTTTGAGTCAACCAAACGCTACTTCATGGATGCCGCCAACGCCTCCAACAAGATCGCGGTAATTGACATCAAGGAAGGCAAGCTGGCTGCGACGATTGATGTGGACAAGGTTCCGCACCCGGGTCGCGGTGCAAACTTCATCGACCCGAAGTTCGGGCCGGTCTGGGCTACCAGCCACCTGGGCGCAGATACCATCGCGGTAATCGGTACCGATCCGGTAAAACATAAGCAACATGCCTGGAAAGTGGTGCGAACCGTTAAAGGTCATGGCAGTGGATCGTTGTTTATCAAGAGCCACCCGAAGTCGAAGAACCTGTGGGTCGATGCGCCGCTCAATCCGGATGCAGCGATCAATCAGTCTGTCGGGGTGCTGGATATCAATAATCTTGACAAGGGCGTCACGGTGTTGCCGATTGCCGAATGGGCCAACCTCGGCGAAGGCTCCAAGCGGGTTGTTCAACCGGAATACAACAAGGCGGGCGATGAAGTCTGGTTTGCGGTCTGGAACGGTTCGAAACAGAAATCCGCCATCGTGGTCGTTGACGACAAGACTCGCAAGCTGAAGAAGGTGATTGACGATCCAAGGCTGATTACGCCCACCGGGCACTTCAATCTTTACAACACGATGCACGATATTTACTAGGAGCTTCTGTCAATCCTGATCTTGCCATTCCCCGATCTCCGGCGGAATGGCAAGACTGGGCACGGGGAGCGTGTGTGTAAAGGACGGAGATGGCATGCCATTTTTTGTTTCTCAATCGACAAGCTTGTAGAAAAACACCATGAGAACTCAGGTAAGCAAAGGGCGGCTATTTCTTGCTTTGGGCTGTATTTATGGGCTGGTTACAGCGGCGGACGCAGCGGAGAGTGGTGACGTGGTGGAGCTGGGCGAGGTGGTTGTGACGGCAACCAGAACCAGCGCTTCGCTTTCCGATGTGCCTGCCGCTGTAACGGTAGTTAACGTCAGGAGTATCGAGACAAAAAATGCCTCGCGGCTTGGCGATGTGCTGGATCAAGTGCCTAGCCTCTATTTGCGCGGCGGCGCGTTTGGCCAGTCGCAGGGTACCATAGGAACAAGCGGCATGTCGCTACGCGGAATCGATCAAACCAAAACGCTCATCCTGCTTGACGGACAACCTATCCAGGATGCCAGTTCAGGGAAAGTGAATTGGCGGATGCCGTTTATCGAGGATATTGCCCGTGTTGAAGTTGTCCCCGGCGCCTTCTCTTCGCTGTATGGCAGCAATGCCATCGGCGGTGTGGTCAATATCATTACCAAACAACCGGACCAGCGCGAACTCACCGCCAAAGTAAAAAAAGGCTGGAGCGATGCCAGTGGCGAAGATGCCAGCCTTTATTTTCGCGATAAAATGGACAGCGGGTTAGGTTTCGTCGCCGGACTTGGCTATCAGAACCGCGACAGTTATGTGAACGATTTTGTCGTCAAGGCTTCGACATGCCCACCACTTCCTGCCCCCTGTACTCCTGGTACACCAGTCACAGGTGCGCAGGCAATCACCACCAGGGAGGGCGTCCCGACTTATCTGGTGGGGGATTTGGGAGCCGTGCCGTGGAAAGCGGCCAATGCAATTACCAAATTATTTTATGAACTGAATGCGCGCGATAAAATTTACGCGGGCATCAACTACCAGGAAACCAAACAGGGATATACACAATTCAACACGTATCTTAGAAATACCGTTACCGGTGCACCAGTTTCAAGCGGGACACTCGACATCAACGGGCAGCGGGTATCACTGACCAGTTACGACTTCACCCTTTTTTCGTTCTTGCCGCTGCATGAGGCGGCAACCCGGTATTTTGCCGGTTATGACGGCACTGTCGGCAACGATTATTTGCTGAAAATTGACCTCGCAAAAATTGAACGCGCATACAGTTTTACACTGGCAAGTCCCACCGCTGTATGGGATAGCGGCGCTGGTGCACTGTCGGATACGCCGAACATCGGGCTCGACGGCGCGGTTCAGTTGACCCTTCCGGTCGGCTCCCGGCAGATTCTGGTGACCGGCCTGGCACTGCATAAAGACTCGGTGAACCAGCAATTTTTTGCGCTTTCCAACTGGCGCGATCCGGCTTCCAGAACCGTTGTGAACAGTGGTTATCACGGCCATTCGATGATAGCTTCCGTTTTTGCGCAGGATGAAATCAGTGCGACGGATGCGCTGAAGATTTATCTGGGCGGGCGGTGGGATGACTGGCAGACCCAAGGCGACAATTTTTCCATTGTCGCGCCGGTCGGTTCCACATTTTATCCGGCACGCAACGTCTCTGCGTTCAGCCCGAAGGTGTCTGTGGTGTATAAGCCGCTGGAAACGGCAATACTGCGCGCCTCTTTCGGAAAATCTTTCCGCGCGCCGACCAATCAGGATCTGTATACAACTTCGACCAGCAGAGGCAGGACGACGGCTGGAGATCCAAATCTTCAGCCCGAGCGGGGTGCCACATGGGAGGTGGGCGGCGAATTTCGCTTCACCGAAGATGCCCAGGTTACCGCCACCTACTACGATACCCAGCTCAGCAACCTGATTTACCTGATGCAGGTCAATGCGACTAATTCGCTCCGTATTAACGCAGGCAAAGCAAAAGTTAACGGGATTGAATTGGGTGCTACGGCAAAACTGGCAAAGTGGCTGGAACTGGATGCCAATTACGCCTATGTAGATTCAAAAGTACTGGAGAACGCAGCCGATCCACTGAGTGTCGGCAAGCGATTGACTGATTCTCCCAAAAATATAGCAGGCATCGGGCTGACTGCCCGGCAAGGATACTGGTCCGGCACACTGAATGCGCGCTACGTTAGCCATATTTATTGGAATGCGCAAAACACTGACGTGGTGGAAGGCGTGCCGGGCAGCTACGACGCACATACCATGGTGAATGCCAGACTTGGATATGCTTTCTCCAAGGAGGTGAAAGGGGCGGTTGAGATTAACAATCTGCTGGACAGAAAAGCCTACTCGTATTTTTTGTTGCCGAGCCGTAATGTGATAGTTGAAATGAAGTTCTCTCTCTGAGGCCAGGTTGTCTGCCATGGGGGTGATTCGTGTCATTGCAGGGCTTTGCTTGATTGGGCTGCAGCTTGTAGCTGGTGCGGCTTTGCTTGCGGATAAGTTTACGCCGGGGGTATCACACTATTTCGATCATTTTGATCCTGAGTTGCGACCTTGGGAGCCGGGTCAAAATTTGAACCTCGAGGAAGTATTTAAGAATTATCAGTACTATGAAATTGTGCTTGATCGGGACGGCAAAGAGATTATGGTCAATCAATATATTCAGGGTAACAAGACCATTAGCGAAAAATATCTGAGATTGCCAGATGGAGCATTGCAAAAAATAAATAAATAGTTTTTTATTAAAGTTTGAGGGTACACTTTGCCGTTTACAATAAACGTTTACATGCTAACGTTCACTTTAAAGAATTGTAACAAAAAAACATAAATATTGTTTATAAATAACAGAATGTAATTCTGGCATGATTCTGGCTTATGGGATGAGACTAATAAGGATTTGGTTGTAGCCTGAATTTTAAGGAGGATTCATAAATGCAAATAGTATGCAACGTGGTGCTCGCATTTTTTGGATTTATCAGTTTTTCTGCTCAAGCGGGGAGCGATATTGCGAATCAATTTGCCCAGCAGTTTAATGTCGCGCGAAGTCTCGCTGCTGAATATGGACAAGAAGCCCAGAAGCTTAATAAAAATTCAAAATTGTCTGCCGAGGCAGGGCGTGCCTTTTACGTCAAGAAGGTGATTGTTGGGGGCAAGGAGCTTTCCTGTTCTGCGTGTCATACCGACAATCCAGCCAAAGAAGGCAAACACAACGAGACTGGTAAACCAATCAAGCCGTTGGCTGTTTCTGCTAATCCAGATCGTTTTTCAGATTCTAAAAAAGTTGAAAAGAATTTTTCGGATCATTGTCGCGACTTGTATAAAAAAGATTGCTCGGCCCAAGATAAGGGAGATTACCTTACGTACTTGCTTTCAGTGCAATAACCTTGCAGAGCAATAACGATAATAAAGTCGGAAAAATGTAAGTTACAGCGCACAATAAATTTTAATAAACAGGCGCTTAAAAATAATATTTGGCCAATAAACATAAAAATTACTGAGTTGAGCGGGTGTGCATTTGTCGATTCATATTTGTTGATGATAAATATCAATGTTGAATTGATAACTTATTGAGTTAATTTAATAAATATTATTGCGTGGATATTTTCTTGACATGACTAAGTTATTGGGACAGACTTTTAAGGTGTGGCAAATTGTCGCACTTGATTTGTCGCAAACAACATGTGCATAAATATAAATGCAGTGTAAAGGGGGTGTGGCAATGGAATCATCCAAGACTGGGATTGCACCAGTTTCCTTCATGCAGCAGATGCTGCATAACAAATTTCTTCTTCTGGCTGTGACGTTGGCTATCAGTGCTGCGGCATATTTTGGTATCGGCCTTTACCTGTTGCTCCGGCATTAGACATTGATCCTGAATTCCAGGAAATCAATAGAAATAGAAGTAGAGCAAAACTAGAGTTTGTTTTAATAAGTTTTTGTATCAATCTAGATAGTGTTAGCCATTAATTTTTAGGGAGGAATAAGCGATGTCAGAACCAACTTCAAGTGGTGCAAGTCCACACTTCATGCAAAAAGCATTGGATAACCAGTGGCTTATGTTAGCTTTGGCTGTGTTGACACCTATGGTGTTTTATACGCTGTGGGGCTTATGGAACATAATCAACATACCAGCGGCTCCGTAATATCGCCGTATTTGATTAATTAAATATTAGGGAGAAATATAGCTATGGGAACGTCTTATACCCCCCCCACAAATCCTGACTGGTGGCGTGAACCAATCGAGCGTACCGAAATATGGTGGATTGTGCTTTCATTTACATGGTGTGTGTTCATGTTCGTCTGGATGGTTGGTTGGCACTTTTCGGGCCCCCAGAACATGAGCAACGAGACCTACAAGACTACGCCGGAAGCATTTTCCAAGAAGATGGCGGATATGCAGGCTAAGTACACCGTTCGCAAGGATACTGCAACCGGTGAGGATGTCGTGGCGCCCCCTCCGGGCAGCGATGTTTATCTGGCTGCCATGCAGTGGCAGTATCGCCCTATTCTTGAGTTGCAAAAAGGGCAAAAATATCGCCTGCATATGACTTCTCTGGACGTGGGCCATGGATTTTCGTTGCAACCCGAAAACATCAACTTTCA
>JAQTMV010000191.1 GCA_028714175.1 Methylococcales bacterium
AATATCGGCAAGGGGACATATTGCCTAAAAACAAGCTCCGATGATTTTTTTCGATATCCAGCGCCAAAAATAGTCGAATGCGGTGTTAGTGCGTCGTCAAAAAATTATTTTTAGGCGAAATAGGCACACCTTTCTCGCCAGTGAATCTGGAAAACGTTACAGCGCAAATGGCTCAGTTAATACAAAACTTGACATAGCCCGTGTCCTCATGCATTCTTCGTTGAAACGATTCTTTCAACTCCCGGAGTAAGAAAATGCGATTAATCATATTTAGTTCTCTAGGATCTGTGGTTTTTTCCTTGTTTTTTGCGCAGGGCGTTCAGGCTGTCAGCATTACTGAACGATCCGCGAATAATTTCCGAACGGCGGCCAACAATCAGGAGTTCACGCTCAATAAAAATAATGTGAATCCTGCACAGTTTGGCCTGCTTCGCACCTATGATTTCGATGCAAAAGTTGAAACTCAGCCGCTGGTTGTTGAAAATGGCGCGGGCGGCGATGACCTCGTCATCATTACAACGATGAAAAACGAAGTTATAGGTATCAATGCCAGGACAAATGATACCGTTTACAGGGTCAAGCTAGGGCCGGAAGTCAGCTCTCAAGACATGGATCTTTGGAAGCATACGCCTACCTGGGGTATCTCCGGAACCCCAATCATCGATACAGCGACAAACACGCTGTTCGTGGCTGCCTGGGTGCGAAAAAACGCTAATGACAACCGTTATCGCGATTACAGGATATTCTCGCTCAATCTGACGAATGGCAACCAGAAATCGTCATCAGTGCGTATCTTCGGTCAGTCACAGGAAGGAAATGGCTGCTGGTTTAACGATTCCGGCGCCGTTTTCAGGGCGAATAATCAAGACCGGCAGTATGTTTACCCCAAGCTACGCGCAGGGCTGGCACTGACCGGCAATAACGGTCTGGTGCTTGCGTTCGCGGCAAACGGTGAAAAATTTCGGGGGGGGCGCAAGAATCCGCACGGTTTTGTGGTTGCCTACGACACGCGAGGTTTGCTGCAGCAACCGGGCTTCTCTCGCGATCCGGCAATATTCTGCGCGACATCTTTCAATTCCTGGGGCGCCGGCATCTGGCATGCCGGCGGATCACCTGTGACGGAAGGTGACATGATTTATGTGGCCACCTCAAACGGCACCTCGAATAACGGCGCTGTCGACCTCGCCGAAAGCATGATCAAGCTCCGGTTTACCCCGAGCAATGCAGGCGCACGTCCGTTCTTACAGAAGGTGGATTACTACAAGGCATTTCTGGACGAACGAACTTCCGGATCGGGCTGTCTCTGGAGCGACAACAATTCGGAAGTTTCATGTGGCCGCGCACGCGTTGGACGGGCGGGTTCAGACTGGGATTTCGGCTCCGCGGGGCCGATGATGATTCCAGGATCCAGCCTCCTGTTACAAGGAACCAAAGACGGCATAATCTATTCCCTCGACAAATTCAATCTTGGCAAAAATGACAGGTTTAATCAGCTCATGTCAAAGCCGCCGCTGGTTTCGTCTTATTACGGCGGCGACGTAGCTGAAAACTGGGACCGCGCCCAACACCTGAATCGAAGCCTGCCCTGCCCGGCCCCGAATAATAGTGATTATGGCTGGTTCATGCCCTGCGGCGACCCCCAGAGCAACCGGCAGCACCATATCCACGCTCTGGCTTTCGCCCAGCGTGACCAAACTGGCGGTATTGTGTATGTATGGGGAGAAAATTCCAATCTCAAGACCTATAACTTCTCAACGATGAACGGTGTTTTTCCGACATTTCGCGCTGAAGCCGACGAATTGGCATCATTTAACCTGGACTCTCCGGGCGGTATGCCGGGCGGTCTGCTTTCGGTTTCAGGTAGGCCATCGCAAACGTCCGGCTTTTCACATGCCATTGATTTTGGCACAGCAATCGTTTGGGCTGTGTATGCAAAATATGGCGACTCAAATAAAGATTTCGCCGAAGGTCAACTCATAGCCTATGATGCTACCAGTATTCTCCCGGGTAATAAGCTGAAACGTCTTTACCGAACCGGCGATGACGTTAATGGCGGACTAGGGAAAATGTCCAGGATGATTCCTCCCGTTGTAGCAAACGGCAGAGTGTACGTCATGATTTACCGCGTCGGGGATAACAACAACTGTACCGTTCCCGATAATCAACAAAAAGTGTGTAGCCAGCTGAAGGTGTATGGACTCAAGTAATTTAAGCTCTGCCAAGCATCTTAAATATTTTCACAAGTCCGTTTGCCCAGATCTTGTCGAAAGATAAAATTTGTTTCGAAAACAGAGGAGAACTCAGGTATCAAATTTAACTAATGAACTTTTTGAATATAAGTCAAATTCAGAATTCTCTGTTTCTGTTGTTTACAGCGTTATACTATAAAAACTGAGACTCAACAATTTGAGAACAACATGATTAAAATGTTTCACCTTACCTTTGTCTTGCTATCCATTTTCAGTTTTGTTGGCAGAGTTATTCTGTCAGAAACTCATCCGGCAATACTTAAACAAAAACTCTTCAAAATCACACCTCATATAATTGATACCCTATTACTGCTTAGCGGTATTGCCCTGGTTTTTCAGGGGGGGTGGCTATACGCAAACTATGGCTGGATCATCGCCAAAATAGCAGCATTATTTGGTTACATTGGCTTAGGTGTAGTCGTTATGCATAATCGCGGTACAATCCGATGGCTGGCTTTCATCGGTGCAATGGCTTGTTTTGTCTATATTGGTATTGTCGCCGTCACCAAGAACGCCTTGTTCTTTTTATAAATCAGCACGACAGTGTTACAAATAGAAGTCAGTTTTACCAATCAGTTGATCCAGCCAGTTTAATAAGTCTTTGCCGTTATGTAGCCGGGTTTCGTCAAAATCGGGAATTGGCTTACGGGTCAATGCAGCCCAGCGAGTCAACTGATTTTTTAATTTCATCCGTTCGCTGGCGGTAAAATAATAGCTTTGTAGCAGTTGTTCATATTGAATGGGCTTAAGTGTAGTTATCTGGTCCGACAAGCCGGTTGCGTGTGTCAGTAATGCCCCAATTGTTAAAACATGCGCAGCTATTAATGCGGAAACCTGTTTCGGATCAATATTTTCGGCGGGTGACAATTGATTATCTGAAATCACTTTCAGACATAGAATGAGTTCGCCGGAAGAAAATCGCGCTGCCGTTTCATAAAAAGCAGAAGCTTCCATGTCGCAAAGATGTGGCTGATCATAGTCAAACTGGGGCCTTGAGGCGGTTTGGATACTGGAAGTAGGGCAAGTCGGAGTAAAAACCAAGGGCGGATAATAGTTTTTTTGGCTGTCAACATCAATAATTTTATCGATTAAAAACAGGCTTCCCACTGCATGATCCTTATGTCCTGCAATACCTATATTAACTATGACCGGATGCCCAGTTGAAGCAAACAACGCCTGCGTATAAGCCACACCCGCGGCCATCGCGCTTTTCCCAAGCCCGGTTACTGTCAAACAGATGTCATGATTAAAATAAACGGCAAACGGTTCAATGCTTACATTCTTTTTTAGGTCAAAGTGCTTGACCAGCGGCTTGGCCTCACACGGTAATGCGGTGTAAATAAAAACCTTGTGTGTATTTTTTGGATTTTTCAATTCTGTCCCAATAGCCTGTTTACCCTTCCCGATTTTGAAATATAAGCTTCATATTCACTGTTTCGCATATTGCTAATGTTCCAGTGCCGTACAACGGAGTAACATTACATTATTTCCTCAGTAATTGCGTTGAACAGAAAATTTTGCCAATAAAGTCAAGGCTTCTTTGTATCTGGAATCAGGCAAAACTCTCAGTGCGTTGATGGCTTTTTCGGCTTCTTCATCTGCGCGTTGTTCTGTATAGGCAATGGCTTGAGTGCTTTGCACAATTGCGTAAACATCATTAAAGGCATTACGGTTGCTATTTTTAATGGCATCAACGATGATTCCAGCCTGGTTTTTGTTGCCCTTTTGAATAGCGTAAATCAACGGCAACGTCGGCTTACCTTCGGCAAGATCATCGCCTAGATTTTTGCCCAGATCTTCTTTACTGGCTTTATAGTCAAGAGCATCATCTATTAATTGAAAAGCAATTCCCAGATGCTGCCCGTACTGAGCAAGACCTTCTTCAATTGCAGCGGGGGCGCCAACGATAACTGCACTTAGTCTGGTCGCGGCACTGAATAAAATTGCGGTTTTTCTGGCGATAACTTCAAGATATTTTGCTTCTGTCGTTTCAGGGTTATTGCAGTTCAGCAGTTGCAATACCTCGCCCTCGGCAATAGCGGTTGTAGTTTTTGACAGTATTTCCATGACCCGCATATTGCCCGTGCGCACCATCATTTCAAACGCACTGGAATACAAATAATCACCTACTAATACGCTGGCCGCGTTACCCCAAACTGCATTAGCCGATTCCTTGCCGCGCCTGAGATCAGATTCATCAATAACATCATCATGCAGCAGTGTTGCGGTATGAATAAATTCAATGACTGCTGCAAGCACAAGATGATTTGGTGTTACCTCTCCAAGAGCTTTGGCTGCAAGCAACAGCAACATCGGACGTAATCGTTTACCACCGTTCCCGACAATATAGTGCCCCATTTGGTTAATAAGAATAACATCGGAGCTTAACTCATTAATAATGAGCTGGTCGACCGCCCTGGCTTCGTCTGTGGTTAAATCCTTAATTAAGTTAAAATCAATAGCTGTCTGTGCTTTCTGGAATGATTGTGAGTACGGTACCATTGATTTAGCGCTAAATGATTAAGTGGCAAGTGTGTTTCATAGTATTAACTATAAAAATACAAAATTAATAAATAATAAATAATAAATTAATAGGATATTATAACTCAATAATTCGCTTATCGTTCATGCTATTCAACAAACCAGCGTGGTTTCAATAGCATTATTGTGTTATCTTAAAGAAAGAGATTTCTCCGTTCGGTCAATTTTATATTGACTCAATTTTTTTTTAAAAATATAATAATTTGTTTACTTTTAACAGATTAATGCTTGATGGAGCTTGCGCATATGTATGCGGTAATTCAAACCGGTGGTAAACAGTACCGCGTAGAAGAAGGTACTTCCTTAAAAATAGAAAAACTGGAGCTGGGCACAGGCGACAACATTGAATTTGATAAAGTGCTGATGATCCAGACGGATGATGATGTTAAAGTAGGTCTGCCCTTTATTGAAGGCGGCAAGGTTACTGCCACTGTGTTGTCTCAAGGCAGACATAAAAAAATCAAAATTATTAAATTCAGAAGACGCAAGCACCATATGAAACAAATGGGGCATCGTCAATATTATACAGAAATCCAGATTACTGGCATTTCTGCTTAAATTTCAGGGGAGTTCAGATGGCTCATAAAAAAGCGGGTGGCAGTACACGTAACGGACGCGACTCTAATGCTAAAAGATTAGGTGTCAAGCGTTTCGGCGGGGAAAGCGTGACTGCGGGAAATATAATCGTTCGTCAACGTGGGACTCATTTTCACGCTGGTGATAATGTAGGTTGCGGAAAGGATCATACCTTGTTTGCAACAGCTGATGGCAAAGTTGTTTTTCAGGTTAAAGGTCCTAAGAGTCGTAAATTTATCAGTATTATTGCTGCATAAAACATCGCTGTTGCTTAATGTAACAGTTATGTAGACGGGGTTAGCGTAGCATATAACCCGACAGCTTTAAAAAAGCTCCGTCCTTCATGACGGGGCTTTTTTTGTTTTTATCGGTTGGGTTTTGAGTTTGGCGGTATGTGATTTATGAGATTTGTTGACGAAGCAGAAGTTCGCGTAGAAGCGGGTGACGGCGGTAATGGTACGATTGGTTTTCGACGCGAAAAATACATTCCTTTTGGCGGTCCCGATGGCGGTGATGGCGGTGATGGCGGCAGCGTCTATTTGGTGGCTGTAGAGAATGTGAATACTCTGGCGGATTTTCGTTATCATGCCGTGCATAGAGCCCAGCGCGGCCAAAATGGGATGAGCCGCAACTGCACGGGCAGAAAAGGTGAGGATTGTTATGTGCCGGTACCGCTAGGAACACAGGTATCGGATGCAGAAACGGGCGAAGTCATTGGTGATTTAACTAAAATTGGTGAAACACTGCTGGTTGCTCAAGGCGGTTTTCATGGTTTAGGAAACACCCGTTTTAAAAGCAGCATCAACAGAGCCCCGCAAAAAGCCAGCAAGGGCACTGAGGGCGAACATCGCATCCTGAATCTAGAACTGACCTTGATTGCCGATGTCGGTTTATTAGGTATGCCTAATGCCGGCAAATCGAGTTTGATACGGGCAGTATCCTCAGCAACACCCAAAGTTGCCGATTATCCGTTTACCACCTTACATCCTAATTTGGGTGTGGTTAGAATTGATGATTTACGCAGTTTTGTTATTGCGGATATTCCCGGCGTTATTGAAGGCGCAGCTGACGGTGCCGGACTGGGTTTGCAGTTTCTTAAGCACTTGTCGCGAACGGGCCTATTGTTGCACCTGATAGACGTAGCGCCTTATGAGAGTATGGATACACCCGTACAAGCGGCAAAAAAAATTATTCATGAAGTTGAAAAATGGAATGATGATTTGGCTCAAAAGCCGCGCTGGCTGGTATTGAATAAAATAGATCGATTGCCGGTTGAAGAAGTGAATGAGCGTTGTCAGGCAATTGTCGATGAACTGGGCTGGACAGCACCCGTATTCAAAACTGCTGCAATTAATGGCGATGGTACCAAAGAATTAATGTTCGCCATCATGAACTTTTTAGAACAACAGCGGTTGATAAAAAGTGAGCAGAACTGAGTTTTCAAAAGTCAAGCGGATAGTCGTCAAAATCGGCAGCTCTTTATTGACCAAAGGCGGGCAAGGTCTTGACAAAGCAGCCATCAGCGCCTGGGTTAAGCAAATGGCGGATTTAAGGCAGCAGTCGATTGATGTAGTGCTAGTATCTTCGGGTTCTGTAGCGGAAGGCATGTGTCGTTTAGGCTTAAAAGTACGGCCAAAAACCTTGCATGAGTTACAGGCAGCGGCAGCTGTAGGCCAAATGGGCCTGGTGCGGAGTTTTGATGATAATTTCCGGCAATATGGCTTACATGCGGCTCAGATTTTGCTGACGCATGATGACCTTTCAGACAGACAGCGGTACTTGAATGCACGTAGCACCTTGCTAACCTTGCTTAAATTTGGTGTAGTCCCTGTTATCAATGAAAATGACACCGTTGCCACAGAAGAAATTCGCTTTGGTGATAATGATACGCTGGCGGCATTGGTAGCCAATCTGGTGGAAGCAGAATTACTCATCATTCTGACCGATCAAAAAGGTTTGTTTACCGGCGACCCCGGTTTATATCCCGAAGCAACATTAATTTCTGAAATCAGCGTCAATGATAACCGCCTGGAAAAAATGGCAGGCAAAAGTCGGAGTGGGTTGGGGCGAGGCGGGATGTCGACTAAAATACGTGCGGCAAGATTGGCATCCAGGTCTGGCGCGGCAACTGTAGTCGCTGCAGGAGCAGTTGATGGGGTGATTACCTCCGTGATTGCAGGGGTTGATTTAGGCACTTATTTTTTACCGGATATTGAACCTCTGGTTGCAAGAAAACGCTGGCTCGCCGGGCAGTTGCAGATTAAGGGGCAACTGGTTCTGGATGCAGGTGCGGTCAAGGTATTGAAAAGTGACGGCAAAAGCCTGTTAGCGGTCGGCGTTAAATCGGTATCAGGCCGGTTTGAGCGCGGCGAACTGGTATCCTGCAGGGATGAAAAGGGCGTGGAGATTGCCCGGGGACTCATTAATTATGGCAAGATCGATGCCCAATTGATAGCGGGCAAAAGCAGTTCGGAATTTGAGAAAATTCTGGGTTATGCAGATGATTCTGAAATGATACACAGAGATAATATGGTGTTGATTTAGGATGGTAGAACAAGGTTCATGACTTGTGATTGCTTGGTTAAGGAAAAAAACATAACAATTTCATAAACCAACAGCGTGCTATGCAATCTTCCGGCAAACTCCTTTCGGGACAATTCTTACAGCATCAGTTACAGGAGGTCATTACACTGCTGGAAAAATCACTGGTTAAAAGAGGCCACTCAATTCATCATGAACTGGTTGAAGCAATGCTGCACAAACAGCATCAAACCCGCATTCAGGAAAAGTTTGCGTTGTCGCATCCGACAGATATTGGCTCTATCCTTGAATCGCTGCCCCTGGATCAACGTAGGGCAGTATGGGAGGCTATAAAAAACCTGCATGACGAACAAGTTTTGCTGGAAGTATCCTATGTAGTCCGGCAAACGCTGATTTCAGGCATGGAACCGGAGGAATTAAATACTGATGAGATGCTGACCTTGCCGCGGATATCCCTGCAACTGTTCAGCGACAGTTTGGCCTCGCGTTTGTTTTACACCCAGGTCACCGAGGTGCATACACGTATCGCGGCGATGAATGCCATGACCTATTTGGGCATGCCTGTTTCGCTTCCACAGACTTCATTCTCTTTAGTAGTGATCTTTCAACAATCCGCACGATCAATTCATTTACTGTTTACGACGCAAATACATGATCGCTCCTTATTAGGCTGATCTCGAACCACTCATCTGTAATCTGCGATTATGACCGCTTATTATGTGTCCCGCCCTTCACCTCCAACGTCCTGTTGCTGATTTGATGTTTTACCATCCTCCATGTCACCATGAATTCATCGGCACCGAACTTTACGATTACTACGGCTTCATCTGCAGACCCTTAGTAGATGTAAATAAATAACTGGCCGTTTTAAATCGTTTCGATATAATGGTGGAATGATTGATATCGCAGTTATAGATGGCATAAAGAGGAAATTCAACCGCCTGGAACCTGATGTTGGCGCCAACA
>JAQTMV010000192.1 GCA_028714175.1 Methylococcales bacterium
GCAATCAACGGCTTGCATCGCTTCCATAACATGCGGTTCTATTTCGCCCAGGCCTGGTGAATAAAATACTTTTTTGCCGGTTGAAATTTGCTCGATGATGACGCCGATATTGTCGCCTTCATGCGGATCATGACGGTGTGGCGAATAGGGCGGCGCTTTGCTTTTCAGGGCCTGGGTATAAAAGCGCAAATCAGCGATAGCCGGAATAGTAAAGCTGCTGCCATCGACAGGAACTGAATGATGATTGACCGTGCAGTAGTGTTCCAGCATAGTGAATAAGGGAAAGCCCGTGGTCAGATCCTGTTTAACCATGTCAGTACAATAGACATCCAGCGGTTTGCCTTCCCTGAGCATCAGCATACCGGTGGTATGATCAATCTGGCTGTCAATTAACATTATGGCTTTGATGCCCGTATTCCGGATGCCCGCTTTAGGCTGAATCGCCGGGAAGGCCTCCAGTTGCGCGCGAATATCAGGGGAAGTGTTAAACAGTAGCCAGTTGTTATTATCAGTACTCACTGCAATCGATGACTGGGTGCGCGCTGTGCCGTTCATTTTGTGTAGACGAAAACGATGACAATTATGGCAGTTGCAGTTCCATTGCGGGAAGCCGCCACCTGCACCTGAACCAAGAACTCTAATTTTCATAATGAAAGCCTGAAACCAAAGGCTTAAATGATACGGGAATAAAGGTTTTCAGGCAAAAAAAAGGGCTCTCGACGAACCCCTTTCTTAATTAGGTTTTAACCCGCTCCCGATGGTAAAGTTGGGAGTTTTCGTTTAACGGTTGTAGATGTACATTGTTACTTCAAAACCGAAACGCAGGTCTGTATAGCTTGGTGTTTCCCATTTCATAATAATCACCTCCAGAAGTTTTTGAATATGCGCTAGCTTGATCAAGCAAGCCAAATTAAAGTATACGATGAACTTTTTTACAACGCAACTGAAAAGGAGTTTTGAATAGATAAAACGGACTAATTATTTTCCATGTCTATAGCTAATTAGGATTTACAGGACGCCTTTGTTGTAAAAATGAATTTTATACTTGTGGCATTTTTGATTGAGCGTTATATTGGAATTTTAAGTAAGCTTTTGTTACCCGGTGTATATCTGAAATCTGGCATTTCACCGATGAAAAAATTTCTAAATTAATGAATTCCGGTAAAGATGCGTAACATCAGATATAAAAATAATATTTTTAGGAGGAATTATGACCCGTGATCTTATTGAATTGTTCGTATGGATGTGGATTATAGCAACTGCGGCATTTGCCCCTCTGGCCTATTTTATTTATAAATTTACCCAGAAGAACGGTAAACCCTTTGGCGAAACCGAGCCGCATGGCGATAGCCCGTCTTTAGTAAATGAGCTGGCGGAAAATGCTATTGATTTTTTTAAAGGCCTGCTTGCCAAAAAATAAGCGTCATTTGTTGATGAAGTTCTCAAGTTTGTATTTATCTGCTTTCCAAATCAACTGCAAGTGGGCCTAAGACATTTGCGGTTGATAGTGTTGTTTTACAGAACGCAATCCGTATGAAGCTGAGAGTCAGTTGTAATCTTCGTTTCCAGATGGATGAAGCGACGGCTCTGATTTTAATGTTACGCCCCTACAGAGGCATACAGCAATATATTGCCCGCGAGGTTTATACTATTAGACCCGCTATACCGGTATTAGAAAGTACTGATAGCTATGGCAATTCATGTCAGCGCCTGCTTGCGCCGCCGGGTCATTTTCTTATTCATACATCGGCAGAGGTGATAGCCCCGGGAAGTGTTGAAGTAGCCCCCGGGGCTTATTTTGTTGAAATACAGCATCTTCCTAATGATGTATTGCCTTATTTGTTGCCCAGTCGTTATTGCGAGTCAGACCGGTTTGGCGAGCTTGCCAGGCATCTGGTGACTGATGCCTTGCCGGGCTATGATCAAGTCAGTAAAATTGTCGATTGGGTTCGGCATTCAATACAGTACCTGCCGGGTTCCAGCGACTCGGCCTTGTCGGCAATTGAAGTTTGTAGCCGTAACCATGGCGTCTGCAGAGATCTTGCTCATGTGGGTATAGCCTTATGTCGCAGCATCAGCATCCCGGCACGTATTGTGGCAGGTTATTTGCATAATCTGCAACCGATGGATTTACATGCCTGGTTTGAGGCTTATGTGGGCGGTCGATGGTATACATTCGATCCCACCCAAAGTGATTTGCAGGGCGGCAGAGTGACTATTGCTTTTGGACGCGATGCAGCGGATGTTTCGGTATTTCACCAGTTTGGCTCAGGCTGTTTATTGAACAGCATGGACGTTCGCGTTGATTTGCTGGATAATTCACATAATGTACATTTATAATAATTTTGACTGAATGATCATGACTTATTGTCTTGCAGCTTCTATAAACGAAGGACTTATCCTGGTTTCTGATTCAAGAACCAATGCCGGTATTGATAACGTCAGTACGCATGGCAAAATGCACGCATTTAATACGCTAAGTGATCGTAAGATTGTGTTACTCTGCGCCGGTAATCTGGCTACAACCCAAGCCGTTTTAGAGCAATTACATCGCGATAAAATAAAGAATGCCAAAATCAATTTAAATACTGTGGAAAGCTTGTTTGAGGCTGCTGAATATTTGGGTCATGTCAGTGTTGAGAAACAAAAACAGCATATAAGTTCTGAGGGACAATCGGCGTTTAACCCATCCGCGAGCTTTATTTTAGCGGGACAAATCGGCGATGATCTGCATGGCGCATATATGGTTTATAAAGAAGGCAACAGCATAACCAGTTCAGCCAACACGCCTTTTTTACAAATTGGCGAGAGTAAGTACGGCAAACCGATACTGGACCGTTTTCTTAAACTGGGCACATCAATAGACGAGGCGGCGCGTTGCTGCCTTGTGTCTATGGACTCCACGATACGCAGTAATGCCAGTGTTGGAGCGCCTGTAGAAATGTTAATCTACCGGAAAAACAGCTTTAGTCTGGATGAATATTATTGTTTTGACGATGATGATGACTATATGTTGCAGCTCAGACGTAATTGGGAAACCAAGCTGCGTGAAGCGATTGCTGCATTGCCTGCTTTAAAAAAGGAATCAGCCAGACCTATGCGGGTGGATTTGTAGGTTGGATTGTCTTCGATTTGCAAAGCACTATCCACTCGCAATCGCATAGATCATGCCGATGTCGGTTGCCCTTTGAGCGTCGCCCAACTGTTCTGATTTGATCCGAGAAAATCCCTGTTTAGCCAGTAATGCCACGACACCCTGAGATCGTTCGGAGAAATGCTCGACCTCCAGCACAACTTGCCTGATTTTTTGCCAATCGTGATCGTCGATACCCATCAAGACATCGAGTTCGCCGCCTTCCACATCAACTTTGAGCAGATCTATGCGGTCGATACGCTGCTCGCGTATAATATTAGACAACGTTCTCACATCACAATTGAAATTTCTGATCTTCGACAGCCATTTGACCACGGCATCAAGCACAAACAAACGGATCGACAAAGGCGCTCGTTGAAGCCAGGGCAGAAGTCGACCTGCTTCGATGTCGGCAAGCAGGGAGAGCTTAAAACGAGTGCGTGCAAGCTGTAAATTCGATCGGTCCACATAGGCGGAGGACCAACTTGGCAATCTGGGAAAATAAGAGAATCTGAGAGTTTTCTGTTCGCGTGAAAGCCCGATTGAAAACGTCTTTAGTTTATCTGGGTCGTAACGCTCTGCGTTTAGGCGTAGTACCTTAAAAATGGGAGGAATCGGTTCGAAGGCGAAAACGCGCACATCACCGTCGCATTGCCGATAGGCCGAGAGTGCAAACAGGCCTATGTTAGCGCCCACATCAAATACGGTATCGCCTGCGCTTACGGTTACACCGTGCCTGAAATAATTGGGGATATCATGGTCGTACAGGTATCTTGCCTCGACTTTATTCAGGCAGGACGCAGTCGTCCCGAGACTATCAAGCGTAAGTTGCGGATACGATGTTAGAAACATATTGGCTCCTTATCAGTAGACTACTTTCGAAGCAAGTAAATTAGGGTGTGGTACGAATCTCAACATGTCGAGCTGCATGCAAATGTCGGGTTGCTCTATCGCTAACCCAAACCATGGGCTGGTTAAGAGTCGCTTGCATCGGCAGCGTCTCCTTCGGTCGTTAATGCACCATTTACATGAGCAGCGGCGGCGACTATTTCGTTTTGAATGCTATTATTGCAAGCAATGTGCAGCAAGCATTAAATTCTACTCTAAGAGCAGTAATAATTACACCACAACCGCGATGCCACCCGACTAACCGAAAGCTCCAAAATTATTGGATCAAGCCAAGTAGGGGGGCAGTTTTTTTTGCCCACCGGAATAATTGATAAAAGGAGGGCAGAATAACGTTGCCCACACCACACGCCTATTACGGTTAAAATTGGTTCGCTCCCTTACTTGGCTAACAAAAAAACAGCACTATGGATTACATTATTCAAATCAGGCTTTTGCTTGCCACTTCATAAACATCTATAGAAATAGCTTCGGTGGTCATGATTCTTTCCAATTGTGCTTTCATTAGTGCCTGCCTGCCCGTGTCATATTTGCGCCATGATGTTAATGGGCTTAACATGCGTGAAGCAATCTGCGGGTTTAAGGTGTTAAGGGCGATAATCTGATCGGAGAGAAATTGATAACCTTGACCATTTGCGGCATGAAAATGTAATGGATTCGCCTGGCTAAATGCGCCAATCAGGGCTCTGACGCGATTTGGGTTTTTTAAATCAAACGCCGGATGCTGCATTAACGCCGGAACGGTAGCAAAAGTATCCGGGTTATGGCTGGATGCTTGCAGTGCAAACCATTTATCAATCACCAATGCTTCAGTTTGCCATTGTTCGTAAAACCCGGCCAGGCACTGTTGCTTGGCAGGATGCGAACTATTAACGATGACGGCTAAAGCAGCCATTTGGTCGGTCATATTTTTGGCAGTGTCAAATTGCTGTTGTGACCATTGTTGAATGTCCTGTTGTTCAAGTCTGCCTAAATAACCTAAACAAATGTTTTTGATGCGTCTGCGACCAATAGCGCCGGAATCAAATAGCCCTGATTCATCCTTATGATTATCCAGGTATAAGGTTTTAAACTGTGTTTGTAGTTGTTTGGCCAAGGCCAGCACGACAAACTCGCGGGCCTTATGAATGGCTTCTACATCCACAACCTGCATTTGTTCTGCCAGATAGCTTTCTGAAGGCAGGCCTAATAATAAGGAAAAATACGACAAGTCACTCCAAGATTGTTCCATTACCTGTTTAAATGCTTCAATAATAATCGGGTTAACGTACATTTTCCGGTCATTCTGCACATCAGCTATTAGCCCTGCAATAATCTGTCCGGCAAGTTGTTGACCGGCTTCCCAGCGATTAAAGGTATCACTGTCGTAGCTTAATAAAAACGCCAGTTCTTCAAGACCGCGCTCCATGACCAGTTTAACGGGTGCTGAAAAACCTCTTAAAATAGAAACTACAGGCTGTGCTTTCAGATCCTCAAAGGTAAAGGTTTGCCCGGCCTGGGTAAGTTGCAAAACAACTTCATTACTTGCTTGGGCACTATTTTTCAGTTTACAAGGTGCAACAGAGCCATCTTTACCGATTAAACCCACAGTAACCGGAATATGAAGCGGTTCTTTATGAGCTTGTCCAGGCGTAGGCGGGCAATATTGGCTGATGGTTAAAGTCAGGGTTTGTGCAGAGGAGTTGTAGGCTTGTTGAACTGTTAATACCGGCGTTCCTGCCTGCGTATACCAGCGCCGAAATTGGGATAAATCAACTGCGTTTGCCGCTTCCATCGCATTGACAAAATCATTGCATGTTACCGCCTGGCCGTCATGGCGTTCAAAATATAAATCACTGCCTTTGCGAAAGCCTTCAGCGCCCAGCAAGGTATGAATCATGCGTACCACTTCGGCGCCTTTTTCATACACCGTTAACGTGTAGAAGTTGTTAATTTCTATATAAGCATCCGGCCTGATTGGATGCGCCATGGGGCCTGCATCCTCGGCAAACTGGCGTGTGCGCAGATTGTTAACATCCTCGATGCGTTTTACCGCTTTGGAGGTGCGGTCACCGGTAAACTCCTGATCGCGAAACACGGTAAAGCCTTCTTTCAGACTGAGCTGAAACCAGTCCCGGCAGGTGATGCGATTACCCGTCCAATTATGGAAATATTCATGAGCAATAACACCTTCAATATGCTCATAATCCGAATCGGTTGCGGTATCAGGCCGTGCCAGCACAAATTTGGTATTGAATATATTAAGGCCCTTGTTTTCCATCGCGCCCATATTGAAATGACCGACTGCAACAATCATATATAAGTCCAGATCGTATTCACGACCATAGACCTGTTCATCCCAGCACATGGCATTTTTTAGCGACTGCATGGCATGGGCGCATTTATCCAGATCGTGTTTTTCAACAAAAATCTGCAAACTGATGTTGCGACCGGATTGCGTGGTAAAGCTGTCATCGATGCAGTCTAATTCCCCTGCAACCAGTGCAAACAAATAGCAAGGCTTGTTGAAAGGATCTTCCCAGGTTACCCAGTGGCGGTTACCGGCTAACTCGCCTTGAGCGATTTTGTTGCCATTGGATAATAAAACCGGATAACGGTCTTTATCGCCGACTAAAGTCGTCGTGAATCGTGCCATCACATCGGGTCTATCGAGAAAATAAGTAATTTTTCTAAAACCTTCAGCCTCGCACTGGGTGCATAACATGCTTTTAGAAAGATACAATCCTTCCAATGCCGTATTGGCTTTTGGGTTAATCGTATTTTCGATGGTCAGCACAAAGCTGCGATGCTGAGGCACTTCATGGATGATTAACGAATCCTGCGTTTGCAGATAGTGTTGTTCAGTCAACCGGTTGTCGTCATTCAGGACAACGTCAATCAAAGTGAGGTTTTCCCCCGATAAAATCAATGACGCATCAGTCGACCGGCTGGCAGGGTTACGGCTCATAGTGAGTCGTGAGATAACCCGTGTGTTTTCTTCATCCAACGTAAAGTTTAATTCTACGCTATGAATAAGATAGTCAGGTACGGTGTAGTCTTTTAAATAAATTGTTTTGGGGTTAGCGTCGCGCATGTTTATACCTGCTGTGATGTTTTTTTTGCTGCAAAAATAGCGATTAAAAGCCAGGCCGTTAAAAAGCTAACGCCGCCTATCGGCGTAATCATGCCTAACCCTGTTAGATTGAGTAGCGCCAGTAGATACAAGCTGCCGGAAAACAGCACTATGCCGGCGAACATCAGACAACCTGCCCAATTCAGTAATCTGGAGTCAGGAACTTGCAGACGCATGAGGGCAATACCAATTAGTCCCAGTGCGTGCCACATTTGATAAATTACTCCGGTTTGATAGACCGTTAACATCTCGGGACTTAAGGTCGCTTTTAAGCCATGGGCGCCAAAAGCGCCCATAGCGACTCCGGTAAGTGCGCTTATCGCACCAAGAAATAAAAAACCGGATCTCATGTTATTTTTCCAAAAGTCTGGGCATCAGTTGAACCAGATTGCAGGGCCGGGTACGATAATCCAGTTGTTCCCTGATTATTGCGTCCCAGGCAGTGCGACAGGCGCCAGATGAACCTGGCAGACAAAACAGATAGGTTGCATTGGCTACGCCGGCAATGGCTCTGGACTGGATGGTTGAGGTTTTAATATCCTGATAGGAAAGCATTCTGAAGGTTTCGCCAAAACCATCCAGAACCTTGTCCAGTAAAGGCTCCACGGCTTCAGGCGTACCGTCTCGGCCAGTTACGCCAGTACCGCCTGTGCTTATCACCACATTAATGTCATCCGCGGCAATCCAGTTTGAAATTGCGGCCCTGATCTGATAAATATTATCGGGCACAATTTTCTTTTCAATGACATGGTGCCCGGCTTCAATTGCTCGTTCTGCCAGGGTTTTACCCGAGGTATCATCGGCGCCGGTGCGGGTGTCGGAAACAACCAATATGGCAATGTTTAAGGGGATAAAACTTTTATCTACGTTCATATTTTATTTAAAGGCATGAGGCTAAAGGCGCAAGGCTAAAGGTTTAACAAGTTCTTTTCGCCTTGTATCTTTAGCCTTGCGCCTGCTCTATCATCTTAACACAACAAAGAATCCTTCCTGTCCGCGCTGGATATTAATTAACAGCGCATTATCGGGGTCAACAGCCTGTTTTAATTCCTCAAGATTACGCACACGATAGCGATTTGCCGATACGATAACGTCGCCGGGACGTAAGCCTACCTGCCAGGCATAGGACGATGTATGAATTTTTCCAATTAAAACACCTTCTACCTGATCTTTTTGCGTTGCGCTTAAAACTGTACCTTTTAATAAGCGATGCAGTTTTTCGCCTGCCAGTAATTGTTGTTCCGGTTTACCGATAGTCGCAGTCACTACTTTTTTTTCGTTGCCACGGAAGTACTCTATATTAACCTTGTCGCCAATTTGCAATAGGCCAACTATGTTGCGTATGTCCTGACTGTTTTTAATGGGCCGGCCATTCGCAGACACAATAATATCACCCGGCTCTAAACCGGCTTTTGCAGCAGGAGAGTTGCTTTCAATTCGACTGATAGCAGCACCTTGCTTGTTTTCCAGGTTAAATGCATTAACCAGTTCAGGTGTCAAATCCTGTGTGGTTACGCCCAGCAAACCGCGTCTTACTTCGCCGTGTTTAACCAGGGATTCTTTAATAGCCATGATCATATTGGCTGGTATCGCAAAACCGATGCCGACGTTACCGCCGGAGGGAGCCAGGATTGCTGTATTCATGCCTATTAATTCCCCGCGAAGATTAACCAGCGCGCCACCGGAATTACCCGGATTGATCGAAG
>JAQTMV010000193.1 GCA_028714175.1 Methylococcales bacterium
GCGGCTGGTACGCGCCTGTCAATCGTGACAATTACATCGGATTCCGGTTTGCTGCAGGTCACGTTTAAGACAGGCCGATCAGCGGATCCGCATAAAAATGCAGAAATTACCTGAGCAGCGCCGGTCATCCGGCTGGATCGAGGCAGCAGGGGAGTTAAACAGTCATCGGAGTGCATTATCAAACCCAGTTAAAAGAGAAAGTTTATGAAAATCAATATGCCGGTCACCGATGTTGAATATCCCATAAAAGAGAACATCTCCATTGTTTCCAAGACTGACCTGAAAGGGGTGATTACTTACGCCAACGAGGACTTTATCCGAATAAGCGGTTTTTCACGGGAAGAGCTGATCGGTAAAGCGCACAACATAGTGCGTCATCCTGACGTTCCAGCAGAATTCTTCGAAGATATGTGGAAATCCCTGAAAGCAGGACGCCCTTGGACCGGTGTGGTCAAGAATCGCTGCAAAAACGGTGATTATTATTGGCTATTAAACAATGTCGCTCCTTTTTACGAAAACGATCAACTGGTTGGCTACATGTCTGTCCGCCTCAAAGCCAGCCCTGAGCAAATCGATGCGGCAAACGAAGTTTACCGGCTTTTCCGTGACGGCAAAGCGGGCAGCCTGAAAATACAGGATGGCAAAGTCGTCAACTCGACCTTGTGGGGAAAGCTCAATCCATTCAAGAACTTTACCGTCAAATCCCGTCTGACATTCCTCATCGGACTGCTGTCTTTACTGATGATGGTCATTGGCGGCATGGGCTTGCGAGGCATGAACAAGACCAACGAAGGCTTGCGTTCGGTGTATAAGGATCGAACGGTTACCATGGGCCTGATGTTCACTATCAGTGAACTACAGCGGGAAAATCTAATGCTTATCGCTGGCAGTCTGGTCAACCCAAACCCGGAGACCATTCAGCAAAACGCCACTGAACTGGATCAAAACATCCTGGCAATCACCAAACCCTGGAATGCGTACCTGGCCACTCATTTGACGCCCGAGGAAAAAATCCTGGCGGACAATTTTACCGAAAACAGCACTCGCTTCGTGCGCAAAGGCCTAAAACCGGCAATGGAGGCACTGCGCGCCAATGACATCGCTTTGGCCGACAAGATCAGAAAAAAAGACATTAGCCCCCTCTACAAACGGGCTAACGAATCTATCCGGGAGTTAATGCAATTACAGATGGATGTCGCCAAAGAGGTCTATGCGGCTGCACAATCTCGCTATAACAATACCCGCAACATCGCCATAGGGTTGATCCTGATGGGTATTGCGCTGGCTCTGAGCCTGGGTTTCACCCTGATTCGTGCTATCGTGCGCCCACTGGAAACCGCCATTAGTCACTTCGGTAAAATCGCCCAGGGCCACTACAACAATACCATCGATATCGAATCCCACGACGAACTCGGCAAAGTGATGGCAGCGCTCAAGGCAATGCAAATCAAGTGCGGTTTTGATGTCGCGGAAACCAAACGCATCGCTGATGAACACCGGCGCATCAAGGTTGCTCTCGATAACGTCAGTACTGGCGTAATGATCGCCGACAATGTCCGCAACATCATTTACGCCAACAAGTCGGTGCTTGAAATACTCGGTAAAGCCGAGGATGATATTCGCAAGCAATTACCTGATTTCTCAGTCGCTAGTCTGGTCGGCACTAATATTGACAGTTTTCACAAGAACCCTTCGTATCAGGCCCAGATACTCTCCTCCTTGCACTCCGCGCACTCAGCTTGTATTGAGGTGGGTGGCCGCCCTATATCGTTAATTGTCAGTCCCGTGATTAACGATGAAGGCCAACGCCTGGGAACTGTAGCCGAATGCAAGGATTACACCATCGAAAAATTGGCTGAAAACGAGGTAGATGCAATCCTGCAGGCTGCCATCAGGGGCGACTTCACCAGACGCATTGAAATAGAGCACAAAGAAGGCTTCTTTATACAACTGGGCGAGGGACTTAATGAGCTTCTGGAAACCGTTGAAAGTGGCATCAATGATGTCCGGCGTGTGCTGAACGCTTTGGCACATCGCAACCTGACACTAACGATCACCCATGACTGTTCCGGAAGCTTCGAACTAGTCAAGAATGATGCAAATATCACCGTGGAAAAACTCAAAGAAAGCATCAATCAAATCAAAGCAGCCATTGACAGCATCAGCTCCGGCGATAAAGAAATCGCATCGGGTAATCGTGATTTGACGAATCAAACCGGCGAGCAAGCAATCCAAATTGCCGTTGACGCTTCAACTATGGCAGACAAGGGTATCGAAGCAATCAATCAAGTCGTATTGAATATGGATGAAATTGATGATTATGCACACAAAATCGCTGGCATCATTCGGGTAATCGATGACATTGTGCTCCAAACCAAAATGCTTGCCCACACCGCAGCAATTGAAGCAGCACGTGCTGGAGAACAAGGTGAAGGATTCGCTGCCGTGTCCACAGAAATGCGTAACCTTGGGCAACGTGTTGCTGCAGCAGCCGAAGAAATCAAAAATCTAGTGGATGTCTCGTTAAATAAAGTTTGCGATGGCAAAAAATTGGTAACTCAAGCAGCCTTGACTGTCGAAGAAATCGTTAATTCCATGCATGACATCACAATGATGCTGTCTGAAACAAGTAACTTCTCAGAGGCCCAAAGGGCTTGTATTAAACAGATTAATAAAGCCATAGGAACCTGGACAATGTGAATCGACAAAATGGTATTTAATGATGCGATGCTGAAATTCCGCAATATTTTACAAAGTGCGATTTTTCCAAAGTCAAGTCATCACAAACAAATTTAGTGACTAATCCTTTACTTTTATAAAATCATTAAGGGTCCTGGTGCTAAGATATCGATAAAAATGTGTCTCAGCCTACTTTGATATGTTGGCTAGTAGTATCCTGCTTGAGACACCAATAAATATTTGGAGAAATTGGAGATGAAGTTAAACAATGATAAAAGCTCTAATTGGTACAAGATTCCACTTATTTTGCTTTTACAATTAGCGCTGAGTACTTGTTCGCTAGTTTATAAAAACACTGGCTATGTGTTGATAGGTTTCGCTGAAGATGAAACTGTACCCTATGTGTTGGCAAGCAATGATCTCGATCTTGGCTGTTCGATGTCAAAAGCTTTTACACCCTTCATTTTAAGTTTTTCCCGAGTAACCACGCCTCCTGACGAACTGGCTATTATGTTGTATTTATTGGCCGGCAGCTGTTCAGAATTTAAGGCCTGGGAAGAAGAGCTGCGTTACTTGCGGGCGGTGTATTCTAAAAATGTCCTGGAAGCCCAAGATGCCCGAATTGCCCAAAAAAGATTCCTTAATCAAGCGGCGCGCAGGCAATTAGCGGGTTATAACAGCCTGGTATCAGCAATTGCGGAGCCTGGCGGTGAATGTCCGGTACTTAATTCCGATAATGAAGAGCTTTATTGGTTGATTGGTCTTTTAGACGGCTTGCAGGCCATGCTCAATGATTTGGCTTCCGAGGGGAACGCCAATGTGCCGCTGGATATTGCGTCTAAAGTGGGCCGGGGCGCCAGTTGTCTGGATAATGAAAAGTGGTGGGGCTTACCCAAGGCAATCCAGGCAGCTATTTGGGTAACTATACCAAGTAACAAACCTGCCGATGTCGATCCGTTAAAGATATTGGATCAATCGATGCGAACCGGTTTGCAACAAGGTGTTCCGATTACTCAGGTATTAGCGGCTCAAATCCAGATGGGGCTTGGTCATACGGATCAAGTAAAAGCCATCATTCGCCGTCATCAGGAGGCAAAAACGCAGGCTCACACGATGCCGGCATATAGATTGTTGGACGAATTTACTACTCTGCAATTACAGGCCATTTCAGATCGCTTATGGACTGAAGCAACGGGTAAACGTACACCTGTCTCTGGACTAGGTACTTTTTGGGATGATCCAAAAAAAGCTGCAGATACCATTAATATTGACGATATGCTCAAATAACTACCTAAGCAGCGATATTTTCTAAAAGATCAGGCCGCGCATTGCTTAAATTAACGGCAAGAAGTTTTGGATAATTAGCGACAAAGCAGGGTTGTGGTAAAGTTGAAAAAGTAAATTGACATGCATTGCAATATGTAAAGAAATTTTTCCTATAAACAATATTTCTGCCGGGCAGATAACATTTTCATGAAAAATAGAGAAAAAACGGAGTATTTACTTATGAACATTTATGACCATACCTTATTGAAGTTAGTAATAGGATTTATCTCGTTGGCGAGCGCCAGTATCACTGCTGCGGGGACAAAAGGCCTGTGTGTCTTTGATATGCTCGGCGCCAATGGCCCTTATTTTGCTGAAATGAAGGATTACAAAACAGCTGCTCTTGCCTGGGGTGTTGACTTTACGCTTAAACCCTATACCAATGAGCGCGTGGCAGCTGAGGATTTTAAAGCGGGTACATGCGATGCCGTCATTTTTACCGGCATTCGGGCACGCCAGTTTAATCCTTTTACAGGCAGTATGGATGCTATTGGCTCAATTCAGGATTATGGCCTGTTAAAATCGGCAATTGGCACGATCAGTTCAAAAAAAGCTGAAAAATTGATGTTTAATGATCCCTATGAAGTGGTAGGCATTCTACCTGCGGGTGCAGCTTATATGTTTGTCAAAGACCGGACGGTAGATACTGTAGGTGAATTAGCCGGTAAACGAATTGCTATTTTGGACTCGGATCCTGCCCAGACTGAAATGGTCACTTTTGTTGGCGCTTCGCCTGTGAGTACGACCATTGCCAATATGTACAGCGAATTTAATAATGGCTCTGTCGATGTGACCTATGGGCCTGCGATTATGTATGAAGCGATGGAGCTTTATAAAGGGCTGGAACCCAAAGGCGGAGTTATACATTTTTCACTGGCTCAGCTCACGCTGCAGATCGTCATTCGAAAAGCTAAATTTCCGGAAGGATTTGGTCAAAATTCGCGCGACTTCGCTTTAAGCCGGTTTGATAGATTGGTCGAGGTCATTGAAAATACTGAGCGTAAAATCCCGCAAAAACTCTGGGTTAACATTCCTGAAAACGATAAGACCAGCTATAACGAAGTGTTTAGGCAAGCCCGGATCAGGCTTCGTGGAAAAGGTATTTATAATGATAAAATGCTCACCATCATGAGAAGACTGCGCTGTGAAAAAAACCCGCAGCTGCCTGAATGTACTGCTGCTGATAAAGAATAGCTTAAGTATGTTTTGCAAATTTCCTCAGCGTAGCCTGCAGGAGTGGGTATCTTCACTACCGGTTTTTTTACTGTTGATAACCATTGTTTTTGCAGGTAATTGCGAAAAAATACACGCTCAGTTACTTAAAGTGGGAGAATCGATCTGGCATGATTACTTTACGCTAAGAGGCGACATCCCGATTCCTAGTTGTAATGTAAATCCTGATATTGAGTTGGAGTTGAATAAGCTCGCAGCCGAAACTGATAAGCTGGACGAACTGTTTACTGACCAGACTTTTGATAGAGAGGCGGCCCGTACTTCCTTGGAAGGTGCCCGGCAGCTGTGCGTTAAAAAGCATCAGCTTGCCCGACAAAACCAGGCAAGGATTACACCAGCTGTTATTGCTTTTAGTAGCCTTGAAGCCAGCGTAGCAGCCATGAGTATTTTTGCGTTTGAAAAAAATCGTTTCATTCTGGCATTGATGGTGTTTATTTGTGCCATTACCTGTGCTGTCAGACAGCGTCATATCGCATTCAGACCCGTTATAACACTGTTAGATAACCGTATTTCCAGTGTTGCACAGTTGTCGGGCAATCTTATACTGGTTATTTCTGCCTGGGTATATCGAAACAGTGTTTACCAATCATCAGCCGTAGTCGATCATCCCGAGATTTACCCTACGGTTATTATCGGTTTTTTGGCATTATGTGGCATCAACCTTTATCAGCTTGCGAAACCACGACAGGGTATCAAGCCTGGAGGGAAATTAATCAATGCTTTGTTGAGTATTCCCCTTTTTATCATGATGGCTATTGTTGCCGGTAGTTACTTCTTCCTGGTTGAAGGTAATGCTGCAGGGTTGGCAATTTTCTTCAGTTTACTATTTGATCAAGCTAACCTGTTCCTGAATATCGGTTTATACATTTGGGTGGGCATGTTACTTGCGCAAACTTGTCTGGGAGAACTGGTTTTTTATATTCTCAGACCCTGGCATATGTCACCTGAATTATTAGCCTTTGTGGCTATTGTGATTATGGCCGTACCTACTGCGTATACAGGCGCTTCCGGAATTATCATCATTGCGATGGGCGCAACAGTATATAAAGAATTACGACGCGTCGGTGCGCGCAGGCAACTGGCTTTAGCAACGACAGCCATGACCGGCAGTGTTGCTGTAGTGCTCAGACCCTGCCTTTTAGTGGTAATGATTGCGGCTTTAAATAAAGAAGTCGTAACTGATCAATTGTTTAGTTGGGGCCTAAAAACATTTATGACTTCAATCGTGGTTTTTTTCCTGATTATGCTTGTGTCAAAACGAGAAAAAATCCTGATTGCACCCTTGCCGAACGCGCTTAAGTCTTCTTTGAAAATGCTGGTCAGCCTACTTCCGTACGCAGCCATTACGCTATCAATTGTTTTGGGATATATATATTTATTGAATGCCTATTTAGATGAGTTTTCAGCACCCGTGATATTACCAGTGATAATTTTGTGTTTGGTCATATATGAAAAGCTTTTTGCTTATAATCCTCTGGCTGACCGACGGGAACAAAAAATGCACAACCTTGAATACGAAATCAGATTTGCTACCTCTGAGGCAACCATTCATATCGGCGCGCTACTTATGTTAATGGCGCTTTCTTTTGTATTAGGCGGTGTTATTGAGCGTTCGGAATTATTAAACGCTTTGCCGGAATACTTTGGATCAATCTGGACGACTCTAGGTTTTCTGATTGCTGTTTTAGTCGGTATTGGCGCAGTGATGGACCCGTATGGCGCGGTGGTACTGGTTAGTGGCACGGTAGCCCAAATCGCCTATAAAAACGGCATTAATCCCATCCATTTCTGGATGATGGCTTTGGTTGCCTTCGAGGTTGGTTATTTAAGCCCGCCCGTGGCGCTTAATCAATTATTGTCAAGGCAGGCGGTTGGGCAAAAAGAGGTTGCCAAGGGGGCTCTGGAAGGTGACAGTTTCTGGTACCGGCATGAAAGAACATTGCTGCCACTGGTAACAATGGGTACAACTTTATTACTGGTCGCTATTGTACCCATTTTGGTCGGCTTATATTTTGCCTCATAGTGATTGTTGTTTGAGTTATTGGATGTTCCATTTTCTTAATAAGCTAAAATAATCATCCACAGGGTTGAAAATTTTTTAAGGATCGAGATAACACAATATTACCTCGAGGCAAGCAAAAACAATCAGTCAATGGCAATCTGGAATGAAAAGTGAACTAGAAAGAAGAGAAAATAAAGACAATTCTTATTGAGACTACCATGGACATTATCGGCGGGTTAAAATCAGATTTAGTAACAGTAACCTCTGATGATAAATGAGTATTGAGACTATGGGTAAAATCGAAGGCTTGTCCATCTTTCGGCTATTCCAACTGTGGAATTGATTGATGATGCTTATGCGCTTTGCGAAAAAGCTGACCGTTTTCTTTTCCGATATTAAGGGATGTTCAACGCTTACCGATACTATGGAAGCTGAGGCACTGGTTATACTCCTGAATAGCTATTTGAAAGAAATGGCCGAAATTGCAACATGTTACGGAGGAACCATCGATAAGTTTATTGGCGATGCTATTATGATTTTTTTTGGCGATCCAAAAAGCCGTGGTAAAAAACAAGATGCCCTCGCCTGCGTGATGATGGCAATTGAAATGCGGTAACGTTTAAAATATCTTCGGGAGAAATGGCTAAGTCAGGGTATTTCAGAGTCGCTGCACATAAGAATAGGAATTAACACAGGCTATTGTACTGTCGGTAATTTTGGCAGTGAAAATAGACTTGATTATACCATAGTCGGCGGCTAGGTTAATCTCGCAAGGCGATTAGAATCGAATGCCGACACCGATCAGATTCTTATCTCACATGAAACTTTCGCTTTGGTACAGGACACTATTATCTGTGAAAGTAAAGGCGAGATAACAGTAAAGGGCATTTAAAATCAAACGCACTATCAAGGTGTGTCATACAAAAGCGGTAGTTATGTCTTCTTCCGATAACTTCTATGAGCAGCTTGTAAGCTTTACTGACTTTTCTCAATTTTCTCAATTGGAATGGTATAGCATCCTTCCTTCCGAATGGTTTGTGGTGATTACAGATATTCAAAATTCGACCAAGGCAATTCAGGAGGGGCTGTATAAAGAAGTCAATTCAGTAAGTGCAGCATCGATTGTTGCATTATTAAACACAGTAGCGCCTTTAAAAGTTCCCTATGTTTTTGGAGGAGACGGAACGACCGTATGTATTCCTCCATCCAGGAAGAATTCTGTTGAATCGGCATTGATAGCTACTCAACAGATGGCTAATCAATCCTTTGGACTGCACTTAAGAGTTGGTATGGTTCCCATGAGTTTAATCCAGCAAGATGGGCATCAGGTGCTTGTTGGAAAATATCAACCTTCATCTCATTTTCAACAAGCCATGTTCCAGGGAAATGGCTTGAGATATGATGAATCATTGGTCAAAGATCCAGGGCATGACAATCCTTATATACTATCGAGTCAGATTGAAGCAAATGGAAACTTTGAGGGTTCGGTATATGTCAATGATTTTGAGACACCCGTTATAAGAATATTAGTGTAGATCGAGTGTACCGTTTTCCTGGTCGTGAGCCTCCTTTACCGTCCGTGGAAGGGGCGGGTTAATCCAAGCGGCTTCA
>JAQTMV010000194.1 GCA_028714175.1 Methylococcales bacterium
TTTAAAGATCAATCTCACTCAAGGAGCTCTAGCCGGATAGAGCGGACAACCGGTACATCGTTGCCCGGCAGTCGTGGCGGAATGCCGGGAGCAAAAAGACGCACCGGCCTTCACGTCCGGTTCAAAGGACTATCGGGGTTACCCGCCGGCAAGGGAATACCGCTTGCCCGTTGCGGTGAGCGAGGTAACGGGAATCATCCCGTTACCTTGGTACGCACTAAAAATCAATGTCTTTAAAGGTGGCTTCAAATTCTCTACGACTTGTTAAGTCATAAAACAGTGGCTTAAAAGCCGATATGGAATGAGCGCTTGGACTAATATTTTTAAAAACTATACTGATTTTGACCGGAATGCCTTGAATCAGGGTGGTTTCAACCCATATTCCATCAGTTGTTTGGTTGCCAACCGTAACCAAGGCTGCTTTATAAGTATTATTGAGATCATCAAAGATTAAGGAATCACCAGAGCTCTGCGTATGGTTAAAAACTCTTAATTTCCTATCTGCTTGATTGTTAACCACCTGCAGATAACAGGTAATCTCATTAACCCCGGACGTTGCACACCCTAAAGATCCAATGGTATAGCCTTCCGCGGTATACTGCGGCTCTTGTGGCGTATTGAAAATCGTCGAGGGCTTTGGTTGGGCATTGAGTACCGAGAAAGTCCCGTTAGCAAAATTCAGTTGCAGGGTGACGCTATCGTAGACAGTAAGGCCATCGACATTCACGTCCGGTATCACCAAAGTGCCGTTTTGACTGCTAAAATTACTGGTGGCCATAGTAGCGCCGCTGCACAGGATGGCGATACAAAACAATGCTATTTTTTTCATAAAATCCCCTTAATCGATTATTAAAATAAGCCTATCCACGTTACGCGTCTTAATCTCAATACTGTTGACTCAAGCCGTTCATGCTTCAATAGGGCTCCCTTGAACATGGCCGAAGGGCCCGACAATGACGGCTTGAGTCAACAGCATTGCCCCCATTTCTGGGTAACGGTTTTATAACACAGTAGCTTGCTTTGGGCAATTGACATTTCAGTAAAGTATGAAAGGGTCAGTGCGGCCAGGTAAGGGCATATTTTCCTAGGGGGGGAAGTCCCGCTCTTGTCCAGTAAGCAGGCGAAGCTGGAGCGGACCGGGGTTTGAAATAAAGCCTGACTTTTTTGATGTATAGTCATCGCAAATCATTGTCGGTTTTTAAATCTCCTCTCCCTAGCCCTCCTCAGCTCGAGAGGGGACGAAGGTACCGAAATTTGATGCGCAAGCTCTGTACAAAATCTAATAATACGAATACCATCGGCCGGTTCGCCAATACCAGCGGTAGCGATATCCGGAATACCAGTAGTTATAAAAAACCGGCCGCCAGCGGTTATACCAACGATACTCTGCCTGTACCGATTGGCGGGCTGCAGTCGCCTCACTGAGCAATGTGCTCGCTTCCTTATCGCCCCGGCTTGCAGTGATAGACAGCCATTTCTCGGCTTCTCCGGGGTCTGATCCCATTTCTCCAAGACCGGTTAAATAGAGTCTGCCAAGCGCCTTTTGGGCATCAAAATCGCCTCTCTCCGCGGCATCGCGCATCCATTTGATTGAGCGGTAGCTGTCTTGACGTATGCCATCACCCCTGAAAAAACGAAGGGCAAGGTCATAAGCGGCGCGTGGATCACGAGCGGCAAGCTCTTCCAGGGCGGCTATTTTTCCGCCCGGATCTTCTTCGGGTGTATCCTTTGCCGGATCGAAGGAGGAATAACCCTTCGGCCGATCGGAGCAGCCATCAGGGTCGCATATTCTGATTGTTTCCTTTGGGGGTTCTTTATGCGCACAGGCCGTAATGCACAACAATAATGAAATTATTATCAGTCTATTTGCGGCTAATACTTTAATGTGCATAAGTTTTTTCTCGCTGTATTGTAATTTGATATATTATGCCCTCAATATCGCAAGGCAACTGAATTTTATTCAACAGAGTCTGTAATTTTTATCGTGGGGAGTTATAAATATGATCACCAAACAAATTAAGGCATCATCATTGTTAGTTACCGCCATGGCATTAAACGGATGCCCGCAACCGGGCCTGCAAACGGGCGGGAGCTCAAACCTGGTATCAGGATCAGCGGGAGGAGCAACCAGTGTGAATGCCAATAAATCCCTGGAGCATTGCACCAGTCCCTTGGGAACGCTTGCAGTAAGTGATGGCCGGTTTAGCGGTTCTCGCGGTGTGACTACTGTTGACCCCTTGATTCGCCTGGCTGTGCAGCAATCCAACTGCTTTGTAATTACTTCTATCGGCAATCAGGCAACCAGGGCTTTGCTAAATGATATCGTTGGCGAACAGAGAGAATCCGGAGAATACCGCGCTGGTTCGAAACAGCATAAAGGGCAGCGCATTGCGGCAGATTATCTTTTGGATCCCCAAATAATAGTTAATAACGAAAGGACCGGCGGGAGAAATGCAGGTCTGGGGGGAACCCTTTTAGGCGCCGGACTTGGGATGGCAGGATTGGGTAGTTTTGGTGCATTGGCAGGCGCTGTTTCAGGCGCTATGGAAACTAGAATGACGGATGTCGCGCTTACACTTACCGATATTCGTTCCACGGTGCAAGTTGCAATTTCCCAAGGCAGCGCGACTGCAAACAATATGAGCGCTTCCGGTTTTGGTGCTTATGGGGGCTGGGGCAATCTTATGGGAGGGGCAATCGGCGCCAGCCTCGGCGCCTACACCAGAACTCCTGAAGGAATAGCGACAGCGGCTGCATTTTTTGATGCCTATAACAGTATGGTACTGTCACTCAGAAATTATAAGGCACAAGATGTAAAAGGTGGGATGGGACAGGGCGGTCTGCTCAAAGTCAATTAACGTTTAATGAAAACACATATTCTTCATCGCAGATATAGACTCAGCAATTCTGGCTGTCAGCTTTAGAGCGGGACGATGCGTTAGTCTCATTAGCTTAATATAACGTGTGGTAATAGTTAGCAGTTGCGTTCGAAGCAATACACTACGCTCTGCTAATCAGGCCAATAAGCAGTATGAAGAAGCAACGGATGATTTAGAGGATTTGTACATCAAAATTGAGTTTTTTTTAAATTTCCTCGCCCTAGCCCGTCTAGTTGATAGAGGATGAAGGTGACGGTAAGTATTAAAAAGGACTGGCTTGCTCTATCAGGATATTTTGTAATCAGCTATTGATACGGTGGAACGAAGCAAATATGCCCCGTTCCACTACCATCATATGTCGGTCTTTGCTAATTGGCATACAGCCAAGTCCTTTTAAACAAGGTCAAAAACCAATAAACCAGTTACAACTATTCCCCGGGTAATGCTGTGAGCAGGGCCGGTCTACTCGATAACGCCTTTGTAGGGTATTATTGTTCTGGATTTTTTGATTACCGGCATTTGAAATACAACAGAGCTATCGATGAATACTGATGATATTACCAAAGTAAAAAATTACCTGCTTAACTTGCAAGATCAAATTTGCCATGCGCTGGAAGGCGAAGAGCCTTACGCGCGTTTTGTTGAAGATATCTGGGATCGGGCTGAAGGTGGTGGCGGTAGAAGCCGTGTGTTAGAAAATGGTGAAGTGTTCGAACAGGGCGGTGTGAACTTTTCTTATGTGAGAGGAATCAGTCTGCCGGCTTCGGCAACCGCTACACGCCCGGAACTTGCTAATCGGCAGTTTCATGCGATGGGTGTGTCGCTGGTCATCCATCCCAGAAACCCTTATGTACCGACATCACATGCCAATGTGCGCTTCCTGATCGCAGAAAAACCAGGCTCACCGGCTATCTGGTGGTTTGGCGGCGGTTTTGATTTAACGCCGTTTTATCCCTTCAAAGAAGATGTGATGCACTGGCATAGAGTCGCACGCGCGGCCTGCCTGTCTTTCGGCAAGGACGTATACCCTACTTACAAGCAATGGTGTGATGAGTATTTTTTTCTGCCCCACAGAAATGAAACGCGTGGCGTTGGCGGATTATTCTTTGATGACTTGAATGAATGGGAGTTCGATCAATGTTTTGCATTTATGCAAAGCGTGGGTGATCATTTTATTGATGCTTATCTGCCAATTGTGCAAAGACGTAAAAACATGCCTTACAGTGACAGGGAACGTGATTTCCAGCTTTACCGCAGAGGCCGTTATGTTGAATTCAATCTGGTCTATGATCGTGGTACGCTGTTTGGTCTGCAATCCGGTGGACGTACTGAATCTATTTTGATGTCCATGCCTCCGGCAGCTCGCTGGAAATACAATTGGGAACCTGAACCTGGCAGCCCGGAAGCGGAACTTTATGAGGAGTATTTGAAACCTGTAAATTGGCTGGGTGTTTAACCGGTTGTTTACAGTAAAAGGAATCGGTAAACCGGTCAACACATAAAACACTGCCTCGCCGAGGACTGTTTAATCATCTCGCATCAAAATTCAGCATTTTTGTTCCCTCTTCTGATGGACGACTGCATGGATGCAGGCGGAAGGGTAATGCATGGAGCAGTTTGCCGAGAACGCCAGGGCAGCACCTATTTTGTATTGACGATTAATCTGTAAATGAGATTTACAACTATCAATATATTACAAACACATCACTATGATTAACAAAAATAGGTGCGGCCCTTGGGAGAGGAGATTTAAAAACCGAATTTTTGATGTGCACACATTATAAAATACATCTAGCGATTGAAACCCGTTAACAAAATCCCGTTTTCTTGAGTGCGAGCAACTTTTACGATGAATTTATTAATTAAATACTTTTCACTTTGCTGGTTCAGAAATAATCCGGCTGATTTATATCCATCAAAATCGTTTATGTGGAAAACGGTCGCGTTTTATCTTATTTCAGGCATTATTGTTGAGGGTTTAATTTCTGATCCTGCCGATGGCACGCTGGAAGTCTTTTTGCGAACAATAATGGCATTTTCGACCATCGCCACGTTATTGTTCGTCATCAAAAAATGGGAAAATTTTTATCAATTATTCACTGCTATCTTTGTCTGCGAAAATTTTATTATGACGCTGGCAATTGCTACCGAAGCATTGGATTTTTTCATGGTGATGAACCACGTAGAATACCGGGAAGAGATTTCAATTACTGTAGCTGTTTTTTTAGTTGGATGGTATATAGCGATTGTAAGCTACATTTTACGGCAAGTATTTGAGTTCAAAATGAGTGGAAGCGTTATTTCAGCATTTAGTTATTTTGTTTTAACTTACGGCATTCCGATGTTGTTTATGGATATATAAAAAGATAAGGATGAGCGTGTGAAAATTACCCATAAAGCCACCAGCCGCATGACCTTTGCCAACGGTGCGGTCAGAGCGGCGGTCTGGGGTTGAAGAATAAGCTAAACGGACTCTAGACATGCAGGATGTTTAAAGGCTTTGACCGGGTTGGGGTAACGGGATTACGCCCGTTACCTCTTCCTCGCCACTGGATATGGGGTTTTCCGCATCCGGTGAGTTTATTCAACATTGTTATTGGTGCGTACAATGCATACTGCTTGACTGCGGTTTAGGCCAATGTCACTCAAACCGGCAAGTTCTTGAGCGGGGAATGCTCAAGGTAAGCCCGCAGCTTTTCCAGTTGTTCAAGGGTACTTTCCAGCATCCAGGGTTCGTCGGCATACTCTTTTGCATCGTTCAGATACTTTTCACTCTGGGCGGCATCCTCCAGGCCCAGACAGGCCTCGGCCATGGTGGCCAGGATCCAGTATCGCTCGGACCGTGTTTGCGGGCTGTCCTTGAGAGTCTCCAGCTTCGTTTTGCATATCTCCAGAACATCGGCCCGGGTCCGGCGGGCCAGTACGAAGTCGGTGATCGCGTCCGCCGGTCCCGAAAGCGAGGCCCGGACGTTCAGCAGGAATGCCCAGTTGATACCGTTGTAATAATCCGAAAGCAGCCAGTAGCCTTTTTCATAGGACAAAATGGCGGTATCCAGGTCGGCCCGCTGTTTCGCAATCTCGAACAGGCGCTTGTGAACAGCTCCCCACAGGCCCAGGGTTTCGGCATTGTTTGAATGCATCGGATTGAGCTCCCCAAGAATGGCCTGAGCCTCTTTCAAAGCCGAGAGTTCATCGGGTTTCTTCGATTTATACGTCACCAGTGCCAGTTGTTGCTTGAAGGCAGTTTGATTGGTCGTCATGCCGATAATAATCTTGAGCAGGCTTTTCGCGGTGTCGAAATCCTTCTTTTTCTTGGCTTCGTTCAATTGCTCCATGAGGACGGCCAAGGCCGGATTGCCGGCATTGTCGCCACCAGTCGCGGCATCGGCCTCCACTGCTGATCCCCTCACGGCCTGGGCTCTTTCCTCAGCGAGCACAGGTGGCGTCAGCGGCCGGAGAAAGGTGTAGACGGGACTGTCCGGCGCGGGATTGGCGAGAATAGCTGCAATCGCTTTGTTCAGCACCTCCCGAAACCGCTCGACTTCGTCGATGTCCAGGGCTTTGCCGTCGTGCCGGTATCTCATGGTCGCAATGTGGCCGGTATCGAAGGGTGAAACAAATTTATCCTCGGCGATAATGATGGTCGTGCGCGGCTTCAGGGCATGGCGAACCCCCAGCTCATAAGCGGCATTGAGGTTAGAGGTGGAAAGATCGGCAATCACGAGGTCGGCCTGCAACAGTTGCTCGAACATTGGCATCTCGATGGTACCGGAATGGGGTATCTCGTCCGCGCGGACGCATTCCAGCCCGGCATCCTGCACGGCCTTCTTAATGATGTGCTTATAGGTTTTGTCCAGGTCCAGCACACGACTGGTCTGGTAATCCGTTTTTTCGCCGAACCCCATGACCACAAAACATTTTTTCTTGTCTGACATACAACCTCCTAAATAATGATGAAAGCCGACCGATCAAATCCGTCGGCATGGTCAGTGCTAACCCTGAATGAAGGACCAGGCCCCCATCAAGAGTCGAACCCTCTGAAATGTTCGGTTTTGGCATTCTGGGCCGCGTGGACGATCCACACCCGGCGGATATCCGGGATATGACCCACGGAATCCATCACCTGGACAGCCGCCGGATCGATGTCCGTCAAACCTGAACACAGACTAATGCGTGCCTCCTGTTTCAGGCCGGCTTTGCGCCAGATCGCCATGATCCGCTCGGCGTTCCGGGCATCTCCGGCCAGCTCGAAATGCACCTTCCCGCACTTATCCCCAGTGGCCTTCAAGCGCTTGACCGAGGGATTGAGAGCAGCAATCAGGCCGGTGTTCGCGGCAATCAGCAGGATGAGCAGAGTGGGCATTGCGTAGTTTGGCTGTGTCATGGGCGTTCCTTATTTTTCAGTGATGGAAACGGGTTCCGGTTTGTCCGGAGGGATGGGCAAGCCGGGGCATTGCTCGACATAATCGATATCCGGTGACACCCACTCGCGCCATTCCATCTGGCTCATGTTGCGGCCAAGTTTGTTGCAAAGTGCATAGGTCCAGCCTTCGAACACCGGCCACAGCGTCAAGGTTTTATCCCCACTGCCGGAGACGATGCGGGCGCCGTCCGGACTGAAGGCGACGCTGGTAACCTTGTCCTCATGGCCTTTCAGCGGCGGGCCGATGGGCTGGCCGGTGTTAGCGACCCAGAGGCGCAGTGTGTTATCGTCACTGCCGGAGACGATACGGGTACCGTCCGGGCTGAAGGCGACGCTGTATACCGTGCTCGTATGACCCTTGAGCGGCTGGCCGATGGGCTGGCCGGTACTCGCGTCCCACAATCGCAAAGTGTTATCCCTACTGCCGGAGATGATGCGGGTGCCGTCCGGGTTGAAGGCGACGCTTAAAACCACGCTCTTATGACCCTTGAGTGGCTGACCGATTGGCTGGCCGGTGTTCGAATCCCACAGCCGCAGAGTGTTATCCGAACTGCTGGAGACGAGGCGGGCGCCGTCCGGGCTGAAGGCGACGTTTAAAACCGGGCCATTATGGCCATTGAGCGGCTTGTCGATAGGCTGGCCGAACTTGGCGTCCCACAGCATCAAAGTTTGATCTCCACTACTGCCGGAGACGATGCGGGCGCTGTCCGGGCTGAAGGTGACGCTTAAAACCGGGCCCTTATGGCCCTTGAGCGGCTGGCCGATGGGCTGGCCGGTGTTCGCGTCCCAGAGACGCAAGGTGTTATCCATACTGCCGGAGACGATGCGGGTGCCGTTAGGGCTGAAGGTGACGCTCAAAACCTGGTCCTGATGGCCCTTCAGAGTCTGGCCGATGGCTAGGCCGGTGTTCGCATTCCACAGCATCAGGGTGTTATCTGAACTGCCGGAGACGATACGAGCGCCGTCAGGGTTGAAGGCGACGCTGGTAACCGTGTCCTTATGGCCTTTTAGCGGCGGGACGATGGGTTGGCCGGTGTTCGCATTCCACAGCCTCAGGGTGTTATCTGAACTGCCGGAGACGATGCGGGCGCCGTCCGGGCTGAAGGCGACGCTCAAAACCTTGTCCTCATGGCCCGTGAGCGGGTGGCCGATGGGCTGGCCGGTGTTCGCATTCCACAGCCTGAGGGTGTTAACATCACTGCCGGAGGCGATGCGGGCGCTGTCCGGGCTGAAGGCGACGCTGAAA
>JAQTMV010000195.1 GCA_028714175.1 Methylococcales bacterium
GGTCAAAGACGACGCTGGCGTCGTTGGTGATGTTGCCCTGCAGGCTGTCAGTATTGCCTTGCAGCACGCCGTCGGAAACCGTAGTGCCGCCGCTGTAACCGTTATCGCCGGTCAGAATCAGTGTGCCGACGCCCTGCTTGGTCAGGCTGCCAGTGCCGGACATCACGTCCGCATAGGTCCCGGTGCCGGTCTGGTCGAAGACGACGCTGGCGTTGTTGGTGATGTTGCCTTGCAGGCTGTCAGTATTGCCTTGCAGCACGCCGTCGGAAACCGTAGTGCCGCCGCTGTAGTCATTATCGCCGGTCAAAATCAGCTTACCATTGCCCTGTTTGATCAAGCTGCCGGTACCGGCGAGCGACTGGCCCACTGTGAAGACGTTGCTGGCCTCGGCAATATCGAAACCGCCGCCCGCCGCGCCCCAGTTGAGCGTGCGAGGCGTGGATGTGAAGCTTGTGCCGGTAACTTGCAGGATGCCGCCATTGAAGGTCAACGGCCCTGGAGCAGCTCCCAGAGCTCCCAGGCTGCTGTCCAAACCCGCGCTCAACGTGCCACCGTTCAGGTTGGTGCCGCCGCTGTAGTTGTTATCGCCGGTCAGAATCAGCGTGCCGAATCCTTGCTTGGTCAGGCTGCCAGTGCCGGACATCACGTCCGCATAAGTCCCAGTGCCGGTCTGGTCGAAGACGACGCTGGCGTCGTTGATGATGTTGCCATGCAGGCTGGTGGTGTTGCCTTGCAGCACGCCGGCCAAGACTGTGGTGGTGCCGCTGTAGCTGCTGTTATCGCCGGTCAGGATCAGCGTGCCATTGCTCCCTTTGAACATGCTGCCTGAACCGCTTATGTTCGCGTCAAAGCTCGCCAGGAGAGAGGGATTAAAAGTGGCCGTGTCATTGTTGATGAGGCGGCCGGCAAAGGTGCCATCCGAATATGCGAATAGTGCATTGTTGATAAATGTTGTCCCAGTTGGGTCCGTTCCGGAGATCGTCCCTCCTGCTTGCGTAAATGTGCCGCCGTCGTTAATTATGTTAAGCGCATTAAACGTCCCCCCATTAAGGTTATAGTTCCCGAAATTGCCAATGGTCAACGTATTGGTAACCGTATGGGTAGTCGTCCCAAACTGGGTAAAGGTGCTAATTTGGGTTCCTGTTTCAATATCAATCCCGCCGAAAATATTCTCCACAACCCCTGACAGGGTGCTATTGTCCTGCAAGTTGTTTGAATTACCCAAGTTTACGGTACTGCCATTCGATATAGTCAACGACTGACCGCCAGAGGCGTTTCCACCCAAGATGTTCACAGAGCCCCCGTTACTGATAGTGACTTGCGGGGTTGTGCTTGTGGGTACATCGTGAGGAAGCACGCCAACAGGATTCCAGTTATTAAATGGTTCAATTTCGTCAGAGGTTACATCACTACCACCGCAACTCTGACCATCGAGCCAGTTACTACTGCAATTACCTTGCCAATCTGAATCCGCCATGGCGTAATCCGACAGAGTGGATATAATCAGACAGATTAATGAACGGGCTATGATTTGACATTGTACTGAAAAAAGGCGCTTCTCATGGATTGTTGATCCGGATTCCGGCGTGTTTTTTCCTGGCGAGTGTTTGTGCAAGGTATTCATCGACGGCACTCCTATAATTAATGGCTATTAATATCGAGCTAGGTTTTTTGTAAGACCGATTGATCTGCTGTCAAATCAATCGATCAGTCGGCGCATTCACCGCATCGTCCTGATCCTCCTCCGCCACCCGCGCCCGGCGGAAAGAAACGGTCTCGCCATCGCGTCATATCACGAAGTTCCTGCTCCGAAAGCTTTCTCACGCTCTGGATACCCGATTTCGTCACAATCATCTGCTGTCCCTGCTCCAGGTTCATCTGCTGTGGGCTTACCAGCTCCATCTTGCCTTCCAGCACTGTCATCACGGTTTGCTGCTGGTTGACCAGCACATTGAATTGGGTGTGATTCCTAAACCATTTGCCAAAGGGAGTTTCATATAAGGATGGGCAGTCGTCGGAAGTAGTCTGCTGATACGCTTGTCCGGTACGATGATTCAAAATGAGGAAAATACACTGGGTTTTCTCCCAAACCAGCTTAAAACCGGGGTCAGTATTTTCATCAAGCTGAATGAAGCCGCCGGAAAGAAAATAGAGGTATGCGCTACTGGCTGCGCCGGTGGTTAAGCGGTCGCCACTCGTGATCGTTTGTCCATCAATTGCTGGGGCCTCATTAACCCGCACATTGGGGCCTATTATTCGAAGTGTGCCGATGGTCTTCTGGCCCGGTAAATACGCCAGGGAGGCGCAGCCTTCAAGCAGGAAAACAACCAGCAGTAAAACAATAAAACCCATCAAAGTTTGACTACGAATAGCACTCATGATCGACCCTCTTTGTTCGGCGTCTTGGCCGGTTTGTTTTTATAGGTAGACTACACTTCCAGATGTTCAAAATACTATATTCCTTATTTTTCAAACTACAAAATTTTTCTAACATCAGTTATTCTGCGCCAACCTTCGGGTCGAGGTCGGTTACTTGTCATTAGCAATCGCCAATTGCCATCCCTCTCGACCATCCAATCTCCACGCCAATCACGGCGCTCAAGCTTCACAAGCGCGCGTGTTTCATCCCAAAACTCAAAAACGCCAAGCCCGTGACTTGCGGTTTGCTGAGCGACGGCAAATGCATGACAACAGTATCGATCCATTGATATAGTTCATGTTGGTGAGACATGGCGGTAGGTCCGGTAGAAAGATGTTGTTGATACCCATCAATTTACCGCAACGCACTGTATTTTATTCTCCTCACTCCCGACATCCCCGGCAGTGGAGGTAGCTTGAGGCGGCTGCAACCCTTAGTTTTTATTATGTAAAAAAGTTGTGTCGATAGCTGTGCTTCACATGGCAATCGAGCTATGATCTGTAGGTGCGATACATTTTCACCATCAGCACCTTGATAATGTGGATTTGTCGCATTTACATCTATGCCGATTGCCGTATTTACAATAAACCAATGAGTTGTAATATATAGCTTGCCTACCGGCTTGACGTTCATGAAGGTAGCTTCTCAAAACCGAAATGGATAACAATTGAGGCAGGAATAAATTTTGTTCATTAAAGACATTTTGGCACAAGCATACGGTGCGCTCAGAGCCCAGCGCTTACGTGCAGCGCTGATTATTCTGGCAATGAGTATAGGCGTAGCTTCAGTTACCGTGTTGACAGCTTTGGGAGAAAGCGCTCGCAGTTATATTGTCAATGAGTTTGAAGCGCTGGGGACGCATCTGGTTATTGTGTTGCCGGGGCGCAGCGAAACCACAGGCGGTCATCCACCGCTGTTTGGCGAAACGCCCAGGGATTTAACACTGGATGATGCCGATGCACTCTTTCGCAGTCATCATATTGCCGCTATTGCCCCGCTGACTATCGGTTCTGCGCCGGTTTCAACACAGGGCCTGGAGCGGGAAACCAACATATTCGGTTCGACGCATGCGTTAAGGCGAGTGCGCCATTTGACGATGGCACAAGGCAGCTTTCTACCCGAAATGGATGTCGATAAGGCCCTGCCGGTTTGTGTGATTGGCCAAACCATACGCGAGGAATTATTTTCAGATAAACCGGCTCTTGGTCAGTGGCTGCGGATCAATGACAGGCGTTTTCGGGTAATCGGGGTATTGGCGTCGGAAGGGCAGTCTATCGGTGTCGATTTTGATGAAATGGTGATTATTCCGGTCGCTTCCGCTCAGGCTTTATTTGATACCCGTTCGTTGTTCCGGATTTTGATAGAAACCAAATCAAAACAGTCGATGTACCAGGCCGTTGATGAAGTCAAAAGCATAATAAAAGCCCGCCATGAAGGCGAAGATGACATCACCATCATTACCCAGGATAGCGTGGTCAATACTTTTGACAAGATATTAACGGCTTTGACTTTGACTGTAGTCAGTATTGCCGGCATCAGTCTCATTGTCGCCGGTGTTCTGGTCATGAATGTCATGCTAGTCAGCGTTACCCAACGCACCGCTGAAATCGGTTTACTAAAAGCATTGGGCGCGACCAGGCGCCAATTGCACTGGCTTTTTTTAACAGAAGCGGCGATGTTATCGCTGGCAGGTGCATTGTTGGGAGTGTTCTTGGGACAAGCCACCATTGCCACATTGGAGGCTGCTTACCCCGATTTCCCTGTTCAATCCCCAGGTTGGGCATTGCTTGCAGCATTGGGTGTTTCATTGTTTACAGGTCTGGTCTTTGGTGTATTACCTGCCAGAAAAGCGGCTCGACTTGATCCGGTTGCGGCATTGAGCAAGAGATAAACATGCGCACTCCAGATTTAATTTTATTGTCATTCAAGACAGTTACCAGCCATAAGCTGCGTTCAGCGTTGACAGCTCTGGGCTTGATTATCGGCATCGCTGCCGTAGTTATTTTGACCTCGATAGGACGCGGTATCCATACTTTTGTACTGGCCGAATTCACCCAGTTCGGCACTCATCTGGTCAGCGTTACCCCTGGTAAAAAAAGCACATTTGGTTTATCAGGCGCAACGATAAGCACGGTTCGACCCTTGGGTTTAGCGGATGCGGTCAGCTTGAGCAAGCTGGAAAATATTATAGCGGTTGTGCCGGTCGTTCAGGGCAATGCACGCATTGAAGCCGAAAATAAACAACGGCGGACTAATGTTTTAGGCGTTGGCGCTGCAGTGCCTGAAGTATGGAAAATTAAAACAATCAGCGGGCGTTTTTTGCCTGCCGGAGAGCAAGGTAATCCGCGTCCATTAGCGGTTTTGGGCAATAAACTGGCAACTGAGTTGTTTGGCGATAATAGCTCGCTGGGTAAGCGTATTCGAATCGGCAGTGACAGATACCGGGTTATTGGTGTGATGGAAAAAAAAGGCCAATTGCTGGGCTTTGATATGGATGACACTGTCTACATTCCGGTAACCAAAGCAATGGAACTATTCGATCGGGAAAGCCTGATGGAAATCGATTTGCTGTATAAAAGCAGCGCTTCTATTACAACAGTACAAAAAGCCATTAATAGATTATTAATTTCCCGGCATGGCATGGAAGATTTCACGATTGTCACACAGAATCAAATGCTCGAAAAAATGGACTCGATTTTGAATATTCTGACCTTGGCAGTAGCCGCTTTGGGAGGTGTTTCCTTATTGGTCGGCTCGGTCGGTATACTGACTATAATGACTATTGCCGTTTCCGAAAGGATTTCCGAAATTGGTTTACTGCGCGCTTTAGGCGCTGAACGACGAACCATTTTTCAGCTGTTTTTATGCGAGGCACTGGCGTTGAGCTTGACCGGCGGGATTTGCGGCGTGTTACTGGGCATGGCGATGGTTCAAATTCTTGATAGGGCACTGCCGGTCTTGCCTGTGCAAATGGCCTGGGCATATATTGCTATGGCCTTTATCGTCTCATTATTGATTGGCATAGTCGCAGGTGTTGCCCCGGCAATGAAAGCGGCTCGCCTGGAACCTTTGGAAGCTTTACGCACTGAGTGACGTTGATATCATCTTGTTTCAAAAAACCCGCTTCAAGTTTTTAACCATTCTCAGACCCTCAGCACACTATTAGGCCAGTTGCCGTTTTTTCCGAACCCCTTTATTTTTGCTTTTACACCAACAGCATCACCACAAATCCTAACACCATCATGCCTAATATGACATAGGTAACAAATTTATCGTCTTCAAAATCAAGTTTCATCGTTCCCCCTTGTTTGTAATTAATTTTTGTAAACAAAAAATCCATCTTCAGACAAATTTACCAGGCAACATACCTTGTATTTAGTAAACGAAAATTCACTTTATCGGATTAGATGTCCATTCACAATAAGGAATGAACTCGACATTTCGTTTGCATACACCAATTTCTTCTTTCTTACAGTGACGACAACACTCGTGCCTGTTTAAGCGGGTAGCCGAGGCGGCCTCAAGTAATTCAATATATCAAAAAAATATCAACTGTAAGCTTGATATACTCATCGCATATCAACAACGGCGCTTTTGAGCCCTCTCCTGCTGGAGAGAGGGCCATGAAGAGGAAATTTAAAAATCCGGCAATGATATAAAAACAGTAGACGCTGTCCCGATTGCAAAGGTTTATTGTTGTTCCTCTCCGGGAGAGGCGTATTTTATTGTCACTTCTTTTCGACAGTGATCTCGACGCGCCGGTTCTGCTGTCGGCCTTGCGGGTTGTCGCTACCGTCAGAGTTGGTGTTCGGCGCAACGGGCTGTGTCTCACCGAAGCCGCTTGTCGTGATGATCGATGCGGAAACGCCTTTTTTTTTCACCAGCCAGTCTTTCACCGCCTGTGCGCGCCGTTTTGAAAGCTCGTGGTTTCCTCTCCGTGAGCCTTTGGAATCGGTGTGTCCTTCGATGAGCACCTTGCCCTCAGGGAACTGTGCGATCACAGTCCCGACCTTGCCGAGAGTCTCCTCCGCCTCAGGCTTGATCTCGGCTTTACCGAAATCAAAAAGCACGTCGCCTTCGAGTTTCATGGTGACAGCCTTTTCGGTTTCCTTGAGCTGAAGCTCCTTGCGGGCGGCTTCCTCGATCTGCAGTTGCTTGCCTTGCAACTCCAACTGCTTCTTCTCCAGTTCGAGCTTCTTTCTCTCGAGCTCGAGCTGCTTCTTTTGTGTCTCAAGCGGGCTCTGGGTTTCCTGCGCAGGCGCCGTAGTTAAGCATGCCCACGCCAGCAGCGATATGCAGATTAATAATCCGGTAAACGGACGAAATTGTGATGGATTCATAATTTCTAATTCCTCGATTTTTAGTGAATGTACGGGTTCTGGTATGTCCTTATGGAATACCAGAACGGCATTGATGCTGACCTCGCTGTCATCCGTATTTTCGGCGAGAATATAGCGCTTAGCAAGTAACTATATAATAGTTTCTGAAATCTTCCCGCCTACGCCTAAAGCCAAGCTTAAGATTATAAGGTTGCCGTATATATAGCATAATTTATGACCTTCAACAAAAAGTTTTTGGAAGTTAGCAACAGATTCCAGCGTTGCATAATAAAAGGGCGTGAGGTAACATTTATTGCGGGCACACCTTATGTTTTCCTATAGTCTATAGGATGCCAGTAATGGCGACGTCAGTCTCGCTTTTTTCACCTCTTGTTACAAAAATTCCGGGCCGTTATCTCCTGCCTGCGCGCGAAGGGACTGAAGAACCAGCCAACCGCTTCCGCCTCGATAATTACGCAAGCAGTAGTAGCGCCCACCTCGGAAATCGTAGGCAGCGCTATTCGGGATATAGATTTTCTATGGCGCTATGGAACCATTGTGGTGGGTCTATGGCGCCGCGAGGCATTCTTGCGACAGAAGCTGGCCAGCATCAGGCTGGAAGCAGGAGATGTCCTGGTGCTGCTGGGGGACGAGGAAGCGCTGGCCCGCGTTTCACAGGATCGTGCCTTTCTGATGATGGTTCCTTTTCATGGTGAATTGCAACTACGCCGTAAGGCCGGTCTGGCAGCGGGCGTCATGCTGGCAGCTATTGTGGCCGCGGTAACGCAGTTTATACCGGATGCTGCGACAACCGCGCTGTTCGCGCCGGTTGCCGTCGCACTGGCGCAGGCTATGGGCCACACGCCTGAAGCATATGTGGTCACGGTGGCTATGGCAGCTGTGGTCGCGTTTCTCACGCCGATTGGCCATCACGGGAACCTCTTGGTTTACGGCCCCGGGGGTTATCGGTTCGCCGATTTCATACGGGTCGGCACGCCCTTGACTATTCTCGCCGCGCTGGCCGTGACGTTGCTGGCGCCTTTAGTCTGGCCGGAGTGACCGGCCATCACTACGGAAAAAATACATCTTCACATTATTCCGTAACCTCTGTAGGGATCACTGGCTGTGCCGCCAAGAACACCGGGCAATGGGCGTGTTGGAGCAGGTAATCCAGCCAGGCCAACCTTGGCTGGTCTCTGTCGAGAGATCGCCCCTCCAGCAAAGACAAGATGATGAGGTCGTAGCAGCGCTCGCGTGCCAGATTCACTATTGCAGGCCCCAAATCGCCGTCCGGTAAGTGTACTTCCAATTCCCGCTTTAGGCGTTTAGCCAGCTCTTGATCCTGCCGGATGAAGTCGTGGTTGTTCGGTGGCTGATGCTCAACCGGTGGAACCGTCACGAAGTCGAGCACCACCTCAGGGTCCAGCATCGTCAGCACCGACTTGAAAAGGTCACTGCTGTCGGGCGTGCCATCATGGACCAGCAGCACCCGATCGACGCCGACCCCTGCCTCCCGCAGCTCCGAGACCGACCGGGCCTTTCGCTCGCCGATCTTGGGGATGCGGTTGCCGCCCTCCAGGTCGAGATGCACATCCCGATCTGGGCTCAGGATGCGGACTGTCAACCCCGACGGTTGCCCGCCGTGGAGACTTATCCAATATAGGGCAATTTGGTCCAGTTGCTTCTCGGCCCT
>JAQTMV010000196.1 GCA_028714175.1 Methylococcales bacterium
GGCGAGGGGTAAAAACCCCCATTTCGGTGCACAATCATCCGGAAAAACCAGGCCGTTTCATCATAAATCATGGTGCGCGTCGATTTAGAGCCTCGAAAATAGCCGGTAAAAAGACTATACCCGCCCATATCGATAATGATTACACAAGAACAGATCAACTCACTGAAAATTTGCTTCGTGAGGGTAATACACCGTTAGAGATTGCCACTGCTATTGGTGAATTTCTTAAAAGAGGCATGAAAAAAAAAGAAATAGCGGAGAGCATTGGCAAAACGGCAGGGTATGTTACGCAATACTCCTCACTATTAAAATTGCCTAAGTCGATCGCTACGGCTTTTCGTAATAACCGAATTACTGATGTGACCATTATCTATGAATTGGTGCAGTTACATCATGATCATCCTGAGGAAGTAGATACCTGGGTCAATGATGAAAGCCAGGAGTTTACCCGTGGCTCCATGAAGTATCTACGCATTTATCTTGCTCAAAAAGAGGAAGAAAGTGAACTAGCCCCCGATATGCCAGGTGGCGATAGTGATTTATACACGGGTGGGGAAACTGAGCATGCTCAGGATACCAGTCACTCAAACATTGATACCGCAGCCTCTGCTTATAGTTCTGACATAGATGGAGAGTCTAGCCTAGCTGAGCTAAGCGGTGGTAAAAACACCGGACACCAGGCAGACCCAGGCAAGTTTAAAAAAGCGATTGTGAAGGTTTTACATAATAATCGGGTTGCACGGTTAATGCTGGATCGTAGGCCACCCGCAGAGGGGTATGCGTGGTTAAAATATGAAGATGATGGCAACGAATTTGAAGCGGCCTTACGTGATGTTCAACTGACTGCGATATTAGAGGGTTAGTATGAAACAACGTTTACTTGTCATGAACGGCCAGTGTTCAATGCAGCAAGAAGACCAGGGTCAGTGGCGCAATGTTAAGGTTGAAAAGGCTAGAGGGGTTAAGCCTGGAATCTACAATATTTATACGGCAAACAAGGCGGATAAAACCAAAGAATATTCAGGCGTTATCTTGTATGCAGATAAAACGACGGTGTATCAACAAGTCGGGAAAGGGCAATATATCACCCATGATCGGACAGATTTTGCAAAACTGCCCGAAACCGGAGAGACGAAGAGCATAAGCTATAGCGCTGATGGCAAAGCCGTTGTTTCTGAGGCTGCACTCGGGCAAAAACAATCACGGAAAATTTAGCAACTAAGTTGCTGGTTTAACACCAGAAGAATAGGTTGGACTAGCAATAGCGGGAGCATATACTCACCTCGCTTGAGTATTCCAGCCAAAACAGCCACTCATTGTAATTAAAGTCCGGCCATGCAAAATTACTTTAAAGCGGCCGCAGGCAATTATTCATTTGAAATAGACCGACCATCAGGTATCGACCCATACCTGCCTGTCGGCTATGATTTTACGCTTCCCGAAACCGGTCAGTCGTGACGTATTACAAACGACCCCCAAGCGTCCTTCACAATATCACTACAAGAATGGCAGCAATCTATTCTGAAACAGTCATTCAATGCTTTGATTTTAAATTAAAGTGACTGTCTAAAAACTTTCCATTTTTGCTGTCAACTCGTATAACCACTATAAGCTCTGAAACCAGCGATAACCGACAACACAAGAAAGATGGTTCCACTGATTTTGTGCAACAGTACCAACGGAACTTTTTGTAAAATAGTACGACCAGCTAAAATTCCTAAGGCTGATGTTGATGCTAGTGCAGCGGTTGAACCGAACCATACGGCCAAAGGCGCTGCTGAACTGCTTAAGGCAACAACAGCCAATTGTGTTTTGTCTCCGAATTCAGCCATTGTAATCAATAAGAAAGTGGTGATGAAAATTCCGTGGCCACTTTTTACCTTAACTTCCTCTTCTTCATCATTATTCTCTTCTACGCGTAAGGAATGAATGCCAAAGGCCGCAAATAGGAAAGCTACTATTGACGCTACGATATATTCCGGTAGCCAGCTGGCAATAGCGACACCAAACACAACAGCTAAGGTGTTTAAAAAGGCAAAGGCAGCGATAGCACCCAGCATGACAGGTGTGGCTCTGTGCCGGGATGCCAGGGTCATGCAAACCAGTTGGCTTTTATCTCCGATTTCCGCTGCCGCAATCAAGGTAAAACTCGTCACAGATGAGGCTAAGGTTTCGTTGATGTTATTGGTGGTCAATAACGATAAATAGTTGTTTAAATGACCATAAAGAAATTCAGAAATGTTTAGTGACATTAGAAAATGTTGTAAATAGCATTGAAGATGATTCATTTTGTTTCCTGAGAACGATTTATTCCTATATATACTGTTGCGATCGAGGTGTCATTTAACGTACCCTGCAACGACCATGATTGTATTGTGCTAACCCAACACGTTGTCCACGGCCATCATAAACGGATGATGAATAGCGAACAACCTTGCTATTGGTTGAGGCATGATCAACTTTAATACCCTTTTCATCGAAGAGCTATTCAAGACATGACCGTAATAAAAAACCGCATTCCGGAATTAGAAAAACAGCGGAAAGAATATTTTCTTTCCTATAGTGGCTACCATTAGAACTGATCAACGATTCTTTCAATTAATGATAACTTAGTTTTCAAATTATGCGGCGGAACACTGATTAGATTCGTTCTTTATTCCTCCCCAACCTTGTGCTACGTTTCAATCTAGGAAATTTCGATGTTGTTGACTATAAATATTCGGATGGATTGACAATCCCACCCGTTACGACGAAAATCGGACCTTAGGAGAATTCGTTACAGATGATATGGAATTACTGCGGCTTAGCTGTGATGATAAGCAATGCTTATGGAAGTGAACATTTTATCTAACTGATCGATAAATTAAGGTTCCAGGCGTTACCCCAAACTTGAATGACCGTTTGGCCAACTTAAGAATATTTTGAAGGTTTCTATTATGCCAAGTTGGAGAATTGAGGTTTCAAATATATCCGGTCAAACAGCAAATCTTGACCTTATAGATACCCTTGGCCCTTTAAACGAATGGCAATCAGTCGATCTTGATGCTTTTCAACCAAGTGAGGGGCATTTCATTAATCAATTTGGCCGTATTGTGCCATCCGAGCAACCTTCCTGGTTTCTTAGCGACTTGGATATTGACAAGGTACAAGTCGGATCAACCGGTTGGGGTGAGGTTTTGAAGAATGGCGGGCGGTTTTCTGAGGGGGAGGTTCAATGGAAAGTTCTATCCGCACTCTAAATACCTATAAAAACGGAAAGCAATGAACCGATTTTAGAAGGTGAATCTGTCTAAACGAAGTAGGTTAATAATATTGTCTAACGGATTTATTTCTTTCTCAAAAAAGATATTACAGCCACTACGCCTTTGCGTATTTCCTCCAAGATCAGGATAGACGACGCCACTCCCACTGCCAGAGCCCAATCGAACAAAGTCAAACTGGTTGTTCGGAAAATCACTTGTGCGGGAGGCCAATGCACTGCAACTGCTTGTAGGCAAACTACTCCCAGCAATGATACCCAGAGCAATCGGTTATGAAAAAATTGCTTGTTGAAAGTCGTGCCGTTTTCAGCTCGTGCATTAAATATATTGAAAAACTGGAACATCACGAAAACTGTAAAGGCTAGCGTAAGTGCATGCTCCTCCGTTCCCGTCAGCAAACCATAGTACATCAACCCCAACGTCCCTACCGTCATCGTGATGCCAAACATAAAAATCTTACCTGTTCGCCGCAGAGTAAGCATCCGGTTACTAGGGTCACGCGGCCGCTCTCGCATAACACCAGGACGCGGCGGATCCAGCGATAGTGAAACCGCAGGGGGACCGTCCATGATCAGCGCAACCCACAGAATCTGGATCGGTGTAAAGGGTTCAGGCAAACCTAGCACGGGCCCAAAAAATACGGTCATCACGGCGCCCATGGTAGTCGAAAGCTGAAAGTGGATAAATTTCAGAATGTTCTCGTAGAGCGTGCGGCCTTCCTGAACCGCCCCCACGATTGTGGCAAAATTATCATCGGTCAAAACCATCACAGCTGCTTCTTTGGCAACCTCGGTACCGCTGTCGCCCATGGCTATGCCGATATCGGCTTGTTTGAGCGCAGGCGCATCGTTGACACCATCCCCCGTCATTGCCACGATATGGCCTTTTTCCTTGAGTGCCTGTACGATCTTTACCTTTTGCTCAGGTGCCACGCGTGCGAATATATCGACCTCCTCAATGATTTCAGCCAACTGGTGAGCATCCATCTGATCCAGTTCAATCCCTGTAATCACAGTATCTTTCAGCCCCAATTCACGCGAAATAACGGACGCCGTTTCTTTATGATCTCCAGTAATCATCTTGACCATAATGCCCGCCTGTTGGCAAAGAGCAATAGCGGCCTTAGCTTCGGGTCGAGGTGGGTCCATCAGTCCGACCAATCCCACAAAGGTAAGATTGAGTAAATAAGAAAATGGATTTTCATCGAGCTGAAATTCATTTGTGGCAAGGTCACGCCGGGCTACCAGAAGCACGCGCAAGCCACGCCCGGCGAGCCTCCCAAATTCCTGATTGATTTTTTCCCTGTGCTTGCCGGTGATAGGCTTCGCCTCTCCAATTCCCCAAAACAGGCTGCAACGTTCCAATAAGACCTCAGGGGCGCCTTTCACAAAGATTTTTACGACTGACTCGTCGCGATGGAACGTCGCCATGAACTTGTGGGACGCGTCAAATGGGATTTCAGCGATGCGAGGCAGCTTTCCTTCGAAGTCAGTTGGTTTGATCCCACCTTTGGCGGCCAAAACCAATAGCGCACCTTCCATAGGGTCACCGATGACTTGGCCCCCGCCAATACGGCTGTCATTGCATAGTATAATCGGTTGCAATAGGGGATTAAGATCTGGCATTGCTTCCTCCCCGGCTTCATGACTGATTAATCCCTTGACGCCATAGCCTTCGCCCGAAACCACAAAGCGTTGGCCTTCAAAATAGAATGCACGTGCGGTCATTTGATTCATTGTCAGTGTTCCGGTCTTATCAGAACAGACCACGGTTGTGCATCCAAGGGTTTCCACGCTGGCCAAGCGCTTGACGATGGCACGATTCTTCGCCATCCGATGCATTCCCAGAGCCAACGTTACGGTCACTACGGTGGGTAACCCTTCCGGCATGGAGGCAATCGTCAGGGCAATGGAATCCAAAATAATACTGGTGAGTGCCTCGCCCCGTAACCATTTAAGCAGAAACAACGTACCGACCATAGTGGCTGCGATAACCGTGAGGCGCTTCCCCAGTATGTCCAGTTGGATCTGTAGTGGTGAAGGGCCGTCGGGCGTCGCGGCTAAGAGTTTGGAGAGGCGCCCCATTTCTGTGAACATGCCTGTTTCCACAACAACCATCTCGGCGCGGCCGCGCGTCACCATGGTATTCATGTAGGCCATGTTAAGGCGTTCCGCCAAAGGAGTTTCTGCAGGGAGGCATTCGATCATCTGCTTGGTAACCGGCTGTGATTCACCCGTGAGCGTCGATTCGTTGATTTCCAGATGATATGCGACAAAGAGCCTGCCATCGGCAGGTATGCGGTCTCCCGCTTCCAGCAACACCATGTCTCCCGGCACCAATTGCTCGGCTGGTATATCCATCACTCTGCCATCACGGCGTACACGGGCTTTCGATGCCAGCATTTTCTTGAGCGCGCTCAGGCTTTTCTCAGCCCGATACTCTTGGTAGAAACCCAATACCGCGTTGAGGAAGACAACACTCAGAATCACTGACGCATCTTTGAGGTTACCAATGCTTGCGGCCAAACCGGCACCCACCATCAATACCAAAATCAGCAGGCTCTTGAATTGACTGAAGAACAACACCCACGGAGATCGAGGGGGCTTTTCGAAAAGTTGGTTCAGACCGAAGGATTTTCGTCGCTCTGCCACTTGTTGGATTGTTAAACCCAATAGTGGATCGACATCCGCCTCTTTCGCAACATCATGGCCGGAAAGACAATGCCAGTTTGATTTAATTTCAGAGCTTCTCGGCTGATTGAGTATGACCATAACAAATGACAATGGATAAGAGAGATGTTCGATTACTGGGACAGGCTTCTCCAACTTAGCTCTGGAGAAGAGACCAAAAAACAGCTCCCTCTCTGATTGGATCATTATTTTTACTACAAATTGGGGGGCGTGATAACTGATATTTTGGAAAAAAATGCAAGGATTGAAATTATTGTAATGAGTTAATGATGTCAAAATATCGAATCGACAATCGGCTTTTACTTTTTGATTGACGATTAATGGATTTCGTCGAATTCCCACTTTATAAGGTGTTCGGTTTGACTTGTACAATTGCTTTCAAATTCACCCCCCGCAAAGGTTTAACAATGATATGTTAAAATTGTAAAAATTGGACTTTTTCCGAGAAAACTACATTTCGATGCTCAAATTCAATTACTGCTCTGTGCTTACCATCTTAGCTATGGTTACTGCAGCAACGACCGCACTGTCTTTGTTCATCAAGGTAGCCGAGGAAATGGTCGAAGGGGATACCCATCAAATCGATATCTTGATCCTCATGTGGCTTCGTGCTGCCGACAACGCGAACGATCCCTTGGGGCCCGAATGGCTGGAAGATTTTGCCCGCGATATTACCGCGCTGGGAAGTCCGGCGGTTTTAGGGCTTATTGTATTGATATCGTCAATTTTTCTACTCTTGGCCGGCAATCGCCGACTGTCGATATTCATGATGGTTGCCGCCGGAGGCGGCACATTAGTCGTCACTGTCTTAAAGGAAGCTTTCGCCCGCCCCCGGCCGCAATTGGCGCCAGACGGTTTGTTTGTCTATACAGCAAGTTTTCCCAGTGGGCATGCCATGGTTTCCGCAGTGGTCTATTTGACCTTGGGAGCCCTGATTGCACGCCTTGCGCCAAGGACCCGGCTTAAACTTTATATCATGACGGTCGCAGTCATCCTGACCGGTTTAGTCGGCTTCAGCCGAATTTATCTTGGCGCCCATTGGCCCAGCGACGTCCTGGCCGGTTGGGCCGTCGGCGCGGCTTGGGCGCTGGCCGGCGGAGCATTGGCCCAAATCATGAAGCTTGATAAAGAAGACGCCGAATGAAAGGCCAATCCTTTATTAGGCGTTTATCGTTTGCCCTTAATGGAATGCGCCTGGCATTTCGCCGGGAAAGCAGCCTTCGTCTTCATGCCGTGGCCGGCACCGCAGTGCTGCTGATTCTATGGATCACAGGGTCTTCTGTGTTATGGTGGGCTATTGCTGGCGTCACCATCGGCCTGGTTATCATGGCCGAGCTGTTTAACGCCGCCCTGGAAACCCTAGCCGACCACCTGCATCCGGAACAGCATCCGGAAATCGGCGCAGCCAAAGACATTGCAGCCGGTGCAGTGCTTGCCGCTGCTTTAGCCGCCATTGTGGTTGCGGTGGCTTTTATTTTGCGTTGAGCATGTTTTCGATAACTTACGATACAGCGCTGAATGTTCAGGGTATAGTAGTTTAGGAACATCGTAACTGGCTTAAATCGTCTAAACTTCATCCATATATCCACAAAAATATTGTTAGGCGAAGTTGAACTTTACGACTGTCAGGTTAGAGCCAAACACTAGACTTTCAAAAATTTGATTTTAGGCTCAGATAAATGACGGAAAGTGGCAAATTGCCGAACTTCATTCGGCCATATTCATCAACCATAAAGCGGCCAGTCGCGACCGGCAGCTTTTGGCTGATTGTGACTATTCGTTTCGTGCCGGAAATAATTCCGGATAGCCGCCGTTCAATACAGCTATATTAAAGTAAGTCCATCGGCTCCACCCGACCCATTGCTGACATTGGATGTTTGTTTTAAATGGTAATAACGGTTCAATAGATGATAATCAAACCGAGCTCATTTTTATTAGCTCTTACAAACCATCATCATGTTCACCTTCATCATAAAACATGAGGAAATCTATATTTACAGAGTTCTCTTTGTAATGAATTCTTTTAGATAAAGTAACCCTAAATCTTCTTATATCTTTCTTAATGACTTCATCCTGAAGGCTGCCGTCTCTTCCAGCCTCTGCCTTGGTCATACTAAGTCTTTTTGAAATAGCATTTAATATTTTATCCTTGTCGTCAGTTGTACTTGATAGCTTCTTTAGAAAAGCGTTAGTAAAACTGAAGCTACATGTTGCTTTTTCTTTGCCATAGTCCCGTTCAAGAATTATAAAAACTCCTTTCTCTATGAGTTTACTGTCAATAGAACTAACGAGGCTTTGCCTCAGACCAACGAGTCATGGTTGGTGCTAACTGGCGTTGGGAGGGCTCCGCTGGAGCCGGTATGGTAAAATTTCCACGCCGGTATTAGATCGCTGGGCGATCAGACCTTA
>JAQTMV010000197.1 GCA_028714175.1 Methylococcales bacterium
AAGTCAATGAGATGACTGAGCGCCGCCGCATCACCCAGACATGGCTGCACCTGCCGGGCGCGGTCTCGTAAATACTGCTTCGGATGAACGGAGGAAATACGGTGTAGTTCAATGCCCTTTAGTTTAAGCCATTGACTAAAGTCCGCGGCTAGACGAACCTGCCGATGAATTGAATACAGAGCATAGCCCTGAGCGCTGATGAAATCTGCAAATGAGCTAATTTGAGCCGCAAGAGGGCCGAAGGGGGGTTGCGATAGAACGACTTGGTTATTGATACGATATTTCATGGTGAACTCCTCCCCTATGTGGGGTTGATAAAAGGAGTCCAAACTATATCGATAAAATATGGTACGTTTGCAGGGATTACAAGATCGGCGAGGCTTTACAAGACATAGTTAGGAAGGGTAGATAGTGACGTCTATGTCGTTGAAGACATAGAAGGCACGCATCCGCGAAGCACCTGTTGCAGTCCGGAGTCGATATCAGCGTGATCGCGTTGTGGCTGGGACACGAAAGCCCGAAAACCACGTACATGTATGTCGAAGCCGATTTGGCGATGAAAGAACGGGCACTGGCCAGACTTCAGGAGCCCGGTATGAAGGCAGTCCGGTATCGCGCTCCGGATTCCCTGCTCCAGTTCTTGAAATCGCTGTAATTATGCAAAGCTCGCGAGCGGAATTGATGCTACTAACCCAGGCTATATCTCGCTCGCGGCAACGCACTGTGCATAAAAAGACACTTGTCATAATGACACACAGATGAACTTTTTGTCGCAAAATTGCTTGCCATAAAGCGGCCAGTCGCGACCGGCAGTTGATGGCCGACTACGGCAGGTCATCTAACCGTAAATTTATTAATTTCCAATGGCTGCTTTCATTAAATAGTCTGTATTTTCTTATGTGAGTGAGATAAAGGCCTTGAGTAATTCAGCTGTATTTGCCATACCTATATGGAGATGCTGCTCGATTTCTGCCATCGTGATTTCTCCGGCTGTTTTGCCGGCAGCCCAATTGGCAACCACGGAAATGGCGGCATAATCGATAACGAGTTCTTTAGCCAGAGCGGCTTCCGGCATGCCTGTCATGCCCACCAAATCACACCCGTCTCTTTCCATGCGTTTGATTTCTGCGGCAGTTTCGAGGCGCGGGCCTTGGGTGCAGCCATAGGTTCCTATCGGGCTGATTTTTATATTGGCTTTGGCGGCGGCGGTAATTAATGCGGAGCGCAGTTTTTGACTATAAGGATAAGTAAAGTCTATATGCGTGACCGGATCATTTTCATCTTCAAAAAAAGTATGCTTGCGGTCATGGCTGTAATCAATAATCTGATCGGGGATCGCAATGTGCGCTGGAGTCATTTCTTCAGTAATACCGCCCACAGCGGCAACGGCAATGATCAGTTCAACACCCAGTTGTTTAAGCCCCCAGATATTGGCGCGATAATTTATTTTATGCGGGGCAATAGTGTGGGGATTGCCATGTCTGGCCAGAAATATGACTTCTTTTTGGTTAAGCTCACCGGTAATGAAGTCAGCTGAAGGCGAGCCATAAGGTGTTGTCAGTTTGTCATGTCTGAGGATTTTCAAGTCACTGAGTTGGGTGAGTCCAGTGCCGCCAATAATCGCAAGTTTGGTCATGGTGCGGTTTCCTCATCATTATCTTTACAGGCATAAATGCCGGCTGCGTTGCGTAAATAACCTTTGTAGTCCATGCCGTAGCCGAACAAATAACGGTTTTCTGCTTCCAGGCCAATAAAATCAGCGGTTACAGGTTTTTCATGGTCGAGAATTTTATTGACCAGCACGGCGCTGTAAACCGATGCCGCGCCCTGTTCCAGACAATATTCAAGGATCGCGGCCAGGGTTATGCCTTCATCCAGTATGTCATCAATGACAAGCACTGTCCTGTCTTTGAGAGGAGTTCCGGGTTTAAGCACCCATTCGATGCTGCTGCCCGAAGTCTGGTTTTGGTAGCGAGTGGCATGAATGGCATCTATGGTCAGCGGGAAACTTAAGCGGGTGATCAATTTGCCGGCGACGACTATGCCGCCATTCAAAACGCACAGTAATACCGGGTTACGATCCGCTAACAAGTAGTTAATTTGTCCGGCCATCTTGTCCAGAGCGGTTTCTACTCCCTTTTTGCTGTACAGCAAATCGGCAGTCGCCTGAATGTGCTTGATTTCTTTAAGCATGGTTTTGGGTGAATTGGTTGATAAGATTGGAGGTTCGTTGCCATTTTTCGCTATTCAATAACTGTTCCCGGCTTATAAAGGATTTGCCTTGCATTTTCCGAAGCCGTTGTTCTCTGATAGGGTCTTGCATGATGGGCAATGCCTCAAGAACTTGTTCGGCCGCAACAGGATCATTACAGACTAGTAACATATCACATCCGGCTTGTTGCGCCAGTCTGGCGCGTTCAGGAAAATCACCAGCCGATGCCGCGCCCGCCATGCTTAAATCATCACTGAATACCGTGCCGTTAAAGTGTAATTCCTGGCGCAAAATCTGTTGTATCCAGAAGTGTGAAAAACCCGCCGGATTGGGATCGATGTTTGGATAAACAACATGCGCAGGCATAATGCCTTCCAGACCTTCTGCTATAAGCTGTTTAAAGGGCAGCAGGTCTTTTGCCCGAATACTATCCAGGTCTCGTTCGTCTACGGGCAACGCCAAGTGTGAATCCAGCGCTACCGCGCCATGTCCTGGAAAATGTTTGCCGGTCGCCGCCATACCCGCTGTCTTCATCCCTTTTTTGAATAAACTTGCCAGGCGTGTTGCCAGTTCAGGATCGGTAGAAAATGAGCGATTGCCGATAATTTGACTGACACCGCAATCAATATCCAGTACCGGCGCAAAACTGAAATCAACGCCGACTGCCAATAATTCCGCCGCCATCAACCAACCGGCGGATTCGGCAAGTTCCGGAGCTTCTGCATAATAAGACGCAGGCGGCAAACGGGTAAAACCGTTCTGAAAGCGCTGCACCCGGCCGCCTTCCTGATCCACCGCAATCAGAATATCGCCATCACGCGCCGCACGGATGCTGTCAATCAGCTCGGTGACTTGTTCAGGATTATGATAATTGCGTGAAAAAAGGATAATCGCTCCGGTGTTGGGATGGCTTATTTTTTCCCGTTCATTTTGCGTCAGCGTTAAGCCTTCAACATCCAGCATGACGGGGCCTAGGGGATAGTGATTTGACATTGTTTAGTTGGATTTGAGTGATGTTAGCGTTTATCTGCTATAAATATATTGCCTCTACAAGGCTATGTTGAAATCATACAGCTCCGTAGGAGCAAAATGTTTGTAGCTTAAAAAAACGCCTTAAGAACCAGCGATAGAACGCCAGCTAATAGAATGCCCATCATCCACTTGAGAACGGCAAGATCGGTAAGAATAGGAGAAAGCTTTATATCAAAATAGTTTTTAGTAACCAGCTCATCTTGCGCTTCAGCAATAACGCGTACTATTGCTTCGGCTTGCTCCTGGGAGATGCCTGCGGCCTTAAGTTTATCAACGAGTTTAAGGGTATCAAAAGTAATCGTAGTCATAAAATCATCCCTATTAATAAGGCATCAACCTACGCGAGTTCATTGAAAAAAAGAATCTTCATCATTATCGTTTTCCAGCTCCAACGATTCCCCGGGAATTCTTTTTTCTTCCATTGCCCATTCGCCCAAGTCTATTAATTTACAACGTTCACAGCAAAAAGGCTTAAATTCCTGTTCAGCTGTCCAGGGAACAGGACGTCTACAAACAGGACATTTTACAATGAGTGGTTTGCCGGATAATGACATCAGAATAGGCAGCAGGTTAAAGCAAATGGAATATCATCAGTGCATTGTGTTGGGCGTTTGTCATCGGTAGATGGCTCCATAAACCGGATGGTGCAACGGTGTTTGCCGCCACTGATCTCGGCAAAGCAGGGCAGTGATTTGTCTACAGTTACCTTGAGCAGCTGGAAAGGTTGGCTTCGATCGAGGGAAATCTGGAAAAAACCCGCCACAGCCGCTTCCTGACCTGCCGATCGGCTGTTGCGTATAAAATTAAGAATAAGGTCAATTGCCGTGTGTATGTCGTTAAACGGGCTACTCCAGCGTTGCAGATCTTTTAAGCGAATGGATTCATCCTGTTCCAGCCAGTAATGGTATTCAGGCAAATCAAAAGAACAGGTGCCGCCAGGGATCGAGCTGCGCTGGGCAATGCTTTGGAATAAGTCGCTTTCCATGATATGAATGCCGATTTTACCACTGACGGCATGGAGTTTTTTGCTGATTTGGGCGAGTTGATCAAGGATGCTATCCAGCAATTCCGTATCAACACCCTGACTGTTGGCAATCTTGTTGAGTATTGTTGCATGACGGTCAAGTTCTTTCAGAATTTCCGATTTTAGATCGTTGCGTCTGAAAATCAGCATGATATCAAGCAGGACGCTAATTGCAGCGCGCTTGTCGGCAACTGTTTCCCCCGCTGAAAAATGACTGAATTGTTGAAATAGCTGTTCAAGCCTTATGAAAACACGGATTCGTTCATTGAGTGGAAATTCATAAGTAATAGTGTTGTTCACAGACAAGTTAATCCCGACAGGTGCTTAATGAAAGATACAAATTGTGCAGTTTTTTGACCCGTTCCGCAAGTTTATCATCTGTACCTGAGTTTTCGATGAGATCATCGGCTTGTTCTATTCTGAAGTTGCGTGATGCCTGACTGTCTATAATTGATTGTATTCTCTCGACAGTCAGATTATCCCGGCTCCTGACGCGCTCGATCTGTGTTTCAACAGCGCAGTCGACAACCAGTATCCGGTCAACAAAATGGCTCATATTCGTTTCGAATAATAACGGGATACTGATAATGCAATATGGTGCATTCAACAGCCTAAGTTCTGCTTCTATGGCTTGATAAACCAAAGGATGGAGGATGGATTCCAGTTTTTGTTTTTGGTTGGGATCGGAAAAAATGAGCTCCCCGAGTTTTTTTCTATTCAGTGAGCCGTCCGGGCTAAGTATATCCGCGCCAAATTCCTGGTGTATCTGAGCAAGCGCCGGTTGTCCGATGGCAACCAGCCGATGGGCTATTTCATCTGCGTCAATAACAGGAATATTCAATTGCGCGAAAATCCTGGCAACGGTCGTTTTGCCGCAGCCTATACCGCCGGTTAGACCTACTTTCAGCATGATTCAGAACGTACAAGGAATGCGCGGATTAAACAGATAATCATGAATAAGGAAATTTATAAAAATCCATGAGCTTCTCACCATCAACACGGTTTTACAAACCAGCCGTTGTTAAATAAAGCCTGTTGATGTCATTGCCCCATAACAAAGCTATCCAGCCTGCCGCAGCCAAATAGGGGCCAAATGGAATAGGGATAGTGTGATCACGTTTAACAACAATAACCATGGCCAGCCCAATGACCGCGCCAACCAGTGATGATAACAAAATAATAACTGGCAAATATTGCCAGCCCAGCCAGGCGCCGAATAAAGCCAGCAATTTAAAATCGCCGTAGCCCATACCTTCCTTGCCGGTTGCTAATTTAAACAGATGATATACAAGCCAAAGTGCCAAGTAGCCGGAAATAGCGCCGATAATGCTGGCATGCGCATCAGTAAACAAGCTGAACAGGCTCAAGCACATTCCTAGCCAGAGTACGGGGAGAATGATCGAGTCGGGTAATAGCTGGTGGTCAATATCGATAACGCTTAGCGCAATCAACGACCAGGTTAGCGCCAGGGCAAAAAAAGTTTGTGGCGTGTAGCCAAAATGCCAGGCCACTATGGCTGAAGTTATTGCAGTGAATGTTTCTATGATCGGGTAGCGCGATGAAATGGGGTTACTGCAGGTTGCGCATTTGCCTTTTAAAAAAAGATAGCTGATGACCGGGATATTTTGGTACGGTTTGATCGGCGTATTGCAGTTGGGGCAGCGGGATAACGGGAAAACCAGATTGAAAGATTCCTCTTCGGGTAGCGTTTCTTCCGAACTGGTTTGCAGATACTCGGTACATTCCCTGCGCCAGTTTCGTTGCATCATTATCGGTAGTCTATAGATCACAACATTGAGAAAACTGCCTACCAGCAAACCGGTAACAGCGGCAAGAGCAGTAATCAGGTGAGGCGTATTTAAAAGCATTTTAAGCTGTTGCAGCATGCGATTTTGAAAAAGGGTACATTTGGTGCGTTTGTGGATGGGAGATGTAAAATTGCTAGCCGACAGCCGCGCCCAGTTTGAAAATGGGCAAATACATCGCGACAATCAAACCACCGACCAGAATACCTAAAATGACCATAATAATTGGTTCCATTAAACTGCTTAAGTTATCGACCAGATTGTCGACCTCTTCTTCATAAAAATCGGCCACTTTGGATAACATGGCATCCATGGATCCGGATTCCTCACCTATCGCAATCATCTGTTGCACCATGTGTGGAAAGAGGTTGGCTTGCTGCATCGCAAATTGCAATCTTTGGCCGACCGCCACTTCTTCGCGCATTTTTAACACAGCTTCGGAATAGATAATATTGCCGCAGGCGCCGGCAACGGATTGCAATGCGTCGACCAGCGGTACACCGGCTGCCGACATCGTTGATAAGGTTCTGGAAAAACGGGCAATGGCGGATTTGTTTAAAATGAGGCCGACTACGGGGAATTTCAGCAGCGTTCTGTCAAGGAAGTGGTTAAATGTATAAGAGCGTTTTTTAAAGTAGCCAAACGTATAGACAAAAGCAATAATGATTACGAGAATAATCCACCACCATTCTTGCAGCCATTCAGACATAGTGATAACCATTCGGGTGAAGGCAGGCAAGTCGGCGCCAAAACTCTTGAACAGGTCTTCAAATACGGGCACCACAAACAGTAACAGAATGGCCGTAACGATAAAGGCGACGACAAGAACAGCGATCGGGTAGGTCAGCGCCTTCTTGATTTTTTTCTTCATGGACTCGGTTTTTTCCTTGTAAGTGGCAATTTTTTCCAGCAATGTTTCCAATATCCCTGCGTGTTCGCCCGCATGAACCAAATTACAGAATAATTCATCAAAATACAGCGGTTTTTTCTTAAGCGCTTCAGCCAGGGTATCCCCGCCTTCAATGTCGGCCTTTACACTTAGCAGCATGGTTTGCATGCTTGGTTTTTCATGGCCTTTGCCAATAATATCGAATGATTGTACCAAAGGGACACCAGCTTTTAGCATGGTGGATAATTGTCTGGAAAAAATCGCTATATCGCCGGGTGTAATAGGTTTGATTCTTGCGCCAAACAGCGGCTTGGGTTTTTTCTTTATTTTAGTAACCCGATAACCCTTTCGTCTTAACTCTGCTTTGGCGGCTATTTCGCTTATCGCAGAGAACTCTCCTTTGGTTTTTTGCCGGCTTTTATCGGTTCCTTCCCAGATGAAATCAATTTGTTCAGCTAGCTTTGCCATGGTTATTCCTTGGTTACCCGGTCAATTTCTTCCAGGCTGGTAATGCCCTGGCGAATTTTGTTTAATCCTGATGCCCGTAAATCATTGATGCCTTCGTGTTTGGCTTGTTCTGCGAGTTGCATGGCATTGCCGCCTTCAAGTATCAGTGCACGCATCGCTTCACTCAACGTCATGACCTGATAAATGCCGACCCGGCCTTTATAACCATTGGTACAATGCTCACAGCCCACAGGACTGAATATGTTGAGTGTGTTTAATTCTTCCTCTTTAAAGCCGGCTGATTTAAGAATAATATCAGGAAATTTGGCGGGGATTTTGCAATGTTCACATAAGCGCCGCGCCAGGCGTTGAGCCATAATCAAATTAACCGCCGAGACTATGTTAAAAGGTGCGACGCCCATTTGCATGAGCCGGTTTAATGTTTGCGGGGCGTCATTGGTATGCAGGGTCGATAATACCAGGTGGCCGGTTTGTGCGGCTTTAACCGCAATATCTGCTGTTTCCAGATCGCGAATTTCACCTACCATGATAATGTCAGGATCCTGGCGGAGGAAAGCCCGTAAAGCGCCGGCAAATGTCAAGCCAGCCTTGGGATTCATATTGACCTGGTTAATGCCTTCTACGGTGATTTCCACAGGGTCCTCGGCTGTGGAAATGTTGCGGTCAATACTATTCAGAAGATTTAAACCGGTATAAAGCGAAACGGTTTTGCCGCTGCCTGTGGGGCCGGTTACCAGTACCAGGCCGTAAGGTTTGTTGATTGCAGTAAGAAAAAGTTGCTGTTGATCGGGTTGAAAGCCCAACTTTTCGATGCCAATTTGGGCAGTAGTGGGATCTACAATACGCAGAACGACTTTTTCACCAACCAGTGTAGGGCAGGTATTGACTCGAAAATCA
>JAQTMV010000198.1 GCA_028714175.1 Methylococcales bacterium
AGACATGTTTTTGATTGGTTTGGGCTTCTTCACTTCTACCTAGCTGATTGAATGGTTTTATTCAGCTCAATATTAGCCCGAATGCGCTGTGAAAAATCAGGAGACTGATCGGCGGCCTGAGCCATCGGATTGATGTGGGCTAGCCGCTGCAATTCTTCAAAAGGTAATCGTGTAGCCAGCCCATTAGATTCATAGATGTACTCGGGCAAATAACCGCTCAACAGAATTTTCCAGGAAAACGGCAAGTGCCCCGGATTTACCCGCGTGTTGAACCAAATAGCCGTAGTACAGTTATCCAGCAAAGTGTTATAAAACGCCGGATTTTCGTGCAATTCATTTATTTTTCGAATGTATTCCAGAAACAAGCGACGAGCACTTTCTTTATTCGGCTTTATCCGATAAAGATAAACATCCTCCGGGGGCTCCTTACGATAGTTGGTGCGCAAACGAATCACATCCCGTTCGTCCGCCACGATGTAAGTGAGTTCGTACTGCCGGAAAAAACCCTTGATTGTGGAATAGCCTTCATTCAACTCCTTGCGGGCTTCTATGGAAACAGCAAGATAATCCTTGTCACCAAAATTAAAACTTATGATCGTATGCGCAATGGCAGGCCCCATCCAGTAAACAGCAAAAAGATCGATACCCTCAAGTTTATTTAAATCATACGTTTTGCTGTAGTAAGCCGGTGAAAAGTCAAACTCACTGCGATAATCAATATTGCGAATATTATGCACTGTGACGGTGTCACCATCAATTATGGCATAAGGCAGTTTGGCAAGATCTGGTTGCCATTGCCGTTCATTCGATGGCTTAATGGCAAACAACCACCAGTACAAAATTGCAGCAAACAGTATTGAATAAACGACTAATAAGCGCTTGCGCCACCGAGAAAAACCTAAACTGACCAGCGTCACCAGACCGAATAAGCCGATTACAGCCGCAACTGACGTCTGAACCATGCTGTTATGGGAATCGCCAAAATAAACGGCCAACACAGCCCAGACAGTGGTTCCTGTAAGCGCCAATACCAGCAATGACGCCTTGATAAATTTCAACATAATATGAGCTCTATGTGAAATAGAGTAGGTAAATACAAATCCAAACTCTTAAATCAAAGTCCCTTCGACTGCGCTCAAGACGAACGGAGAAAGATGGCAAGGCGCCCCTGAGCGAAGCTGAAAGTCTCGGCTATATTTACCCACTTAATTCCACATATATCCTAATTTTAATGTTATTTGCAAATTAGAAAGGTCTCAATGTTAACGCAACAGGATCAGTTATTACCTCACCCGGCTTCCGGTTAGCGATTTGCACGAACTGCTTCGCCCACATATCCATGATGCCTTTGGCTGGCCCATACCAGGTCAGGCGAGTCAGATCGATGGGGCCGACATCCTGCATATTGCGATCGGCGAAAGTTGCAACGATCTTGCCGGTTTGCAAATCGCGCAGACGGCCTTCGAACGCGGCTCTACGCTGGTTGATGACACCAGCGGCAGTACCTCCGCCAATTACTGCCCAGCCAGCTGCATGTAATACGGGTGTTGATGGGTCAATCTCGATCAGCGCGATTTCTAAACGCAAAGCTGGTTGCTTATGTTGTGCGGGTGACTCGATGACTTGAAAGCGATGATTGGGATCATCTTCGAAATCCTTGACTATCTGGTCATGAAAGTACACAGCAAGCTCATCGATATCTTTTTTGACATCGCCAAACCAACTAGCCGAACTCATGTCATGAAGCCAATCCATTTTCAGCATGTACTGGGTATTGACGGGGGCGACAACTATTTCTTTGTAATTGCTCTTGTCGAAACCGGGTTTGATCCAGGCTCTTTGAAAGGGGATGTAGGCTATTTTTTTGTCTCGCTCAGGTTGCTCGATAAAACCGGCGTTAGGCGCCGGCTCAACTGCTATCGATTTCGCCTCATTACTTGCCGTCTCAATATAAGAGCACCCCGATAGCGCACCAATAACGCATAATGACAGCGCCAGAATGGAGTTCTTGTTAACTTTTTGACTATCTATTTTCAATTGCTTACTCCAGGTTTAAAAAAATCAGTCTATTGTTTTTGTTTTTTCGGTTACTGTCCACTTTTATTTTAATTTAAACAATTTAGAAAGTTCCGGTAATAATTAGCCGCTACGGTCACACAACAAAGCCGAGTGCGACAAACCGAGTTCCTTGGGCAGGCCGAACATATACACCAAACCAATGGCAAAATCACCCAAACCCAACGGCACGGCGATCATGCCCAAATCCCCGAAAAGACCGGCGGGAATGAGCAACAACGCGGCGATGTAGCGGAGTATCGATTCCCAATACACGAAAGCAGCGCGATGTGGTAAATCCCGCGAGGCCAGAATTAGCGCCACACTGGTGTAGGCTAAAAAGCCTGCGATCAACCAGCCCCATAAGGGCGCCGGAACGTTCAAGCCCAGCCATCGATAAACCGGCGGAAACGTTAATGTTAATGCCAGTCCGGCGTTGTATACGCCTGACCAGAAAATAAAGGTTGTCATTTTGAACGGCATAGGGTTTTCTCCTTTTTTTCTCCTGTCGTGGTTGATCCGAAAATAGATTTCTTGCGTTAATGACAAACTTTCTGAATATTAACAGCAATCAAAATATTTTCATATTGGACTTTAGGGCCGTAGCTTGACCCGTGCGCTAATACGTGGTTTTTTACGATGCATAATGGCTTATACTGACAAACATCCCGGTCGCTTGCCCCAATAGGCAGCAGACTCACACTTCAGCCCTCTTTTCATTAGGCCATTAAAATGCTTCAGCCTGCCAGTCCTGGTGCCCATAGCTGGGTGCCGAAAGTCGTTCTGCTACTCGCCCTGGCCTTGAGTGCGAGCAGCTGCAGTTTGCTCAAAAATACGCTGGAATTGCCTGAAAAGGGCATCCGCTCCATGCTTTTGCTCAACCAGGAAAACGGTGCGCCCGATCCCGTCGAACTGCAATCAGAGTTACTTCGCTTTGCTGACAATTCTATTGAAGCGCTCAATCTCGCCGCCGGCAAGTTGCAGCGAGAAGATGATCAGGCCCCACGCAGGCGTACCCTGCTGATGCGACGTATAACCACAACCAACGATATATTGGCCGTCGCCACCGGCGCCAATACCTATGCCAACCTCCTTGACATGGTCATCCTCGCCAGTTTGAACCGGATGAACGTCGAGAACTATTGGATACCCAAGTACTACGGTGAATCGGCCAAACCCTTTCTGCTCGTCTCTCAAGAGGTAGAGAAGGAGATTTGGCGGATCGCCGCGACGACGCTGAAAAAAGAACAGCTCTCGGAACTGCGCAACGCCATCAAAACCTGGCACGAGCAACACCCGAATGCGCGTTCACCTAGTGATCTCGGAACGCTTGACATCTCATCCGAAATCGCACAGATGAGCCGCCGCTCCAAGCCAGGGATAACCAGTAGTGTCTTCAACCTGCTCGCCATCGACCCATTGGCGGGACTCGACCCCGCCACTCGCGAACTGGCCAACACCCGGCTGTTCGCGGAACGGGCCTTGTTCCTGGCCCGGCACATGCCGACACTTATCCGCTGGCAAACCGAGTTGCTGGTCATCCAGACGGCGGAAATGCCTCAGATGGAAAAGCTGCTGGCAAACACCACCCAACTGTCCGAATCGGCAGACCGATTCAGTCAGACGGCGGAGCGCCTGCCCGGACAAATCAGCGCTGAGCGCCAACAGATCGTCCAGGCCCTGAACGCGCAACTGCCAAGCCTCACCAGCCTCGCTGCACAGACCGGGAAAGCGCTAGAGGCAGGCAAGCAGATGTCCAATGCATCTACCGCCACCCTGAAGTCTTTTCAAGATGTGTTGCGGCAACTCGAAAGCAGCCCATCGGACCCCAACTCTGAGCCTTTCCGCATCAACGATTACACTGCCGCCGCCGCGCAGATCAACACCGCCGCGCAAGACCTGGTGAAATTGTTGCAGGCCTTCGACCAGACTCTGGCTCCCGGCAAGTTTGTCGAACTGTCAACCCGATTGGAGGCGCTGACCCGGCAAACCCAGGCCAGCGGCAAGGAATTGGTGGATTATACGTTCAGGCAAACCTTGTTTCTGGGTTTGATGTTGATTGGTGCCGGCTGCGGGATGGTGCTGGCTTCAACCGTAGCCTTTTGGAAATTGAAGAAGAAATTTGCTTGAGCCATCGATCGATGAGGGCGAGGCATATAACCCTGTAAGCCGTGAAATTGGTTGCGCATGGAAGCAGGAGATAGAGCAATGTCGGAGCGATTGCCGAGCAATAGCTTAGCCCAACATCATCAAAGAGTTGCCGGGTTACGTTACACTAACCAGACCTGCATTGATTTTTCGTTGTATAAGCATTCTAAAGTATACTGCAAAACTTTGGCTATTTTTGCTGTACCTGAACAAGCGTCAAGGATATTTGTTGACTGAACTCACTGAGCAATTTGCTGAGTGCGTAAGCCGCGCTGTTGTAACTTGGATCATTTAGTGGCTGTTGGAGTTTAGCTTGACCATTGCTGACGATCGTATGGTTTTTTTCCTCCATGATTGCCCAGCTCGCTTCAAGGTTTGCCAATTTGCCAGGTTGCGTATCGAAGCGGGTAATATCGACAATGACGCGATAATCAACGTTGCCATAAACACTCCACGGATAGGCTCTGACAATAGCATTCGGTTGCAGGGTCGCCACATTTTTGCTTAACACGGCAAGGACATTGTCTTTTAACGGTGCTGCCCATTGATCAAACTCGGCTATTTGTACGCTGTTATTTTCCGCTCGCGTGACAATTCCCCTACGATCAAGCAAAGCGGGCAGCGACAGCGGCCCTATACCAATCAGCAGTTTTTTTGCGCTAGCGGTTGTAGTGACAGCAGGCGGCCGGCTCTGTGACTCCAGTGTATAAAAGTGAGTGGGTGCCGATGCGCAAGCGCTTAGCAAAGCGCTAACGCAAAGCATGATGAATCTGTTTGAATGCTTGTTTAACATAATGGCTACTTTTCTTGTTTACCGCGAATTAAGGAATCAGGATGTTCTTCCAGATAATCAGCGAGCTGCCTAACGGAGATTGCCGTCTGCGTGAGTTCTTGCAGTAATTGATTCAGTTCATACTGCGTCGTGGAGCCCGCCTCAAATGTTGTTAATACTTGTTGAGCTGAACTCATGGTTTTGTCAGCACTACTCAGTGTGCCGGTTGCAGTGGCTAAAGTCTTGGTTGCCGCGTTGGTTGTGCCTTGCAGGGATTCCAGGGTTTTGTTGATTTCTGTACTCATGGTTTCCAAAGGCAGTTTGGAAATTTTATCCATGACGGTTTGTACAGAATTAGTAATCTGATCCAATGAATTTGGTGTCGTCGGAAATTCCAGATAGCCCGTATCATTCTTGTGTGTAACGACTTTGCTTTGTGGAAACAGATCCAAAGCAATGAACAACTGCCCTGTCAGTAGGCTACCTGTTTGTAATTGTGCACGTAAACCTTTGGCGACCAGATGCGCCACACGTTCTTTAGTAGTCATATCACTTGGTGTGTTGATTTTTTTAATGCGATCAGGCTCGATTTCAACCACGACTGGAATGACTATTTCTGCGGTTTTATCATCTATTTCCAGCGTAATATCAGTTACTTTGCCAATCGGAATGCCGCGTAACATAACGGGTGCGCCGATGTTTAAGCCGCGTACCGATTCATTAAAATACATGACGGCTTTGACCGTTCTATGATAAATCACTTCAGTGGATTGATCATAGTCATCGAACAGTTGAAATGGCGTGTTTTCAGGTACAATATCCACAGCTGTATCATCAGGGTCGGTACGAAAGGCAATACCGCCGGCTAATAAAGAAATCAAAGGTCCCGTTCTTAATTTAAAACCATCGGCGCCGGCGGATAAATCGATGCCGCTGTCTATCCAGAAGCGGGTATTTGTTCTTACAAATTGATCATAAGGCGAGTTAACAAAAACAGTTAATTTGATGTTGTCGGCGTTTTTGGCTAATTCATAATCGATTACCTCGCCTACGGAGATGCCATGAAAACTAATCTGTGTTCCAGGACCCATCGAACCGATATTAGTCGTCTCAAGTACGAATTTCTTGCCTTGCGCGTTAGTTTCCAATACCGGCGGGGTGTCGAGTCCCTTAAAGTGACGTTCTTTTTTGCCTTTTTCGGGCTTAATGGCTATGTAAGCGCCGGACATCAGCGTGCCTAAACCCGTTACTCCGCTTAAGCCAATTTGCGGCCGTACCACCCAGAACTGCGTGTTATTGGTAAGATACGAACTGCTTTCTTTATGCATTTCTGCGGTAACGTCAATGGTTTTCATATCTTTATTAATGGCGATATCAGTGACTTTACCGATTTCCACATTCAGGTATTTGATTTTGGTTTTGTCAATTTCCAAACCGTCTGCGCTGGGAAAATTGATCGTAATCTCCGGGCCTTTTTCGGAAACGGTCTTGTAGATTAGCCAGCCGCTCACTAATAGCGCACACAAGGGTAACAACCAGATTAGCGGTAATTCCCGCTTTTTATTGATAACGGCATCGGCCGCTTCATAAGGAGGATCGACAAAATCATTCATAAGTTTTTCTGGTTGTCCCAAAGTAAGCGTGGATCGAAATTTTCGGCGGCGAACATAGTCAATATCACCACTGAAGCAAATGCAGTTGCCGCAGGGCCGGCAATAATCTGTACAGCGCCAAAATTAACCAAATCGACCAGAATGGAAATCATAAAAATATCCAGCATCGACCATCGCCCTACAAAAGCAATGACACGATACATCACTGTCCATCGGCGCGCATTGATTTGCCAGCGGAAATGCGCACAAAGCAGCAGCAAGCCGATACCTATCAGCTTTGACGAAGGCACGAGAATACTCGCTACCAAAACCAACAGACCGATAGGTAACATGCCACTATCAATTAATTCAATAATACCGCCGGCAATGGTATTTGGTTCACCTGTACCAAATTGATTAACGGTCATAATGGGGAAAATATTAGCTGGAATATAAAGAAAAAAACTACTGAACAGCAATGCGGTAGTCCGTTGCAAACTATGGGGGCGTCGAGCGTGGAGATGACTATCACAGCGTGGACATGATGGAGGATGATCTACAGTTTTTACCAGGTAGCCACAGTCGTGGCAGCGGATAAACCCTTGCGCGAGTGCATTTGCCTTAGCTGTCATGGTTGTTCTCCTTAGTCAATTGTTCGATGCGTTGCCAGAATAATCCGGTATCCAGACCGCTGGTAAGCATGGTTGTTATAATGATCAGGGCGATAAAAGCATAGAGACCCCAGCCGAATTTGAGTGGAGCAAGCGCCATCAGCTTAACGCAAGCAACAATAATACCCAGCATATAAACCTCCAGCATCACCCATTCATCCAAATGGTGCATCCAGTGCATCCACCCGACTAAAAAACGATTGTGGCGATTAAAATAAAGATGCCCGCTGATCAGTAAAGATAAACTGATATGCACTAGCGGAAACAGAATGCTTGCCAAAAATACGACGATAGCAACTGCCACCATACCCTCATTAAATAAAGCAACAACGCCAGACAACAATATACCCGTGTTGACATTGCCCAGGATGGTTATGCCCACCATTGGCAACAAATTAGCGGGAAAAACTAATATGAACCCCGCAATAGACAGGGCAAAAGTGCGCTCAACACTTTGTTTACGCGGACGAGACAGTAACAAGCCACAGCGCGGACAATGAGCTTTTTCGCCAATTTTGGGTTGAGCTGACCTAAGTAATAAATCACACTCAGGGCAGGCATCGTAGTTTGTACTATTCATGTCTTTAATGAAAAGATACGACAAATCGGAATGGATGGACAACTTAAAAACTGACTGTTTAAGCAGAATGCATTACTACAACTGGGTTACCAGACCACAAAAGTCCAGCTGTAACCACGCCGAACCTTCCCGCGGAAAACCCAGTAGACGCCAATCGTGTACACGACGATTACGGGCAGCACGACGACAACGCCGTAGAACAGAAACTGTAGCGACGCGTCCGGCGCGGCGGCGTTCGCTACGGTGATCGCATAGGGTATCATATACGGCCATAACATCACACCGAGCGTCAGGTAAGAGCCATTTGCGCTGTAACGTTTTCCAGATTCACTGGCGAGAAAGGGGTGCATATTTCGCCTAAAAATAATTTTTTGACGACGCACTAACACCGCATTCGACTATTTTTGGCGCTGGATATCGAAA
>JAQTMV010000199.1 GCA_028714175.1 Methylococcales bacterium
TGAGCGTGTTATTTGCAGCCGTTGCCCAGGGCTTACTGAATTCGCCCGATATGCAGATTACCGGCAATCAATCCTCAGCCTTTTTGTTAAACTGGTATCAGGATAGAAGTCCACCGATCTTGCCCACTACAACAGTGATCTCGGTGCCTTTACTTGTCTATCGGCTATTGATGCTAGCCTGGGCATTATGGCTGGCAGTGTCATTACTCAACTGGCTAAAATGGGGCTGGAGCAGTTTTTCAAGCAACGGCTTATGGCATAAAGCGGCTGTTAAAGAAAAGGCAGTAGTGGTTGACGTGGAAAAGCAGTGATGCTGTTTTAAAATTCATAACGATAATTTCATTAGGTGTAATGCTATCTGTCAATGTGCTATGCACGCATTGTTCGGCTTTCAACTTAACACGCACGGGACAATTTAAGGTTAAGCCGTTCGTGGTGAGCCCTTCGGCTTCGCTCAGGAGAGCCTTGTCGACCCATGAACGGCTTAACCGTCCACCCTTCGACATGCTCAGGGCGAACGGTTAAGCCTTGCTGTCCTGTCCCGCCTTAAGTGGGAATCCCATTGTTCTATACTCATCGCACATCGACAACGGCACTTTAGTTCCCTCTCCTGCTGGAGAGGGCTAGGGAGAGGAGATTTAAAAAACCAACAATAATATATAACAGTAAATTAAAATGCATGTCCATGCAAAAAACGTATTCAAGACTCAATACAAAAATTATTTCAGGAGCAGCTACTTTAATCACAATGTTAATCATTGTGACGCCGCTTTGCGGCTTACTATTTCAATGTGGCTGTGATTGGCCGTGGTCTGGACTGGATGCTGAGTGTAATTTTTATAAACCGGGAGCAGATCACCAATGCCCTTGGTGCGCGCCCATAATAACAGGTATATTCTCGACAGGATTAGCCATTATTAGCAGTGTCTTAACAGCTATGGCGCCATCATTGCCATTAGCGATAGTTCGCCCCGTAAATGAAGTTGCAGTACGAATCTTATTGGGATTGATGGTATTTGCACTGGTGTCAATATTGACAGCTGGACTGGCTGCCCTATCGCAGAATTATCAACTCGGGGTGGGAAGTTTCTTAACTTGATCCGTATTATCCTAAACATCTTGGACGATGGCTATCGACCAAGAGGTGACCATCGCAATTGCCAACTGTATGGCAGGTCAATTTTAGAAAGCAGTCAGTCATTACAGATAGCTCAAGGGCACGCCACTTCCGGCGTGCCCTTGAGCGTCTTATTGGGCGCTTGCTAAGAAATATTTAGGATCCGAATTCCATAACCTGACCTTGAGCTATATGAACCCTATTCCGGTCGAACGAGCGGAACGTGAAGGAAACGGGACGTTCCGCGTATTCCATCGTGCGCTTGCGCAGGATTTCGATGGCGATGGCTTCGCCCAGTCGCAGGCTGCGCGTGTTGTCAGTGCGCCAGTGGACACCGCCCATCGAGCGGCCCATCGCCACGTTGCTGGCGAGCTTGTTGAGTTCGCCGCCAAACGTCATGTTGTTTGCGTCGGCACCGGTGTATTCCTGCGGCTCGCAGAAATCCTCCAGCGAGGATCCCGTCTTGCTTGAGGGCGCGGCTGGCGACTTCGGATACCAGCGTTAGCAGATCCGGTCCGCCGAGCGAGGCGAAGGCGCCTTCGCGGCTGAAACGGTTGCCGCGATATGGGTTGCCTGGGTCGAGATCTGCGCCGATGCCATCCAAAAACAGGGCAGCGTTGAAGTAAGCCTGATGCAGCGCGTCGCGGTTCACGAAGCGGGCCAGATCGCGCATGGTCGAGATGTAGCGCTTGATGACCGGCCCGTCTAGCTGACCATTACTGGTCGGGTAGTAGCTCGCGCCACGGTGCAATTGATCAGCATAATAGTTGCAGTTGGCGTAATCTCGACCGTACTTATCTTTGCCGGTATTTTGTGCTAGTAGCCAGTCGCCGTGTGAGGCCAAAAAATCATGCTTTGCAATGTACGGCACTTGCTTCGGGTCAATCATCTGCACGCCGTAGCCGATCGGTCGGATGAAAAACTGGCTGACCAGAGGTCCGTATTCTTCATCGTGAAGACCACTGCGGAACAGGGTCTGCAAGACGATGTCAGCGCCGCCGGGGCCGCTGTCCAGATCCAGCGGGGCGCGCAGCTTACCGGGATCGGTATCGTGGCGTACCGCGCAATCAAAAAACAGTATTCACCGCCTTGCGTGCATCGCTGACCCGTCCTGTCACGCTATAACCAAGTTGTGCATCGTGGGCCGACACGTCAGCGCAACCGGCTCCCGGGGGATTGCGGTTCTGCTGGAAGACCAGTAGCGGCGCGTCGCGCAACAAGGCCATTCCAGTACAGCTCCACCATCTCAGCAGCGGTGCTGATGGACAGGCAACCCGGCGACGGCAGCATCTAAAGTGACTTAGGGTCCGGTCCGTGCTCCTCGTTAGCCGTGCCGGCGAGCGGACTGGTGAACTTTGCTACCGTCTTAGTGAGTTTGGGGTGTGCCATGGAGTGGAACGGCGTCTGCGCGGGGTCTGACACCGGGCCGGCGGAAACCTCTTCGAAATTAATGGGTGCGCCAGCCTCAATCTCCAGACATGTGCGTTCGAACTTGCGGAAAGCCGAAGGAATAACTTCGCCAAATTCGTTGTGCGGTAGTGTCTTGTGGAAATTTCCAATATACGGATAGTCGGAAGTGACCAATGATTCGTCGCTGTTTGGAGTTGGAAAAGTCATTGCAATTCTCCTGTCTACGAAATTACAAATATGGCGTTTCTTTATTCAAGAATTACGCAGGGGAAAGCAGAAATTTCGATATTTTGGGTTGATACAACGTTATTTCTTTTTAGACTGCTGACAGTTGCATAAACTGCGATGCCCAACAAGTGATGATTCTGCTTTTGCCTATCTTCCTCCATCATGTCACTTTAGGCAATAAGCTCAGCGAAATTCTCAGGACGCTAGCTCTATATCTTCCCGCATCGAACGATATAGGGGTTGTACGCCCAAACCCTCGTAATTTTTTTAATTTCATTAAAAATCAATAAGATGGAAAATGAGTTCAAAGTATTTACGTTTTTTATGTTGTTGATTTAAAACATTTAAAAAATTCCGGGGGTTGGCGTACAACCCCTTTAACTGTCGGGATAAATGTAAATGCGCAGGTTATTTAACTTTAAAGGTGCTGTTGATTTGTTGGGACTGTTCGTTATTAAAAATGGCGCAAAGTAGATGATAGGTGATGAAAATACTTGCACCATATAAAATGAACCATACCTATCCGGTTATTACTCCCATTTGATTCAAAAATCGTATACTTTTAAGTTCGCGTGTCAATGGCCAACAGTATCGAGCACCTCAAGACCGGAAAGCCTGGCAATAACAGTATTATGGGCATCAAAAATATTGGCAACGCAGACGGCTTTTAGCGCTGAAAGCGGTTTGGGACGGCCAGAGCTTAGCGGCGGTGTGCCGCCAGCAAAAGGTTCGTCGGCAAACGTTGACGCATTGGCTCGACCACTATTTACATGGAGGTTTTAACGCGCTGCTCGTGCGAGCACCTGTGCATAGAGCGCAGCTTTTGTCTGCTCAGCGGCAGCGCATCGTGCGTTATATTATGCTGCATAAAACGCCTGCTGATTATGGCATAGACAGATGGATAAATTTGCTTTGCAGAACACGCCTTGCACGCATTACGCCTGGGCTGAGAAAAACACCAAGCCTAAGATACCGAGCGATGAACGCCACCGGCAAAAACTCAATGGTTTTTTGACCGTTGATGTGCAGAGCGGAAGCACTCGTGTTGACTTTAAAATACAAAGCACAACTGAAATAGTGGTAGGAGTCGTCGTGCTAACCGCGCTGATTTATCTGCAAAAAGGCTTCAACCATTTAACCTTTTTGCTCGACAATGCCAAAATTCACGGCAAAAGGATGGCAGCAAATGTGCATAAGTGGCTTGCCGAAATCGCACAGCAGGTAACCCAGCCGGAATTTACCCTCAGCTTTTGGCATACACCGAGCTACTCACCACAACTTAATCCTGCAGAATATCTTATTCACGAAGTACGGCGAAACGGTCTATATCAAGTACCTTGTACTGTAACCGTGCAGGCGAAGGCTGAGCGCATCAGAACTCAATTGGCGCGAGGTTTACCTATGAACGATCAACAAATGCACAAGCTACTCGATTTTATAGCTAGCTGTAAAGTTAAGCGGTTTTAGAGTGAGATGGGAGTAAAATACACGTTATGAAAAAGATAAAAGCTACAGTGACCCCGGATCAAAGCCAGTGTTTAACAAATCAGACATTCAGTGATATCGAACCAGGAACTCTGCTAAAGGATTTTTCTACCTTGCTTGATTTTATTGGTTCTGCGGGTATTCCAGTCTCTGGAAAAAATCATTTAATTGCAATCAAGCTGCTTCCGCAACTCAATCAACTGATGTCAGATCCTTTAGATGTGAAGCTGAAACGACCCCAGCAAAAATCCTTCCCTCATATCAATGGCTTGTATCTTTTGCTGAGAGCATCAGGCTTAACGCAAATCGCTCTTGAAAAGAAGGAAACGAAATTGATGCTGGATAATAAGGTATTGACTGACTGGGTATCGTTGAATCCAACAGAACGTTATTTTGCTTTATTTCATGCGTGGTGGCTTCGAGGCAGTGCCGAAATAATCGGAGAGAGTAGTAGGGATTACTATAACGGTTTGTATGACAGCCTGTATTTCTTTCAAAACGCGCCGAACGATGATTTCAGCCTTAAAGAAAAACCCCATGATTTCGACTATCTTCGATACAGACCCGGCTTTCATAATCTTGCGCTAATGGAGTTATTCGGTTTTATTCGAATTGAACAAGACACCGCTTTAAGTGGAGAAAACTGGTTCATCGTGAACATTACTCCAACTACATGGGGGCGTGCACTATTATATCTTTTTTCCAAGCACCTCACTTCATTCGATGATCATGTTAATGATCAATCAGATTATGATCTGATTGAGTTATGGGACTCTGAATTAAAAAACCATCTTCCCGCTTTAGAAAAAAGTTTAAAAGTGCCTGAGATTGAAGAAATACAGCATAGCAGTTATGTTTTTAAAGTCAGCCTCGGATCAGCTTATCGGAAAATAGCTGCTCCAGGCAGCACCAGTCTTGAAGAGTTAGCGGGTAGCATTTTAAGCGCCTTTAATTTCGATAATGATTATTTGTATGAATTTATTTATAAAAACCGTTATGGAATAACCGAACGGGTTGTCCATCCTTATGTAGAGAATGATGAACTTTGTACTACAGATTGTGTAGTCGGTGAATTACCTTTTTATCAAGGCATGGAACTTACATTTCATTTTGATTTTGGTGACGATTGGCGGTTTCAACTGGTGGTAGAGTCAATTGCAAGCAAAGATATCAGCTGTACAGAGCCAACAGTTATTGAACATCACGGTAAACCGCCAGAGCAATATCCTGATTGGTATGAATGAAATATTTCAAGAATGCAACGGTTCGGGTGGGGTGCAGACTCATGCATTTTCAGATAGCTGTCGTTGACATAATGCTGTGATGGCGGGCAACTCGCGGCCAATTCCTGACACCCAAAGCTCTTTTGAGCGGACATTCAGAATTGCCTAAACAGACATTCAATAAAAATTAATTATGGCCTAACAAGTCTGTTTCAATGCATGCTGAAAGTTGGTTAACTTCACTGAAGTGAAGCGGGGCTTCCATCTCTTGATAAATAAGATGTCCAGCTGCAGCTATATCAGCTGGACGCACGCGAACTGTTTGCCCTATTTTATTCCGTTGAGCGTCAACATGTTCAGGTGTCATAGAATGAGATAACGCAGTAAGGATTCTTTTCGCCCATTCAGTATCGCCAGGTCGATTCAACCAGGTTTCTACGTCGATAAATGGTATGCCAAGCTCATTGAATAATTCCACAATAAATGTGGCACAGGTCAGGCCTTGACCAGGTTCAATGCCAATCCAAACGTTTTCTCTGAAAACCACTCCGCCAGGATGGGCAACTGAGTATGGAATCTTGTTCTCATTCTCGTCAAGCCATGCATCAATCGTCGCGGCCAATATCCGCTGATCCTCTTGATTGAGATCAGGAGCAATCCAAAAAAGGCTACTGGAAGCTCGAACTTCGGTTCGCCGTGTGCGCAAATGGCTTTGAAGATCACCAATCATCAGACGATTTTCGAACCGATACAACGCTGCCACATGAAGTTGGTTGGTGGAAGGATCAGAAACTTGAATCATAAGCCCGAAGCGCAAGGATTCATCAGGCCAAGACTCTGAAACAAGTGGGGTTAAGTGTATCAAATTAAGACTAATTTTTGAGTCCATGTAGCAAGAGGCGAGAATCTCGTTTGCGCTCTTGCAGAAGTTGATCAATTTGATCCCTCAAAGAATTCCAGCACGAAATTTGTGAGCGAACCGAAAATGTGTTTCGAAGCAGTGCAACCAAGACAATATCTGGAAGTGCTCTAAGATCGAAACTTAATAGGTCGTTTGATAACTTAGAAAATTGATTGTTGGCTTTGATTCGCGTTATGGCCCTTGCGATTTCCTTGAGTCCAGCGTCTTCCCGGTTGGCTATACAGAGTTGCAAGACACGATCCATCCAATCTGTATTAAAAGGTTCGCATTTTATTACCGGTGTGCCTATTTTGAAAACAAAGATTGTTTGAAGCTCAGGGCCAATCTGACTAATCGTGACATGTATATTTTTTTGATAAACTTCTTTGCTGTTAACTTTTTCAAGGATGCGTGACAATGCTTCCGCATATGAATTTTCACTGCGGTGATCACATGCAGGCGGAGAAAATTTCGGTGATACAACCTGTTGAACTGCACTATTCATATTCAGGCTCCAGCTCCTGTAAGCCATCTTCACTTAGCAAATTAAAGAAAAATGTCTTGTTTGCAATGTGGATCTCATCAAGTAATTCGGGCAGTTGTTTCAAAAACTCGTTGAGAGAAAATCTTTCTATCCGATGGGTGTCAACATCAACTAATACACCATCAATAGCTACCCCATCAGGTTGTCTCGCAGTAGCTGGAGATATAATGGTAGCAGCGTGTATAAATCGACCATCAATTATCTCAGTTCTTAGCTGTGTTTGTTGATTTGACAACTTCAGATCGGCAATTTCAATTTTCAAGTTGAATCGTGAAAGAGATTCTGAAGCGCCCTGACTCTTAATGAAGTCGACATATTTCAAAGAGTGTTTTTCAATGCCATTAACGTATGGCATTTCATCAAGAACATTAAAGACTATCTGAATCATCTCTCGAAAAGCAGACCAACCTGCATAGGGCATCTGACAACCTACTCCAAGCGATTTTGAACCAATTAGAACGGTAAATTTCTCGTCGACCACAATACGCATTAGTGGCGAGTTTTTAAGATTGGGATCGTTATCACGTATCGTTTGCGGTAGTTGCGCCGCTGGCAGTGTTTCAAACTTTGGTTGAGAACCAGCCGGGAGTTTCGGCAAAAGCAGCCCTGGGAACAAGGTATCAGCCGGGATATCACTCTCAAAATTTACGCCGCAAACCACATCGATTAACGGCTCCTTTCCAAGCTTCTTCGGTAGTAGTTTAGATGTCATTTAGGCTCAGAACGTCATAGACTGTACGATATGTATGAACCATTATAAGACAAATTGTAAAACGAAGACAGGTTTCTTGTCATTTCTTAATACTACCTGCCATCATCTCAAATGACTTCTATCAGCCTTATCTGGTCATTAATGGGTATCGTTTTATAACCCGCTTCTAGCCGATTCATGAAATTCAATTAACTGGATTATTTACTAAATTGACCGGCTGCTTTGACACTACAGTTGTTTTTCATCAAGGCAAAAATTGATTTGAGACTCTCCCTTATGACTTAACGTTCCGAACTGCTTTACCAGTGTCTGGTAACAGGAAATTTAAGGTATGGCTCTGGCCGTCGGCTCAGGGTCGGTTTTTGCCGGCCAACCAAACGTCATTTTGCTCATTGTTAGTGACCGCTATTGAGTAATTTCAAGCGGCGGTTTTCACTAGAGCTCCTTGAGTGAGATTGATCTTTAAAATTGAGTCAAGTTTTCAGTTCGCCAATTTAGCCTCCTGAATGAGCCGGTCGATTGCCAGGCTAGCCTGGATTAGAACACGCGGAGCTTGGCC
>JAQTMV010000200.1 GCA_028714175.1 Methylococcales bacterium
GGCAAGCACAAGCATTACTCGCTGACATGGAATTTAGTGGCGGCTCTTGTTAACTTGCGCTATGGCTGTATTTAGGAAAGATGTCTAGTGTTTAAAAGTAGTACGATTTTAGATGAGGCAACGACCCTTAAATAGTATGATTTTTAATGAGGCAATGCTAACCGGACAAGATAGTTGACGCCAGACACGTAAGCATGACACGCGATAACGCAAGCCGTGTGGTTGAAGGCGCGCACCAAATGTCGCCGGCGTTAGGCGAGCGCATGATCGCACAACGTTTCCTGGAACATGGCGCGTTTATTCGAGAGCTATTGCCGCAGGACCTCAAGCTAGAGCTCGAGCAAATGAGTATTGAAGAGGCAATTCGTATGACGAGTTATCTAGCGTACGTTGTTGGCTATGCACATGCCAGGCAATTGGATGATGGAACCCGGAAAAGCTGGCGCAGTGAACTGAAGCTTAACCGAAGCAAGTCACTCGCCACACCTGCTTGGTTATGGAAAAGTGTTGTGCAGCTAATGGCCAGACACGAGGCAGGCTATTTGGAACATTGCCGTAAATATGCGTTACGATTGGATAGCTACTGATGAATTCAGCCTGTGCTTACCATTAATTGCCAAAATGCACTCAGCTTATCTTGCTAGTAGTTTATGGCTTTAACAGGATAATTTTGTCCGCAAAATAGGTGCCGCTCAAGACTGCGAATATGTTTGTTCCCGCACATAAGCTGTTCGAAAAATCATCTTTCCTAAGGAATACCCATAATCTATGTGCGTTACCGCACCGACCGCATTCAGTTTTGCGTGTATTGTTTCAAATAAGCGATGGGCTACATCATTCCACGTTTAGGTTATGGCTATTTTGTTATGGCTACTAATAATTATCAGGAGAAACTCATGAACAAAGATCAAATAAAAGGCCGCGTCGAAGAGGCCAAAGGTAAAGTCAAAGAAGCCGCCGGTGTAATACTGGACGACAAGGGTTTGGAGATAGAAGGAAATGTCCAAAAAAACGTCGGCAAGGTTCAGTCGGGCTTTGATGATCTCAAGGAAGATGTTAAGGAAAGTATTGATAAAATCTAAAAAGAGCAGCGTTGGGCAGTGTAGCCGAGTCCAGCTAAGTTGGCTTGTTTCACCGCCGCAGCAAAATTCACTTAGATACATTTTTTCACAAGAGATGAACATGAAACTCACCGGTTCAGGGGCGGGCATCGTCCCTAGATTTTGTTATATTTCATAAAATTATCTCTAGTTCATAGTGCCGTCAAGTGACGGCCTCTTACGGAGAAGCACACATGCTTGAAAGTATTGCAATCATCCTAATCATCCTCTGGGTACTGGGATTAGTTTCCTCGTACACAATCGGCGGATTCATTCACATTCTTTTGGTTATCGCAGTCATCGTGATTATTCTGCGTGTCATTCAAGGCCGGCGCGTCCTGTAGTGACAATGGAATATGCTTATGCAATGCAGTATTGGCCGGAGCGATCCGGCAACGTCAGGCAGTCTGGAAAACTACATCCCACAACGTAATGACGGTTTCCAGGCTTGCCTTTAATCTAAAGTGATAGGTTGAAGCCATGGATATGCAGTTATAAGCCTAATCGATGATATTGGCAATATCATGAAGGTTAGTAAATGACGTCGGTTATGTGATTACTACAATAGTAACCGTAATCGTCGATGTATTAGTAAGCACCGAAGAGACTATTGCCGTCGCACCGGATGATCTGGTGTTCGTGACGCTAGGATGTATGACAGAAAATGCCAGCCTGGGGTCTATGACAGCGCCTGCCACTCTAAATTCAAACAAATCAAGCGGTGCCTGGTCGCTGTGGGAAGACATTGCCAATGGCCGCCCAGGGTTTGGACACCCCGCAGTTTTTGCCAATCATATTGACCAGACCAAGTGGCTGTCGTTTACCGTGACGCTAAACGATCCTGCGTTCTTCCAGTTCATTGAAGAATTTACCGGCAATGAAGCCGGTACGGGTGGCTTATTCACTTTGACAGATTCCAGCTGGTTTATGAGTATCGTTCTGGCGCATCAGCCGCACTTCATCAACCAACCCGAAAATATCTTCGTATTCTGGGGCTATGGGCTATTCCCGGACAGAATTGGTAACTTCGTCAACAAGCCCATGTCCGAGTGTACCGGTGAAGAGATTCTGATTGAGCTATTTCAGCATCTTAAACTTGGCGACAAGGTGCAGCCTATCATTAATGCTGCAATCTGCATTCCATGCATGATGCCGTTCATTACCAGCCAATTTATGCCCAAAGTCAAAGGGGATCGGCCAGACGTAGTGCCCGTTGGCGCGAAGAATTTCGCGTTTATCGGGCAGTTTTGCGAAATCCCGGATGATGTGGTGTTTACCGTTGAGTATTCCGTAAGATCCGCGCTAATAGCCGTCTATACGCTTCTTGAGATCAAGAAGGAGATCCCACCCGTATTCAAGGGCCAGCATGATGTCGGTGTGCTCTTCAATGCACTCAAAACGATGCACAGGTAGTTAAGTAGAAGTCCGGGAAGCGCTTAATCCACATATACTTATTGACCATGCGGCAAAAGGTTAACAATTATGACAACAATTCAAGTAGGCTGCGACTTAACGTATTCAGTCACAAAACCCACAAGCTTCCAGTTTAACGTAGCTGCGGCAAGAACCGGGCACCAGACCATCTGCGAAGAGACTTTACAGTTAAACCCCAACATTCAATACGAGGCCAGCAGTTTGGGCACGGAAGCTATTCAAGTGTACCGGCTAAGTGTAGAACCCTGCGACTTGCTACTCCAATACCGGGCGACTCTGAATTTAAGTCCTGAAATTTATGATACGTCAGGAATTACCGAGACCGGGTACTCCCAATTGCCAAACGAAGTATTGCCTTACCTTAACCCCAGCCGTTATTGCGAGTCTGATCGCTTGACCCATTTTACCTTACGGATGTTTGGCAACATCGAGCCCGGATTTTCCAGAGTTACCGCTATTTGTGACTGGATAAACAGCAATCTTGACTATCAACCAGGCAGTAGTGGCGAAACTACCAGCGCCTGCGACGTATTCATACAGCGCGCAGGTGTATGTCGTGATTATGCGCATCTCGCCATCGCCTTGTGCCGGGCGTTATGTATTCCTGCACGTTATATTTCAGGATATGCTGTGGCTTTGCAGCCGCCGGATTTTCATGGATTTTTTGAAGCTTATCTGGGGGCTCGCTGGTATTTGTTTGATGCTACACGAATGGCGCCGGTCGAGGGATTTGTTCGTATTGGCACAGGTCGCGATGCGGCTGATGCATCATTCGCGACCATCATCGGGGAGGCGACGCTGAGTTATATGGCGGTTTGGGCTCAACAAACGGCATCTAACCAAATACCCAATCAACCTTTGCCAAAGACAGCGGTGTCGACAAATAATTAAGTTTGTTATTGAACAGGCTTTAGACCACACGTACACGACACTCTGTGGTATCCAAAAAATCAGCCAAAAGTTATCGGCTTGACCTTCCGCAATTACCGGCTGCCACCGGGCGGGCTTGTTGTTCGGTTGCTTGACGATCCGACGGGCCCGGTTGATAGAAGGACTTCATTATCCAGGCTATGGGCAAGGCGGTGTACAAAGTGTGGACCGAGGTTAAGAGGTTTAGCGCAGTCCTCAAGGGCGTAGACTCGGCTGTGCGTTGTTTATTGGCGATGCCACGGTTGTTGGTTGTTTGGTGCTTGGTAAGTTCGCCAATGATAAATCCGATGCCAACTGTCATCATCAAGGTTGAAGGAGCGGTCAGTTGTTGGTGTATCTTCCGGCTCAGCGTAGCGGCGCGATCTCCGACCACTTCCTGACGTTTCAATAGCTGCCGCTCGGTATCCCTAATTTGAGCTGTCAGGGACTTGGATTTGCTTCGGTTTAATGTGTAGGCTTTCATCATGGCTTCTCTGCATCCCGGTGCCCGGGAGGCCTGGGCTGAAGACTGCGGAGGGTTGCGGGAAATTGAAGATAACGACTCTTGCGGCGTATCACCCGACAGAGGATCAGCGCGAGCAGCAAATTGAAAGCGACCGCAAGGAGTATCGCGCTACTCGCCACCACGCCATTGTCGACCAGCCACAGCACGGCGGCGGCCATGAGTCCCAGCCACGCGCCGCTCAGCAAGACGGCAACCATCAGTCCCGCTACGATCATCGCCACCAGGCTCTTGCCCGCCCGCTGCGTCTCCAGTGCGGCGAGCCGGAAGCGATCATGAGTTAGCCCACGCAATTCCAGCCATAATGACTGGGCATCTTCCAGTACGCCGGAATTGCTCAACGGATCGCCGCGCGTTGCAGTTTGCCCAAGAGGTTCTTTCTCTAGGGTGTCCTCCGGGTTCATGACGTTTGACGGTCTAACGGCCGCTCAACAGGCGGCTCAGCAGAAAGCCGGCCGCTGCCGCTATCCCTAACGACGTTATCGGGTTGTCGCGGACATAGCTGCGGCAATTCTCTATCAATTGTTGCTCGGCATTTTTCAGTTGATTTCCTTTTTCGCCGAGAGCTTCAGCTGCCTGATTGGCCGCACTGGCTACCTTATCGACAGCCTCATGTGCGGATTTAGATGCTTTTTCTATGGTTTCCATAATAGTTTCCTCGCCTAATTATTTAAGACGCATGTCATTCTTGACCGACTTCACGCCGCCAACGCCGTTTGCCACCGCAACTGCTTTGGCAATATCGGCACTGGAATTCACGAAGCCGCTCAATTGAACCTCTAAGAGGTCAGAATACAGAGTAAGGCGAACGCCTTCCGTTCGGTAGCGCACGGAGTGGAAATTAGCCGACGCTGGCCTAAAGTCAATTTGATGATTTAGCACTTTTTGCGCCCATTTTTTTCTTGCTGGAGTGCTTGGCGGTGCTCTTCTTCTTGACAGGTTTTTTAGTCTCAATCTTGACCTGGGTGGTGCCGTCCTCTTTCATATCAAGCTTATTAGCTGCTGCGCTGGAGAGATCGATAACGCGATTCTCGGCATAGGGTCCACGGTCATTGATGCTGACTTCGACCTTTTTGCCATTTTCAAGGTTGGTCACTTTGGCCTTGGTCCCCATCGGCAAACTCGGATGGGCGGCCGTCATCTCTTTTTGGTCAAAGGTCTCGCCACTGGCGGTCTCCTGGCCTTGAAATCCCGGCCCATACCAGGACGCCTCGCCGACTTCTTTGTGAAGCGGTTTGGTGGCGGCACTCCCTTTCCCTTGCTGCGTTTGTTTATCTTGCACTCCCCCTCCCCAGTGTTCCGAGGTACAGCCGGAAATAGCCAAGGCGCCGATCAAAGCCACGCGTGAGACATCAAAAAGCCATTTGCGGAGGGATATGGCTCCGGGCGCTATCATGACTTTCAAGGACAAGTGCTTTGATCCGGAAATCAACTGGAGTTTCTCGTTGTTAGTCGAGGTGTTGTCGTAATGTTGAACTGTTTGATATGGCATGTTCTCTCCTGTAGGGGGAATTCTGGCGACCAGGCAACCATCGGTAATGATCAGTTCCGCCAAGGCGGTGGCCAGCCGTGTGTCGTCCTTGACAAGGTCTTGACTACTGCTTGCGGGAACAATGATAGCCGCCAGGGTTGGTAGGCCAAGTTTAGAATATAGCGTGATCTGTTTCATAAAGCCTCCCGGATTATTTGAGGACGAAGGACAGTAAAGAAGCTCGGTGAAAAACGGCTGCATTCATTCACTATCGTAGGGTTTCTTGCCGAAACTCATTTCCTACTATAGTTGTAAAATACGCTGAATCTCTGGGGAAGTCTGTACGCCAGCTCACAGATAGCCGTGATCTGGGAAGGTCGTATTGATCATGGTCTGGTAGGTGGCAACTGTCCTTGCAGTCCGGCAACGTGGCCGGCAATCACCCTATCGTCGTGTCCCTACGGCTTCTGTCTTACGCGAGTTGGCTTAATGTTTAATTATTTTATGGTGATGATCTTCGAATTTGTGGGCGATTCATCGTTTCGGCGTATCGATTCGGTCATGTCCTTGCCTATTCCGCGGTAACCGGTAAAGCGGCCGGAGGGGTCGAACATCGGTTCCCCGCTCACCATTAAATATTGCCGCGAGCCGTCGGGTTTGGTCCGGCTATAGACGAAATCCAGGAACGGCCGTCTGGCGGCCAGATTCGCCTCAAGTATTTCTCGCTCGGCCTCATTCCAGAGCGCCCCCTGATCTCCTCTTGTTTCGCCCAGCGTGTCATTGACCCGGATTCCGAGCATTTCAAGCACCGGGCCGTAAATCATCGTGAAATGCCCGGTCTTGTCCTGCTCCCAATACCAGTCGGACGACAACTCGGTCAGCCGGTGAAAACGCGCTTCGCTTGCACGTAGTTCGGCGGTCCGTTCCAGCACCGTTTGCTCCAGCTCTTGGTTGTAAAGTTCGAGTTTTTTGTACAGCAGCCGCACTTCCAGCATGTTATGGATACGCGTCTGTACTTCGACCAGATCAAAGGGTTTGCTGACAAAATCTTTCGCGCCGGCGGCGAGCGCACGCAGCTTGTGGTCTGGCTGGGCAGTGATAACGAGTACCGGAACATAGCTATCTGTTTCGATTTCCTTAAGGTTTTCCATTACCTGGAAGCCATCCATGCCGGGCATCTGCAGATCAAGCAGAATCAGATCGTAATGGTCTTTTTGGTGCAGCGCGCAAACTTCATAGGGATCATTTGTCGACGCAATGCAAGCATAGCCGGCGTCGCGCAGCATTTCCCCAAGCAGTTGCACATTGGCTTCCTGATCGTCAACGATCAGAATGCGGGCGTTAAGGATTTCTTGTTCGCTAATCATCGTATTTGTCCTGTTTCATTGGTGTCGACCCATTCCTTTCAGAAAATTTCAGTGCATCGTTTAAGGCAATCATAAATTCATTGACCTTGATGGGTTTGGTGAGATACCGGAAGAATCCTGCCTCCAGTCCTTTCTCGATGTCGCGGTGCATGGCATTGGCACTGAGGGCAATGACGGGGATATGCGCCGTTGCCGGGTCTTTGCACAGGGTTTTCAGTGCCTGGATTCCGCTGATGCCGGGCAGGTTGATGTCCATCAGGATCACCTCCGGGAGATGGGCGCGCGCAAGTGCTATGCCGAGATTGCCATCGCGCGCGCTCAACATGCGTACCTGTGGGTGTCCCTCAATTATTTGCTCGACCAGCATCAGGTTGGCCGGATTGTCTTCCACATAGAGCAAAGTTCGTAGCTTCGTATTGCCCTGAGTTTGTGGCGCAAGTTCTGCGGGCAGGGTATAGCCATCGGCAAGTTGCGGTGTATCGTCCCGGACCAATTCAATCCAGAACTCGCTGCCTACCCCGACGGTGCTTTCCACGCCGATGGTGCCGCCCATCAGTTCAACCAGTTGTTTGGTAACCACCAGGCCGATGCCCGTCCCTTCCTCGGCGCCGGTCTCTTGCCCGAGACGATTGAACGGTTGAAACAGCTGCGCCAGCTTTTCCGGAGGCAATCCCGCACCGCTGTCTTTGATGCTGATGCGTATGCATTCCGGGCTGCTTAGCATGCACATTACCTCGACAGAGCCCTGTTCGCGGTTGTATTTAATCGCATTGGAAAGCAGGTTAATCAGAACCTGCTTTACCCGGGTTCGATCGGCGGTGGCAAACCAGGTGTTGTCGAACGGGATAAACTTTAAATGGATGCCACGTCGTTGCGCCTGCGATTCGATCATCGCCTGGCATTCGCGCATAACATCAATCAGGGACACCGGTTCCCGGGACAGCGATAGTTTGCCGGACTCGATTACCGCGAGATCGAGGACTTCATTAATCAGTTCCAGCAGATACCACCCTGCTTTGATAATCTGGTGTAGTCGCACCATTTGGGCGGCCGTTGGCGGCGGGTTGCCTGCCTCCAGCAACTGGGCGAAGCCAAGGATGGCATTGAGCGGAGTGCGCAGTTCGTGGCTCATACTGGAAAGGAAATCCGATTTCGCGAGATTGGCTTTTTCTGCCACGAATCTGGAGCTCTCCAGTTCGGCGTTCTTATCCTGCAATGCCTCATAAAGGAGAGTCTCTTCCAATATGAAATGAGCCTGAAGGAGGTGGTTCTTTCTAACATGAAATGAGCCTGAAATAAGCCGAGATTCTGTTCATGATGGGAGGATGAAAACTCTCATGAACGACACACAACTT
>JAQTMV010000201.1 GCA_028714175.1 Methylococcales bacterium
AAGCTAAAGGCCGCTCCTAAAAGGGATATATTAAAATTTCATAACCCGATAAACACCATGACCGATACCCCTGATATTTTAAAAACAATATTGGCTAAAAAAGCCGAAGAAATAGCCAGACGCAAACTGGACATGTCTATTGCCAATCTGGAAGATATTGCTGCTGGCGTAGAACGACCACGCGGCTTTTATAACGCACTGCAAAACAAAGTATTGGCAAAGAAACCTGCCATCATTGCCGAAATCAAAAAAGCCTCACCCAGCAAGGATGTGATCAGAGAAGATTTTCAACCGATCACGATAGCCCAGGATTACGCGATGAACGGCGCGACCTGCCTGTCGGTATTGACCGACAAGGAATTTTTCCAGGGCTCAGAGGCTTATCTGCAAATGGTCAGAGAACGCTGTCTGCTGCCGGTATTAAGAAAAGACTTCATGATCGACCCTTATCAAATCTATGAAGCCCGCGCTTTAGGTGCGGATTGTATTTTGCTGATCGTTGCCGCCCTTACAGACAGCCAATTGCACGAATTATCAGATACCGCTGCAAAACTGGGTATGGATGTGTTGGTAGAAGTCCATGATGCAGAAGAGCTACATAGAGCGTTAACCCTGGATACCAGGCTGATCGGTATTAATAACCGTAATCTGCGTACCTTTGCAACGTCACTGCAAACAACCCTAAATTTAAAAGCAACTATCCCCCCAGATCGCATCATTATCACAGAAAGCGGTATTCATACTCATCAAGATGTACAGTTAATGCTTGATAATGACATTTACGCCTTTTTAATTGGCGAAGTGTTTATGCGCGCGAAAAGTCCGGGGCAAAAAATGCGGGAGTTGTTTTCTTTGTAAACTGCACACAGCTATGGTTTGATAAATAGTTAAAAATGCGTGTTCATGTTTTGTAAAACTATAGTTTGACATAATCATTTCTAATTGTTACATTATTTTGAAATGATTAATAAACAAATCGATAACAAATAATTTCATAATGTTTGTTAAAACTGATGAAGTTATATATAGTCTCATTGATTAAGGTTAAATCACTAAATTATCGTAGATTCATCGGTTTATTAACTGTATGTTTTTAAGACACTTTCGTTTGTGGGGATTTGATGTTATGGCTTATTTGAATGCACGGTTGTCAATACAGGAATCAGGAGTCGTTGTTGATAATGTTCCAGTCGAAAGTGGACAACCTGTAAGCAATATTAATGAAGTGACTGATAATAGTGAGAATTCTAATTTTCAAATAGCGCGTCTGTTAAAAGATCAGAGGTTGAAGCTGATAAATGCACTATCGCAATTTCCTGTCACGGCTTTATGGTTGTTAAATGAGTACGAACAAAACTGTTATCTTTCTGAATTAGATGATGAAACGGCGCTACCAACAGAATTAACAAGTGCTTTAGCTGATATTAGAAAATATTACCAGATTATAACTCGCAAAGACTCGAATGATGAGGCTTATGACCTTGATAAACAGAATCTGGTAACAGCATTGCAACTATTTCCATTTTCTTTTCAAGATTTGAGAAATCTTGTTGATGTTATTGTTTATGCTTACAAGTTTAGAGGTCTTTGTTATCAACTATCAACATATGGTATTGAAAATAATGCAAATTTAATAATGAAACGGCTGGAAGGATTAAATGGGCGCAGCAGTATTAATTCCTCTAAATGGTCAGAGATACTAAACGTTGACTATGATGAACAGTTTCTCCTTTTGTCCAGTAGCGATATGCATAAATATTTTACCGAGGTGGTTTTTTCCGAACATCATTGGTTAAGGTCGCGGCAACAATTAGCAGCAACAAATTACAGATTAGTGCTATTTATCGCTAATCAATACAAAGGCGGATTTTTAGATTTTGATGATCTTGTGCAGGAAGGCCAGACTGGTTTATTAAAAGCAGTTGATAAATTTGATTATCGTTTGGGTTTTCAATTTTCGACCTATGCCGGTTACTGGATCAGGCAAGCGATTTCAAGGTCTTTGTCCCGATGCGAGAGAGTCGTGCGTGTACCTTGCGGGCAAGTAGCCAATATTAATAAGGTGTTTCGCTGCAAAGATAAATTTATCGCACAAACAGGCAGAGAGCCTTCAATTAAAGAACTGTCCGAGAACACAAAACTATCGAATGATGAAATAAATACTATTTTATCGATTTCACAAACAGCCATACCACTTGATGGTTATGAAGAGGATGAAAATTCATTCGCCCCCATTGATTTTTTGGAACAGCAGGTTTTTACACATTCATTTAGAAAAATAGCGCAAGCCGATCTTGAAAACCTGATAAGCAAGGCTATTAGAATACTTAACCCCAGAGAGGCGAAAGTGATTTGTCGCCATTTTGGCGTTGATTCCGACAATGAAATGACTTTGCAGGAAATTGGTGCAGAACTTAATTTGACCAGAGAACGCGTAAGACAAATTCAAGTAATAGCCCTTGATAAAATAAAACGCAGTTTCGGCGAGCAATTAAAGTGTTTTTTGTAATATAGAAAACCGTTAAAGACAGATACTTTTAATTCCGGCTATATTAATTAAGGTTAGAGTTAAATATTTAAATATGATGACAGGGTAACATCGGAAGATTGGATTTTTAGTACACAAACAAGGTAATCGCAACGCTACATAATGACCATACTTTGAGGTCAGAGGATAAAATGATGAAAAAATTTATATTAACTGCTCTGCTTTGGAGCGTTTTGTTAGCGGGTGCATTTCTAATATACAACCGCATAAACTCTACCAGTTCATTAGACGATTCTTTGGCCTATTCTGAATTTATCGCCAAGGTTAAGAATAAACAGGTTGATCGGGTAGAGATATCGGGGCAATCGATCAGACTTCGCACCTCGGACGGTGAAAACTATGAGACTTTTAATCCAAATGACCCGCATTTGATAGATGATCTTTTAAACGCCGGCGTACAGATAAGAACCAAAGCGCCTGCGCAGCAATCTTTTTTCATGCAGGTGTTCATTTCCTGGTTCCCCATGCTGCTACTGATTGCAGTTTGGATTATATATATGCGCAGAACTCAAGGCGCAGGCATGGGTGGCAATGCTTTTGGAAAAAGTAAAGCCAAAATGCTTGAAGAAGATAAACTCACCGCCACCTTTGACGATGTAGCGGGTTGTGAAGAAGCCAAGGAAGAAGTCGCGGAACTGGTCGATTTTTTGGCAGACCCGCTAAAATTTCAAAAGCTGGGTGGAAAAATACCTCGCGGAATTTTAATGGTAGGCCCTCCCGGGACTGGCAAGACATTAATTGCCAGAGCGATAGCAGGTGAAGCGGGGGTGAAATTTTTCTCTGTTTCAGGCTCTGATTTTGTAGAAATGTTTGTCGGTGTCGGTGCGTCCAGGGTCAGGGATATGTTTGCTCAGGCTAAGGAACACGCACCTTGTATCATATTTATTGACGAAATTGATGCGGTCGGTCGCCAAAGGGGCGGTGTAGGCATGGGTGGCGGCAATGATGAACGGGAACAAACACTGAATCAATTGCTGGTGGAAATGGATGGTTTTACCGGAAATGAAGGCGTTATCGTCATCGCTGCAACCAACCGCGCTGATGTCCTGGATAAAGCCTTGCTCAGACCGGGTCGCTTTGACCGTCAGGTCAATGTCGGCTTGCCCGATGTCCGGGGCCGGGAACAAATTCTAAACGTGCATATTAAAAAAGTGCCTGCCGCCGCTGATATTGTATTAAGAGATCTGGCCAGAGGTACGCCTGGCTTTTCAGGCGCGGATTTGGCCAACGTTGTCAATGAAGCCGCGCTTTTTGCTGCCCGTTCCAATAAGCAGGAAGTGAGCATGAGCGATCTTGAAAAAGCGAAGGATAAAATCCTGATGGGCGCTGAAAGGCATACGATGGTCATGACCGAGGATGACAAGTTATTAACTGCGTATCACGAAGCGGGACATTGTATCGTAGGACAGTCATCGCCCGATCATGATCCGGTTTATAAAGTCAGTATCATGCCCAGAGGCAGAGCGTTGGGTATCACGATGTTTTTACCCGAAAGAGACCAATACAGCGCGAGCAAACGCAAACTGGAAAGTCAAATCGCCAGTTTGTTTGGCGGTAGAATTGCAGAACTGATGATTTATGGGGGTGACCGTGTGACTACAGGTGCCTCCAATGATATTGAACGGGCAACTGAATTGGCACGCAATATGGTTACTCGCTGGGGCTTTTCCGACAAACTCGGCCCGCTGGTTTATGGCGAGGAAAGTGGTCAACCGTTTATGGGCTATCCCGCTTCGCAGGGAAGCAAAGTGTCCAGCACTGTCGCGCACCATATTGATGAAGAAATACGTGCGGTCATAGACCGCAACTATCAACGTGCAGAAACTATTTTGCAGGAAAATATCAGTATCTTGCACAAAATGGCTGACTCATTGATGAAATGGGAAACCATTGATAAAGATCAAATCGATGACTTGATGGCTGGTAAAGACCCGCGGCCACCAAAAGATGACAGTGAATTACCCGGTAAACCGACTTATACAAAGCAGGATAAAGTTGATATTAGTAAACCGATAACATCCAACATCAACAAAAACAAACCTGCCGGACAAGTTTGAGGTGCGCTTATTTTGGGGGGCTTTAAGAGTCCCCTTTTTTTTGTTTGTATCGATTTGTCGACTGCATGCGGTCAACATTGCGGGTTTTTGATACATCGATAAAATAAGAGTTGGGAATTGTGAAAGTATGATCATAGTGCAAGCGAAAAAAAGCAAGAGGCTTCTCCAATAACACTACCCGGCGTTCTTGGAGAAGCCTCTTGCTTCCTGTGTTTTGCATTGCGGCGATATTTGCTTTTATCGCAAAAGATGTGCGCCTTGTTAAACTGGTGCGCAAACTTCGCAACCGGATTTTGAACAGAGACACAATCTATTTTGTTCGGATTTTTACGTTTTTTCATGGTTTACCTCTTATAATAAGCGTCATGTAATATACAGCACTACTCAGAGTAAATAAAGCTTGTGAAATTCAAAAAAGATTTTGACGTGATTGTGGTTGGTGGCGGTCATGCAGGCACTGAAGCCGCATTGGCAGCCGCCCGATGCGGGGCAAAAACCTTGTTGTTGACGCAAAATATCGACACGCTGGGACAAATGAGCTGCAATCCTGCGATTGGCGGCATAGGCAAGGGGCATCTTGTGAAAGAGATTGATGCCTTGGGTGGTATTATGGCGAATGCTATTGATCTCGGTGGTATTCAGTTTCGCTCCCTGAATGCCAGTAAAGGCCCGGCGGTCAGGGCGACTCGCGCTCAGGCGGATCGTAAACTTTATAAACAGGCGATTAGAAGTACGCTGGAAAATCAGCCTAATCTTGCGTTATTTCAGCAAACCGTCGCTGATTTGATTGTTGAAGGCACAAAAGTTGTCGGTGTTAAAACCCAAATGGGCTTGAATTTCATGGCAAGAGCCGTGGTATTGACCACTGGCACATTTTTAGGCGGTAAAATTCACATCGGTCTGGAAAATTACAGCGGCGGCCGTGCGGGCGATCCGGCTTCCATTGCGCTGGCTGATCGTTTACGCGAATTGCCATTTCGTATTGATCGCTTAAAAACCGGAACGCCGCCGCGTATCGACGGCAGAACCATTGATTTCAGCAGGTTAGACGAACAGCACGGTGACACGCCAGTCCCCGTTTTTTCCTTTATGGGCAAACGCGAGCAGCACCCCCGGCAAATACCTTGTCATATCACCCGTACTAACAGTAAAACTCACGATATTATTCGCGCCGGTCTCGATAGATCACCCTTGTATTCGGGGGTTATCGAAGGCATAGGGCCGCGCTATTGTCCGTCCATTGAAGATAAAATTGTGCGTTTTGCCGATAGGGATACACACCAGATTTTTGTTGAGCCGGAAGGCCTGGATACCCATGAAATCTATCCGAATGGCATATCCACCAGCTTGCCGTTTGATGTGCAGTATGAATTTGTGCGCTCAATGCCGGGTTTTGAGAATGCCGAAATTGTGCGCCCCGGTTATGCCATCGAGTATGACTTTTTCGATCCCCGTGATTTAAAAATGTCGCTGGAAACCAAGCACATGGACGGCTTGTTTTTTGCCGGACAAGTGAATGGCACGACGGGCTATGAAGAAGCCGCGGCGCAAGGGCTGATCGCCGGGTTGAATGCGGCTCACCTGGTGCAGGGACTGGAAAGCTGGTGTCCGGGACGGGACGAGGCATATATCGGCGTGATGATCGATGATTTGATAACCCGTGGGACGCAAGAGCCATATCGCATGTTTACCAGTCGTGCGGAATACAGATTATTGTTAAGAGAAGACAATGCCGATCTGCGCTTGACAGAAAAAGGCCGCGAATTGGGACTCGTTGATGAAGAGCGCTGGCGGGCATTTGAAACTAAACGCGCGGCTATTTCCAGCTTGCAGAATGATTTGAAAAAGCAATGGATCAGACTCGAGAGTCCAGAAGCCGGTCAGGTTGAAGATTACTGGGGTAAGCCATTACTGAAAGAAGCGAATTTAATGGAGTTGCTGCGCAGGCCCGAAGTCGATGTCCAGCGCTTGTTGTCCTTTTTAGTAGGTGGGGAAGCTATTTCCGAACAGGTCGGTGAACAGGTTGAAATTCAGGCCAAATATGCAGGTTATATTGTCAGGCAGCAAACAGACATAGATAAAGCATTGCGTTATGATCATTTGCGGCTACCAGATGCTCTCGATTATAACAACGTTTCCGGGCTGTCTAATGAAGTGAGCCAAAAACTTAAAGCGCAACGGCCGGAAACGTTAGGGCAGGCATCACGAATCCCTGGCGTAACACCCGCCGCTATTTCCTTGCTGCTGGTTTACTTAAAAAAGAAAAGCGCCTGATATTTGCCTGGAGTTATCTGTCAATGCTGTTGACGATGGTGGTATGAAAGGAGGAACTGCGAGGCTTCTTCCTATCCCGATTGGGGTAAATGAAAAATGATAATGAAAATACTAATTCTTGACACCTGTGCAATCGTTAAATTTTTTATAAACGAACCTGGAAGCGAAACTGTTAGATATATAGCCAATAATCGAACCCAACTAGGACTCAATCTTTCGGTTTCCATATTTGCAAGGCTTGAATTTGAGAAAATTTTATGGAGGAAAGCCGCATATAATCAAATTACTACCTCAAAAGTGAAAAGTATTCTTGAGAGAGCCAACGGATATTTCAGTGATGTATTTCGCATTCGTGACACATATCCAATTCCAGATTTTAAAGTAGGAAGCACAATGGAGTACGAACAAATGATTAAAAAGCATAGTCTTTCCATTGGGCAAAATGATCGTGATGTTTGGCATCTTATGTGCGCACACAACTATCTTGGCTGTTTTGGGCTTACAGGGGAATCACTTCCTCACATCGTCACTTCAGACCGAGATTTTCAGAAGATTATTGAGGCAGAAGGATATGGTGTTATCGATCCTGAAAAAGTATCATCTCAAGATTTGCTAAAAAAGTGGGCATGACCTCAACAACAATCATGAGTGAAAATCCTTGCCGGCCAGTACTTCTTTAACATAACCGGCCCTGATGACAAAATCGCCAAAGCGCTCGCCAGGGTTGCGCTCACGGGCATAGCGGTGCAGCATGGGGGTTAATTCGGCAAGAATCTGTTCTTCGTTGATATTCTCCCGGTACAGTTTATTCAGGCGTTGACCCTGGAAACCTGCGCCCAGATACAGGTTGTACTTGCCCGGTGCCTTGCCGATAAAGCCGATTTCCCCAAGCGGTGAGCGCGCGCAGCCGTTCGGGCAACCGGTCATGCGGATCAGGATCGGATCATGTTCAAGCCCGGCCTCTTTGACGACGACATCAAGCTTATCGAGCAGCGCTGGCAAATAACGTTCGCTTTCCGCCATGGCCAGACCGCAGGTTGGAAAAGCCACACAGGCCATAGCATTCAACCGTAATCCGGTCTGCTGCCGGGAGTCTGTCAATCGGTATTTTTCAAGCAGGGCGTCAATGACCGGTTTCTTTTTGGGGCTCACCCTGCCGATGATCA
>JAQTMV010000202.1 GCA_028714175.1 Methylococcales bacterium
TTGCGGCAGTAGCTCAAATAGGTATGGCGCAACCTATTAACAATACCATTACACATCTTGATGCTGCACTGAAAGCAGTCAATGCGAATGAGTTGGAAGTGGCTCAAGAGCATATTAAAGCTGCCGGACAATCTTCTAAAGACATTATTGGCGGCTCTATTGAAGTAAAAGCACAGCGCGGTTCCAGTGCCATCACTAAAGCCCGCCGTCAACTTAAGGAAGGCAATACAGCCGACGCCACTGATTCTTTAAAACAAGCTCTTGAAATTTATAAATCCTTGCTCAGGCCTGTTGATGCAGGTAGCCGAGGCGGCCTCAAGTAAACCAATTTGTCAAAAAATATCTACTTGACGATTAATATACTCATCGCATATCAACAACGGCACTTTTCTTCCCTTGTATGTTTAACTGCGATAGTAAAACCAACGCTACATCCTGCAACGGATTCATCTCGATATAAAATTATGCAGATCAGGAAATAATCTTCTGATTCCAAAATATGGTCCTTATGCCGGTCTTCCCACAAACTCCCCCACCGTTGATAGGTTTTATTGATGTACGGTGCAAAATAGCGCCCGATACCCTGAAACAACAAACTTATTGTATAGTAATGCTCAGTTAATCAACCCTGCCAGGAAAATGGCGGGGCAACAAGAATAATCAGGAAAACATAAATGCTCACCGGCGAAATCCGCAGCCAAATCGACTCAATCTGGAACGCTTTCTGGTCGGGAGGTATCTCGAATCCGCTGGAGGTTATGGAGCAAATCACCTATCTGCTGTTCCTCCGCCGTATGGACGACCTGCATACCCTCGAAGAAAACAAATCCGTGCGCCTCGGCAATCCGATGGAACGGCGGATTTTTCCGGAAGGACAAGACGCCAAAGGCCGCGACTACAATGACCTGCGCTGGTCGCGCTTCAAGAACTTCGCCCCGGCGGAAATGTTCAGCGTCGTCGACGAGCACGTTTTCCCGTTCCTGCGCAGCATGGGCGGCGATGGCTCCACTTTCGCGCAGCACATGAAGGATGCGCGTTTCACGATACCCACACCGGCCCTGCTTTCCAAAGTGGTGGATATGCTCGACCACGTACCGATGGAGGACCGCGACACCAAGGGCGACCTCTACGAGTACAAGCTCAGCAAGATTGCCGGCGCCGGGCAGAACGGCCAGTTCCCCACCCCGCCCCATATCATTCGACTGATGGTCGAGTTAACCGCGCCGAACGCGAAAGACATTATTTGCGACCCCGCCTGCGGCACCTGCGTCTTCCTGGTCGCTATCGGTGAGTACCTGCGCGAGAAACATCCGGAAATACTGCGCGATGCCCTGGCACGAGAGCATTTCCATCACGGCATGTTCCACGGCTACGACTTTGACAACACGATGCTGCGCATCGGCAGCATGAATATGCTGCTGCACGGCGTTGAGAATCCGGACATCCGTTATCAGGATTCACTGGCACAGGATCATGCCGGCGACGAGGAAAGATACACCCTGATTCTTGCCAATTCGCCGTTTGTCGGTTCGCTCGATTACGAAAATACCGCCAAAGACCTGCTGGCTATCGTCAAGACCAAGAAAACCGAATTGTTATTCCTCCGAAGCCTTGACCGAAGCCGAACATGCAAAGAACAATCTGCCGGATGTGCTGGCCCGCTGGAACCAGCGCGAAACCTTGGAACTGGAACGCCCGCGCACCGAACAAAGCTTTTGCGTGCCGCTTGCCGACATCGCCGCCAACGGCTACGACCTTTCCATCAACCGCTACAAGGAAGTGGTGCATGAGGTGGTTGAGTATCTACCGCCCAAAGTGATTCTAGCTAAGTTGGCCGAGTTGGAGGTTGAGATTCAGGCGGGAATGAAAAAGCTTGAATCAATGCTAACCTAAGCCACGATTACCAAAGGGAAATAAACCAAAGTTCGTTCAAAACCAATTACTGAGGAAAATGATATGCCTTTAATTGCACTGAAAGCCCATTATGACGGTCATGCCGTCGTTTTCGACGAGCCCTGCGACCTGCCACCGGAAACTCAGTTGTTGGTAGTCGTCAATCCACAGGGTACACTTGGCCAATCCAGCGATAAAACCAATCGTGCAGCGGCTTTCCAGGCCGCGTTCGGTGCGTTGCGCGGAAAACTGAGCAGTACCGATGAATTCATGGCCCGTAAAGCCGAGGAAAAGGCACTCGAAGAAAGAATCCGTCTATGAGCGGTTAAGTACTCGATGCCTGCGCACTGATTGCGCTATTTAATGGCGAAGAAGGAAAAGCAGTGCTGGAGCGCGTATTTGTTTCCGGCCAACCGATTCGTATCGCAGCGATCAATGTGCTGGAAGTTGTCTATGACGCTGTGCGCCGTCAACAGGATACGCAAGCGGCAAAAGAGGTGCTGCATTGTTTGGAGAAGCTGGGTATCGAAATCGTATGGACGATGGCGCCGGAAGTTTTGTTACGCGCTGCCGAAATCAAATCTCGTGGTAGATTATCCCTTGCTGATAGCATTGCTCTGGCCTTGGCTTTAGATAGCGGCGCTAAGCTGGTCACTGCCGATCACCATGAATTTGATGCTTTCGAGCAAGCCGGACTGGGTATTTTTGAGTGGATTCGTTGATGATGACTGGGATGAAAAAGCTTGAGGGGATGCTGTGACTTCGCGCTTTGAAGAATTTGGTAGCCTATTTAAATTCTTACCACAATCTGGATTTAAAGCATCCCGCGGGAGAGAGTTAGGACAATACCCATTCTTTACATCAAGCAATATCCAAAAAAAAATGGATCAATATTCCGACTTACGAAACTGAAGCACTCATTTTCGGAACAGGAGGAAATGCCTCAGTCCACTATGTAAAAGGTGGCTTTTCAACTTCGACTGATTGCCTAGTAGCCGAACCAATGCAAACTGGACTAATTTGTTCTCGATATTGTTTTCACTACCTTAAAGCGCACATCGGCTTGCTTGAGGCTGGGTTTCGAGGTAAAGCACATAGCCAAGGGATATATCCAATCAATAAAGATTCCGCTGCCCCCTTTACCCGAACAACGCCGCATCGCCGCCATTCTGGATCAAGCCGATGCGCTCAGAGCCAAGCGCCGGGAAGCCTTGGCACAGCTGGATAGCCTCACGCAGTCCATTTTCATTGAATTGTTTGGTGATCCCAAAGTACTAATCAATAGCGGACAATGCAAAGAATTAGCCGATGTAGTAGCCCCAGGACGAATCGTTACCTACGGAATAGTTCAAGCAGGCCCGGAGGTCGAAAATGGTGTTCCTTACGTGCGAACAGGTGACATAAAAAACGGAGAAATTTTAGAACACCAACTTGCTCGAACAAGCTATGAAATAGCGTCCTCTTATTCCAGATCGGCCATATCTGCTGGTGACATCGTTATGAGTATTCGCGCCACTGTTGGAACAACCGCGCTGGTAATGGAATCGCTAGAAGGGGGAAACCTTACTCAAGGAACTGCACGGATTTCTCCAGGACCAGAGGTCCGCTGCGAGTATCTCCTCAACTACTTGCGGACAGACTCAGTTCAGGCGTGGATTCAGTCACAGGAAAAAGGGGCCACGTTCCGATAAATAACTCTCGGAAAACTTAGGCAATTGCCGGTGTTTGTTCCCTCGCTTGAATTGCAAGGCCGGTTTGCGGAGCAAATTGATACTGTTAATTCCCTCAAAGCAGCAAACCGCCATTCGCTTGCCAAATTCGACATCCTCTTCGCCTCCCTCCAACACAGTGCCTTCCGTGGCGAATTGCAGGGCGTGCCACGCGCGCCAGAGGGCTTGCATGATTATCCAGACATCGGAAAAGGCGCGCATGGCACGCCCTACAAATGATTTTAACCTTTTGCAGGCGGTTATTTTTATATCAGGAAGGCGTAAAAAACATGTTTTTTACTCCCAATGATTCTTTCATAACCTCGTCAACGATTCCGATTCCAGCCGGAATATCGATATCTCGATAAACGAAACATGCCTCTCAAGCTGCTGTTTTTGCGGTGATTGGCTATAATGCATTGACACCAACTGTAAGGAACCCGTTCATGCGACCTTCTGTAGCCCTGCAAACCCATCGCGACGCAATCCGCGAAATCGCGCTGCGCCACCGCGTCAAAAACGTGCGAGTGTTCGGCTCGGCGCTGCACGGCGACGACACCGAAGACAGCGACCTGGATTTACTGGTCGATCCCACGCCGGAAACCACGCTGATGGATATTGCCAAAATTCAGGTTGAAGTGGCCCAATTGCTCAATATAACGGTCGATGTATTGACACCCAGAGCCCTACCCGACAAATTTCGTGACCAGGTGATAAAGGAGGCACAACCAGTATGAGTAAAAAAGACTTCCTGCGTATTCCCGATTACCTCGAGCACATTGTCGAAGCAATTGAGGGAATTCAACGCTATGTTGAAGATATGACCGAAGTCGGTTTTCTTGATGATGAAAAGACTCAGGATGCTGTGGTCAGAAACTTCGAGATTATCGGCGAGGCTGCGCGAAACATCGAGCGTTATCATCCAGCGTATGCTGAAGCGCACCCGCAAGTACCCTGGACATTCATTTACGCCATGCGTAACCGTGTTGGGCACGGCTATTTCAAGGTAGATTTTGAATTGGTCTGGAAAACCATCCACGAAGATTTGCCTGAGCTACATCAGAAAATCCGGCAATTGATCGAGCCTCATGGTTGAAGTCATCATGACCCTTGCCGAATTACGACAGCTCATCGCCTGCCATCGGTTCCGCGTCCGGACTGGCGTCAAGCCAGGCGTCGAAGTCAACAAGCTCGCCGCGTGCCTGCCGCTCGCGAAAATAAGCCTCGGTCTTCAACGCGGAAATCTTTTCGGCAATTGCCGTCACAAAAAACTGGTTCATCGATACCTGCTCTTCCTCTGCCACCTTGCGGGCATAAGCAAACAGGGACTCAGGGACACGCAGCGCATAGTTAGCCATCAGGTTTTCTCCTCTTGCAGTCGGCGCAGAAACGCGCCTGGGGCCATCACCAGCAGTCGAAAATGGCCGGCGGCGGTAAAATCACCGATATTCAATGTAACCAGCGCCTCGGCGCGGCCATTTAATGCGGTTTCCAGCACCATCTCGTCGGCCGGGTCGCGTAGTTGCGGCCGCCAAAGGTAATGCAGATGTACGGGTTCAATAACCAGCGACAGCGCATCCAGAAAGGCATCGGTCATGGCCTCGCTACGTTTGCTGGCCGCCAGTTGTTCCGGTCGTTTCAACACGGCTTCGTATTCAAGCATCAGCGGGACCGATGCCAGTGCGATAAAACGGCGGTTTCTCAGGGCTTGCAACAAGGCAAACGATGCGCCGTTGCTACTACGCGAGGCGGCAATCAAGATATTGGTATCAAGTACGACCCGGTTTATTTTCATATTGAATATGATATGACTTATTTTAAGATTAAGTCAACTTATTATCCCACTGGATAGCACTAGCTATGACCTCCCCCCACTTCCAATTCCTCGAAACCGAATGGCCCATACTATTTGAGGCCGCCATCAAAGCGGAAAGTATGGCGAACACCGATGCGCGAACGGCCTGCTTCTATGCCCGGCGCACGCTGGAAAAGGCGGTGGCGTGGCTGTACAAATATGATCCGGCGCTCAAACTACCTTATCAAGACCACTTAAGCACCCTGATTCACGAACCCAGCTTCCGGCAGGTCGTCGGCGATGCGCTGTTCACCAAAGCCAAACTTATCAAGGATCTTGGCAATCTGGCCGTACACAGCACTCGCAAAATAGCGGCTGCCGACGCGGTGACCGCAACACGCGAATTGTTCCACCTCTGTTACTGGCTGGCTCGTACCTATGGACAACAATCGCGCCCCAACCCTGGCTTGCGTTTTTCCCTTGAGCTGTTACCCAAAGCTTCCGTTGTTCCACAGCAAACACTGGACCAAATGAAAAAGCTGGAAACGCAACTCCACGAGCGCGACGAAAAACTCTCGGCATTGCTAGCCAACAACAAGGCCGCACTCGACGAAGAACTGAAAAAGCTGCGCGAGGAATTCGCAGCCGCCAGGAAAGCCAATTCAGCACAGCCCGACTCTCACGATTATTCCGAAGCCGAGACTCGCGACTACTTTATCGATCTGCTGCTAAAGGAAGCCGGCTGGGAGTTGAGCGAGAATAACTTTGAAATCGAAGTGAGCGGGATGCCCAACAATCAGGGCAAAGGCTATGTCGATTACGTGCTGTGGGTGCGACGTGAAGCCGTGTAAGTAACTGTTTCAACTGTATATTTTTACTAATTATGCAGTATGAAACCTGCCATTCCCTTGGCAGTAGCCTACCGTCACATGCGGTTCTGGTAACAGGACGGTGTGAAGCTGACGAGACAATGTAACCCATCCTCATTACGAGGTAAATCAATCCCGTGAGGGAGAGGTGCATCTGCGAGCATTACGCGGAAGGGGGCTAGGCTTGGTGGTATGGTCAACATATGTGAACTGTCGATAAACTTCGTTACGTAAGAAAAGCCAAATATGCTGACAGGCTTTAACCAAAAGGTACATGGCTGGTTGATCTGTTTCATAGTCAGGTCACGGGGACATTCAGCCATCGGAGAACAGACAGGACCTAACCCACCGCTGTTATTTATGTGGAACACGGTAAACCCGACCCTTCGCCTGCAAGGGCAAGCCAACCGCGAGGAAGGCCGATGGAGGGCGGGCATAGGATGGTGGAAAAAGCGAATGTCGTCCTGTAATGGGATGGATAGGGATTGCGCCGCAAGGCAACATCATCCCAATCGGTAACGATGCAGACTTCCGCTTGGTCTCTCGTCACAAGAGAGTTTGGAGAACCTTATTACAGGAGGAAAAGCAAATGAACGCACTAACTGCGTGTGCAGCCTCCGACTTGGAAATGGACTGGCACGGTATTGACTGGGGCAAGTGCCATCAACAAGTCAGAAGGCTGCAAGCGCGTATCGTGAAGGCAACACAGGAAGGTCGCTGGGGCAAGGTAAAAGCTTTGCAATGGCTGCTGACCCATTCGTATAGCGGCAAAACAATAGCTGTTAAGCGGGTGACGGAAAACAAAGGCAAGAAAACTCCGGGGGTGGATGGAAAAACATGGAGTACACCGGACGCCAAGATGAAAGCCGTATTATCGCTCAAAAGGAATGGGTACAAACCCAAGCCCATGAGAAGAGTTTATATCCCTAAAACCAACGGTAAAGAAAGGCCGCTGGGAATTCCTACAATGAAAGACAGGGCGATGCAGGCATTATACCTACTGGCTCTCGAACCTATTGCTGAAACATTGGCTGATAGAAATTCATATGGATTCCGCCCGGAAAGGTCTACGTCTGATGCCTTAGAACAGTGCTTTAATACGCTAGTTGGGAGAAAATCAGCACATTGGGTACTGGAAGGCGATATTAAAGGATGCTTTGATAATATAAGCCATCAATGGATACTTGACCATATTCAATTGGACAAGATTATACTCCAAAAATGGTTGAAGGCAGGATTTGTCTATAAAAATCAGCTCTTTCCAACAGAAGCAGGAACGCCGCAAGGCGGGATTATTTCACCAACGTTGGCAAACAGGGTTTTAGATGGATTGGAACTTATACTAAACAAGAAGTTCGCTATAACCAAGCGCAATGGTATAAATCACAATCCAAACGTTAACTTAACCTAGTGAGATATGCTGACGACTTCATTATTACCGGCAAAACGAAAGAATTGCTGGAAAATGAAGTCAGGCCATTGGTAGAGGGATTTATGGCTGAAAGGGGGTTAACCCTTGCGCCAGAAAAGACCAAAATCACGCATATCGATGAAGGGTTCGATTTTCTAGGGTGGAATGTACGCAAGTATACTCCGCGCGGTCAAAATATCGGTTCCCAATTACCCTAAAATATTGTAAAAATACTCCAAACTAACTATACCCCGCCCTAAATAATGACTGAAGAACAATTGGACGAACTTTTTCCTGAAATGACATTGAATTCG
>JAQTMV010000203.1 GCA_028714175.1 Methylococcales bacterium
CGGATGCTTCAGATGATCCTTACGCCAAAGGTTTTTACCTGATGTACCGCAACTTTCTGTCTTGGTGCATTCGTTTTCGCTGGATAGTGGTCGCTGTTGTGGTCGCAATGTTCATCTCGGCACTGCTGGGCTTCGGTTATATCAAGAACAGTTTTTTTCCGGATTCGACACGACCCCAGTTTTATGTGGATCTCTGGTTTCCCGAGGGCACGGATATCCGTGAAACCGAACGCAAACTGGAGCTTGCGGAAGCCGCACTGAAAAAGCACGAAGGCGTCACGCATCTTACCAGTACGGTCGGCGGCAACCAGGTTCGTTTTCTGTTGACCTATACGCCGGAAAAAAACTATCCCGGTTACGGACAGATTCTGGTGGACGTGGATGATTATACGCGTATCAAGACCCTGGCGCCTCAAGTGCAAAAGGAGCTTGAAGAGCTGTTTCCCAGCGCTATCGCCAATGTGCGCCTGTTCGTTCTGGGGCCGTCCACAGGCGGTAAAATTCAATTGCGTATTTATGGCCCCGATGACGAACAACTGAGGATACTGGCCGGCAAGGCCGAATCAATTTTATTGAACAATCCCGATGCCAGGGCCGTACGCAATGAATGGCGCGAGAAAATCAAGGTCGTCCGGCCCCAGATAGCGGAAACGCAGGCACGCAGGGCTGGCATTGACAGGCCGGAACTGTCGCAAGCGCTGGAATCAGCTTTCCAGGGTACCAAAGTGGGTATCTACAGGGAGAAAGATGAATTGATTCCTGTCCTGGCGCGTGCGCCGACTCAAGAGCGAGCCGATCTGGATAGTCTCGACGGAATACAGATATGGAGCCCGGCGTCCCGGTCCATGATTCCGATGGGACAAGTCGTTTCCGGTTTTGCGACCGAATTTGAGGATGCGTATGTGTGGCGTAATGACCGGCGGAAAATGATTCGACTCCATGCCGATCCACGTGAGGGACTGCCCAGCGAACTGTTCGGACAAGTGAAGGCAGAAATCGAGCAAGCTCTCAACGTCGATGTAGCGGCAGTTGCCGGTCATGATGTGGATGATTCAGACTTCAACGCCAAGACCCTGACAGTTCAGGAGAACGATTTGTGGCCACTCAAAGACAAGCCTGGATACTATATGGCCTGGGGAGGCGAAGCCGAAGACTCGGCACGAGCCAACGCCGGCCTGGCAAAGTCAATACCCATGTTCTTTGGTATCATGGTGTTGATCGTCTTGGTGCTGTTTAACTCCATCAAAAAGACGCTGGTTATCTGGTTGACAGTGCCTCTGGCAGTAATCGGCGTGACGGTTGGGCTGCTGGTCTTCAAGCAGCCGTTTGGTTTTATGGCGTTGCTCGGACTCATGAGTTTGTCGGGCATGGCGATTAAAGCCTCGATCGTGCTGATCGATGAGATTAATGTTCAGATTGAGCAAGGCAAAACACCCTATCAGGCAGTGCTTATTGCCGGGGTCAGCCGTTTGATTCCGGTCACGATGTCGTCCGGTACGACGATGTTGGGTATGATCCCCTTATTTACGGATGCCTTTTTCATTGCCATGGCGGTTACTATCGTGTTCGGGCTGGGTTTTGCGACTGTGTTGATTCTTATCGTTGTGCCAGTGCTCTACAGCATTTTTTTTGGCATTCATGAGGATGAGCCGAAGACTTCCGAAAGAGACAAAACCGCCTTGCCGCAAAAACAAACTGGAGCGGTGGGGTAAAGATCATGGCTATGAATAGAAATAACAAACTACGCTCTCTGGTTACTATCATTGGTATCTACACAACTTTTCTACAATATAAAAACAATGGGTTGCAACAGTTCCAAACCCCCTCTCCTGCCAATGCTGTTGCCTTAAGCAGCGCAAAGCCCTCTCCAGAGGGACAAATCCACCGGGAGAGGATTTGGTCGCGCAGTGAGTGCCCGCAGGGTTCCGGACATGATAGCCCGGAAACATTGGGTTGGGTGAGGGGAAATCAAAATAAGGAAAAAAGCCTATTTAACCCCCCTCATCCCGGCCCCTTCGACACTGCTCAGGGCAGGCTTCTCCCTCAATGGAGAAGGGGCAGGAGATGCCTAAGGGTGGCTATGATGACTACTGCTATACTAAGCAGCAGTTGTAGCCTGGTCGGCCCTGATTACGTCAAACCGGAAAGCTCAGTCGAGTCCAAATGGATCAATCAGTCATCCCCGGAAATCAGCAAGCGCACAGCTGAATTGTCTACCTGGTGGAAAGTATTCAATGATCCGGTTCTGGATCGGCTTATAGCCGAGGCTCGATCACAGAATTTGAGCCTGCAAGTCGCGGGTACGCGCATTCTTGAAGCGCGCGCCCAGCTTGGTATTGCCACTGGTGCTGAATATCCACAGCTGCAGCAGGCGAACGGTGATTTGAATCAACAACAGATCAGCGCCTTTGCGCCCAATACCACTTCGATCATCGACCGCGTTTACGCCAGCGCGGGTATCGGTTTTGATATGGGCTGGGAACTTGATATCTGGGGCAAATTCAGACGGGGCGTGCAATCGAGCGTGGCAAATCTGGAGGCATCAGTCGCCGGTTACGATGACGTATTGGTTTCACTGACGGCTGAAGTGGCTCGAACTTATGTGCTGATTCGCACCAGTGAAGCACGCATTCAGGTTGCCCGCGACAACGTTAAAATTCAGGAGCGCACCCTGGAAATCGCCAAGGCGCTGTTTTCCGGCGGTTTGATTAACGAACTGGATTATTTGCAGGCGGATAGTTTGCTGAACAACACGCGCGCCACGATTCCGCCTTTGGAGGCTGAACTGCGGCAAGCGAAGAATGGTTTGAGTGTACTTTTAGGCAGGCCTCCCGGAACTATCGATGGCTATTTGACCCAGAGCAAACCTATTCCTGTTGCGCCTGCACAAGCGGCTATCGGCGTTCCCGCCGAGTTGTTGCGGCGGCGGCCGGACATTCGCCTTGCCGAACGCCAGCTTGCCACCCAGAGTGCCTTGATCGGTGTGGCCAAGGCGGATTTGTATCCACATTTCTCGCTGCTGGGCTCCATCAGTTTGAGAGCCAGCGACGCGGCGCTGACTTATGCTTCGATGGGCGGCAGTACCTTGGGACAACTTTTTAACGCCAAGAGTTTTCAATATTTTGTCGGTCCCAGCGTCTCCTGGGATATATTTAACTATGGACGTATCACCAACCAGGTCCGGGTTGAAGATGCCCGCTTTCAGTCATTGGTGGGCGTTTACCGCGACACGGTACTTAAGGCTGCGAAAGAAGCCGAGGATGCCACGGCGGGCTTTTTGAATACGCAAAAACAGCGAGACGAATTGCAACTTAGCTATGCGGCTGCCAAACGTTCAACCGACCTGTCCTTATATCAATACAGCGAGGGGCTGGTAGACTACCAGCGGGTACTGGATTCGCAGCGCACACTTGCGGGTTCGCAGGAAGAACTGGTTCGTACCACCGGCAACATTGCCATCAATTTGATTGCTCTTTATAAAGCGGTAGGCGGCGGTTGGGAAACCCGGGCAGAAAAAGATTTTGTCCCCGAAGCGGTTAAGAAGGAAATGAGTGAGCGCACCAATTGGGGCGATTTAATGGAGCCTCAGCACCTTGATTTGCCGGAACAAGACAAGAGTAAAGATTGGCGGCTTCCGGATTGGTAATTGATGTGACTCAAGTCCAATGGGTAGGTGCAGTCCACGAAAAACAGTTGGCAAGCCGGGTGTTATCCTGCGGAAGCCTCAGTCATGAGTAAGATGTCATCTGTCCATATCGGCAGGCATCAGATCGGCCGATTCCGGCTTCTTCTGTTGTCGCTCCTGATGTTGATTGGTCTGAGGCCTGTTCTGGATGAATGGATTGGTGCGCGCGTCTGGGCGGATGTGTTCACTGATATTTTCTTTGCCTTTGCCTTGCTGTCGGGCCTCCATGCCGTAAGCAGGCAACCCTGGCAACTCCGGTTTGCCTTGCTACTAGCCAGTGCCATCATCATTCTGGGCTCACTCCATTACACATTGCATATTAAAGCTCTCGATAGGCTTCAATTGGGGCTGAGTGCGATTTTTCTCATGCAAATGTTATTCATGATCTGGATACATATCAAGAAGGAAAATGAAGTGACGATAGAGCTGATCATGGCCGCCGCATGTGCTTATATTCTGCTCGGACTGGTGTGGGCCTATGCCTATTACCTTCTGGAAATATTTCATCCAAACTCTTTCAAGGCATCGGAAAATGTGAGTGATGATATATGGAATTTCTATTACTTCAGTTTCGTAACCCTGACCACAATGGGTTATGGAGATATCCTTGCAATTACCAAGTCTGCCAGGGCGTTGGCCATTCTCGAAGCCATCACGGGTCAGCTTTATCTGGCGATTATGATCAGCCGGTTGGTGGGTCTACATGCTTCGCAGGCAGGGATTGGCAAAGGTAAGTAGCCAAAAAAAGCACTTTGACAGTGCCCTTGTGTAAAATGGACATTGCTGTCAAGCATTGAAAGCATTGTTCAAATGTCGAACCGGGGAAGGGCCGGATTATGGGTTGCATGGAGCCCGATAAGAACACTGTCAACAGGCGTTGCCAGAAGGCAAGCAAGGGCTGGACTGGAAAAATAACATTGTGGGAAGCAATATAATTTAGCGTTCTCAAAATTTCCGGGTTTCCACTCTGGCTTGTAAACTGAAAATAACAAATTCTTCTCGATAAATAATCAAAGTACCAGGATAAACGTATGTTAAATAATAAATGCTTAAGTTTTTTCTTATAAACCTGTTGACTCTCACCGGTTGTCAATCGACGGGGGCGGTCAGTTCGCTGGTTCCGCAGCGGATATCACTCGTGAGTCTAACGACGCATTGCAGAACCTTTACACAAATAATCCTGAGGCCAGACAATTGGCGAGGCGAGCCAAAGGCATACTGGTATTTCAGGCATCGTCAAAGCCGGATTTTTGGTTGGCGCTCAATATGGCAGTGGCGGCGCCTTGTTTAAAAACGGCAGAACAGCGGGTTATTACAATATCCTCGCAGGATACTATGGTTTGCAAGCCGGTTTGGTTGAATTCATTAATGAGCGGCGCCCATTTTTGGGGCATATGACTATAGCCCAAGTATTTGCGGACAATCGAGGCATTTTTGCTTTCTGCCAGAGCATTCTCATTGGTTTGTCGTGCTCGTGATTTAGTAAATTCAATCAGGAGTTTTTCGAGCAGTTTGGCGACTTGCTTATTAATGTATTCGGAACCGTTATCCGAGTGAAACCCTTTGATCACAAAAGGAAAAATATCAAGTAATTGCTCCAGCACCGGAATCAAATAATGTTCCGCGATTTTCTCTACAGTACACACCACCTCAAATTGGGTTAACTCATCAACGGCATTGACAGCGTCCATCCTGGTCACCCTGATGGACGCTGTCAATGCGAATAAAACCAGGTTGTCCATTGGCATTAGGCTTACGCCGCTCGCCAATCTTTGAATACACCGGCTTGGTTTTTTCGTACTGATGCCGCTGTCCACTATAGGTCTTGGATTTCCTCAGATTGTACAGATGGGCAATAGAGATGCCGGCCAGGCGTTGGTAGTCGGTTTCACCGAAAACGTGATAAGCGCGCTCACAGAGCTTTTTGGTTGCCGGGCCGCTTAATGTGTTATGACGCTCATCGAGGGCAGCAAGCAATAACGTGTCCTCGCGCGTATATTTCAGATGGAATCCTTTAGCAGTTCGTTGCTTACGCACCATACGACCTGTTTTCCGATACTGCCTGATCAAACGTTTTACTTGGGCCGGCGAATAGCCCGTCAGCTTTCGGATATAACGGGTTAACAGCCCTTTATTTGTCTTGTTGAGTTGCAGATAGCGAAACTTCACCAACGTATGCTGTAGCCAGCGATAGCGCACTTCTTTGCTTTCAATTTGGAAGCTAATCGCGTCGGTACCTTCCAGAAACTGTCGAACCTGGTCAAGTGTTTCAAGTTGTGTGTCGTTCATGAGAGTTTTCATCCTCCGATCATGAACAGAATCTCAGTTTATTTCAGGCTCATTTCATGTTAGAAAGAACCACTTCCTTCAGGCTCATTTCATATTGGAAGAGACTCACTCTTTAGGTATTATCAATGCAATACCTCAACATCAGAGAAATGCGTAGTATTCTTGGAAAACTTGACCAATTGGTTGAAGGGCAGCAAGAGCTTATTATTACCCGCAACAAACTGGAAATCGCCAGAGAATTGCCGATTCAACCCAAGAAAAAACGCCCGACGCACGCGCAGTTACGGCAATTATACTCCACGCGATTAAGTTTTCGGTTTTCTCTTAAAATAACTGGAAGTTCAAGGTCATCAAGCTTCGCATCTGATTTTTGTAACGGGTGCCGAGTTCAGTGATGCAGGCATTAATGCTGCTTCTAAAAGCGTCGAAACGGTCGTAATGTTTGCTATACAGAACCTGTTTTTTAACAAAACGCCATAACCGTTCGATCAAATTCAGGTTAGGTGAATAGGGTGGCAAATAAAGCAATTCAATATTCAATTCTCTTGCCTTGTTGGCGACCGATTGGCATTTTTGATATCTGGCATTATCCAATATCAGCGTGATGGGCCGCCCGCTATCAGCGTATGCGTTAGCAATTTTCTCGAGAAACTCGCAAAAAACGTCCTGGTTAATATAGGTATCATTGGTTATCGTAATGGCCTCGTGCGTGATCGGGTCATAGGCACCTAAGACATTGTGGCGTTTGCGCCCGCTGGCAGAAGGCAGCAATAGCCGTACGAAGCACCAGACCATCCCTAAAAATGCACCCATCACGAAGTGAGCCGCATCGACGAACAGAACCGTACATTTGCCTTGTTTAGCTTTGTCCAGAATGGGTTGCAACTGGTTGTCGTGAAATTCCTGTTGAGCTTGTCGCTGCTTGGTCATCCTCCATCGCTTTACCGGGAACCACGCCGCAACGCCTGCATTTCATACCCATTTTTTTCAGAAACGCCCTGCAAGCAGATGGCTTCAAACGGATACCTGTCTCTTTATCGATCATCTCTATAGCTTGGTTGACCGTATGGGGCAATTGCTTTTTAAAGAGCTCCTTTAACTGCTCTGTATATGGCTCCAATTGGCTTTTTGGCTGGTGATAATTTTCCTCCAATAAGCCTGGTAAGCCACTTTCGTCGTACTTCTTCGTGTAATGGGTCACCGTGTCTTCGTCAATTCTTAAGAGCTCCGCAACTTCCTCGCGCAGGTAACCTTTTTTTCTAAGGTAAACCACCAGGCATTTTTTTCGTACGCGTGGGTTCGGATTCAATGTCATTTCAGGAAAAAGTTTGTCCAATTGTTCTTCAGTCATTATTTAGGGCGGGGTATAGTTAGTTTGGAGTATTTTTACAATATTTTAGGGTAATTGGGAACCGATATTTTGACCGCGCGGAGTATAAC
>JAQTMV010000204.1 GCA_028714175.1 Methylococcales bacterium
TCTGAAAGCTATTTCGGGTCCGCGTTTTTTACATATCATCACTAAAAAAGGCAAAGGCTACCCGCCCGCCGAGAAAGATCCATTGGCCTATCATGGCGTACCGGCATTTGATCCGTGCAAGGATTCTCTACCCAAGTCAGCACCGTCACCGCACCCAACCTACACTGAAGTGTTTGGCAACTGGTTATGCGATATGGCAGCACAGGACGAACGTCTGCTCGGCATTACTCCAGCCATGCGCGAGGGTTCGGGGCTGGTCAAGTTTTCGCAGTGTTATCCCAAACGTTATTTTGATGTCGCCATTGCCGAGCAGCACGCGGTAACGCTGGCGGCGGGCCAGGCCTGCCAGGGTGCAAAACCGGTGGTGGCAATTTACTCAACGTTTTTGCAACGCGCCTACGATCAATTGATTCACGATGTCGCGATACAAAATCTGGATGTCCTGTTTGCCTTGGACCGGGCCGGTCTGGTCGGCCCCGATGGCCCGACCCATGCCGGCAGTTTTGATTACAGTTACCTGGGCTGTATTCCCAATATGCTGATTATGGCGCCGGCCGATGAAAATGAATGCCGGCAAATGCTGTACACCGGATTTAACCATGAAGGCCCCGCTTCGGTGCGCTATCCGCGCGGCAAAGGCCCCGGCGTTGCCGTCCAGAAAACCATGACGGCGCTGCCGATAGGCAAGGCCGAGCTGCGTCACCAGGGCAGCCGCATTGCCATTTTGGCCTGGGGCAGCATGGTAACGCCGGCATTGGCAGCAGGTCAGCAGTTGGGTGCGACGGTAGTCAATATGCGCTTTGTCAAACCGATAGATGAACAACTGCTTCTGGAGCTGGCGAAAAGCCATGAGCTGTTTGTCACCGTCGAAGAAAATGTCATTGCCGGCGGTGCCGGCAGTGCGGTGACCGTGTTCCTGCAAGGCCAAAAAATACTGATGCCGGTGTTAACTCTCGGCCTGCCTGACAGCTTTGTTGAACAAGGCACGCGTGAGGAGCTGCTGGCTATTTGCGGGCTTGATACCCAGGGAATTATTACCCGGATTGAAGCGTTTTGTGCTTAAAGTATGCTCTGAATGGGGACGTTTGCGGAATTCATATTGGAACGAAGCATACGAAGATCATGAAGACAAATATAAAAACTTCGTGTCCTTTGCGGTGAAAAACTCATTAACAAAATCTGCAACTGTGGCTGCGTTCAGTATAACTAAATCATGCGTTTTGCAGCGGCGAATTCATTTGCCGCGGGCGGCTTAAAATTGTCGCTACTACACTTTAATAATTTTAACCTTCAGCCCTATTAAAATAAAACAATGGACAGACTAAGAAATAAAATCCGCGACATTCCGGATTTCCCCAAACCCGGTATCATATTCAAGGATATTACGCCACTGGTAAAAGATCCGGCCACCTTACGGCTGGCCGTACATCAATTATTATTTCCTTTTCTAGGCAGGGATATTACCGCAGTCGCAGGCATGGAAGCGCGCGGATTTATTTTTGGCTCACTAGTGGCGTGGGAATTGGGGCTGCCCTTTATACCACTGAGAAAACCGGGAAAATTACCCTACGATGTTCAAAGCGTAGCTTATGATCTGGAGTATGGTTCAGCGGCACTTGAAGCACATATTGACGCATTTGATGCGGATGATCGCGTATTATTGATCGATGATCTATTAGCTACAGGTGGAACGGCCAAGGCAAGCTGCGAATTGGTAGAAAAACTGGGCGCTAGGGTTGCAGCTTGCGCTTTTGTCGTGGAGCTTGATTTTCTGGAAGGAAGAGAGAATCTTAGGGATTACGAAGTCTACTCTTTATTGCATTTTTAGAGACGCAATAAACTGCGTCTCTCATGTTGTTCGACTTACTTTGCCTCAGCATCTAAATGCAGAGCAGGCGCTGCTTTGTTGTCTACAGCGGGAATTTTATCCTTTGTAGTAGCAGAATCTACGTCTGAATCTAACTCATCATCGAGATCTAACGAGGCTTCCGCCTTACCGTTCGTAGCCAGGTTATTGCGCCATTGCAAAAAAGATTCACGGGTAAATACATAGGGATCCAATGCAGCCTCATCAATGAATTTCAATGCCCCTTCTGCGCTCGCTCTGGCATTCAGCATGTATACCAACTGTACCGGCATACCTACATAAGACGTGGGATTGGCTGCTGTATCAAATAAAGTGCCAGGAATGCCGCGGACAGTTGACGGCCCTAATAAAGGAATTACCAAATATGCTCCTTGAGGAATCCCCCAAACTGCCAGGGTTTGCTCAAAATCTTCTTCATTTTGTTCTAGCCCAACGCTTTTGCCGACATCGACAAATCCAGCCAGACCTAACGTAGTATTAAGTGCAAACCGACCGGTATCTGCAGCGCCCTGTTTAAATTTGGCCTGTAACAAATCATTGATAACAACATTAATAGTCTTCAGATTATTAAAGAAATTGAAAACACCGGTTTGCATAAACTGGGGGGTTATCCATTTATAGGCATCTGAAATAGGCTCGGCAACATAGTTGTCAACGGTATCATTGAAAATATATATTTTTCTATTAACGTTTTCATAAGGATCCGCCTTATTCACTATTTGTTGCTGTTCAGGGGCTTTAGTTGTCGCACAACCACCTAAAGTGATGGCAACTCCAATAAGTACACTTAAGAAAGTTTGTTGAATTTTAGCATTACGATTGCAAATGTAGGATTTGTTCATTGGCATAAAATCTTGTAGGCTATTGTTTTGAATAATTATCAATTTTTTCGTTTATCTTAGCTATTAAAGCATCAAAGCCTTCACGTTGTAAAATAGTAGTGTATTCTGATCTTTTCAATGCCAAATCACTTACACCGTTAGCAATAATATTGATAATGCGCCAGCTATTGCCTTTTTCCTTTAGCATGTAATCAAATTTAACTGGTTTATCATCAGGAATAAGCAAACGAGAATGTACGACAACGCCACCTCTTGCGGTTTCTTCCTCTGAATCAAATACGAATGATTCTCCTGAGTAATCTTTAAAGTTATGTGCATAAGACGCAATGCTCAATCGGATAAAAACATCTACCAGCTTTTGTTGTTGCGCCTCGGATAACTTTTCCCACTCTTTACCTACAACAATACGGGCAATTTTAGTTAAATCGTGACTATTGGACACTGGATCATTCAGCTTGTCATATCTACCGGCATATCCCAATTGCTTGCCGTTCTTCATGACGGCTATAAGTTCGGTCTGAAATTTTTCGACAACCTGTCTTGCGGTTGCGCCGCTTCCATCCTGGGCAAAGGCATTGACTGCTGAAAATAAACAGAAAATAAATACAATTGCTAACCTCATATTTTTTAAAACCATGCAAAATATCTCGTAAAACTATAGCATACTTAAGGACTTGATTTAATACGCCTGATCGCTGCAAAAGCAAAGGAACGGATTTGAGAAATCAGGCGCCAGTTTATCAATCAGCCACTTCTACTCTGATAGGAATGCCTGCAAATGTTGATAGAGGTTTTTCGACCGCATACTGAGGCACAGGTTCAGGCAACATGTCGCCTTCAGTTTTGGGGCCTCTGATGGAAGTCAGCAATGCCTTCAGCGGATGCTTTAGCATATCTTCGACGGCGGTCGCTTCATAACCGCAATGAGCCATACAGCTTGCACATTTAGGATTATTAACCGTACCGTATTTTTCCCAGGGAGTAGTGTCAAGAAGCTCTTGAAAACTTGAAGCATTACCTTCATCTGACAGTAAATAACAGGGTTTTTGCCAGCCAAAGACATTACGTGTAGGATTGCCCCAAGGCGTACATTCATAGTTTTGATTGCCTGCGAGAAAATCAAGATAAAGCGCGGAATGATTTAGTTTCCAATTGCGATTTTTTCCGATTTTAAAAATACCCCGGAATAATTCCTTGACATCTTTACCTTTGATGAACACATCTTGCTGTGGTGCACGCTCATAACTGAAGCCCGGGGCTATGGTTACCCCTTCAACTCCAAGTTCCATCGCATAATCAAGAAAATCAGCAACTTCCCGAGAGTTTTCACCTTGAAAAAGCGTACAGTTTATCGTGACTCTGAAACCTTTTCCCAGCGCCAGCTTTATCGCTTCAACTGCCCTATCAAAAACACCCTCCTGGCAAACCGAGGCATCATGCCTTTCCTGCATACCATCCAAATGGATTGAAAAAGTCAAATAAGGCGACGGTGTATAGTCATCTATCCTCTTTTTCAGCAACAGTGCATTGGTGCACAGATAAACGTATTTCTTGCGCGCAACAATACCGGCGATGATTTGCGGCATCTCTTTATGTATCAGTGGTTCGCCGCCAGGAATCGACACCATGGGCGCGTTGCATTCATCAACGGCCTGCATACATTCTTCAAACGAAAGCCGCTTATCAAGAATATCGTCGGGATAATCAATTTTGCCACAGCCTGCACAAGCTAAATTACAGCGGAACAAAGGCTCCAGCATTAATACTAAAGGATATTTCTTAACTCCTTTCAACTTTTGCTTAATCAAATAACTGCCTACGGTTAACTGTTGACGTAAAGGAACTCCCACGGCCAAACCCTCCAAAAATGTTTTAACTGATGATGGTCAAGCCATAATGACCATCCTGAAACCACATAGATATGTGAAAAAAATAAGTATGTAGTAATTAAACAACAAGCAAGCATTAGTTGCAGAATTACAATCATCTACCGCTTTTTACCGGCAAAAAACCTGGGTTCATTTCTAGCCTGTTATATAATACAATCGCTTATCTATTTTTGACTAGAATACTATCTTTTAACTTCAGACTCCAGTTTTTACTCTAAATTTATCAAAAAAACGGTATACAGCATTTAATTTTACAGTAATTTGTACAAATACAACACAAGTCATTAAATTATTGTTTTTATTCTTAATAAACTGCTTTGCAGCCCATCTGATTTAAGGATATTGACAATAAAACAACATTACTTTGCAAAATACCAACAAACACGCTATTATTGCCGCCAACTACAACATATTTACTAAAACCCTTTGGGTCGACATCAAAATATTATGAGCGGAACTCGAATATCTCTGGATAACCCCAAATCACTCAGCTCTGTGTCTGATAATGAATTTCAGACATTATTGCTTGAAGGCGTATCAAGAACATTTGCGCTGACTATTCCCCAGTTGCCGGAAAAGCTTTACGGAGCAATCGCCAATGCCTATCTGTTATGCCGCATCGTTGATACGATTGAAGATGAGGTCTCATTAACGGCCGGGCAAAAAAAATATTTTTGCTCGGAGTTTATTGATATTGTGAAAACAGGCGTCAACGCAGAGCCGTTTGCAATAGATCTTGCGCCGCTGCTTTCTGAACAAACCAGTCCAGCTGAACACACATTAATCCATGTATTGCCCCGGGTTATTCAAATTACACATACATTAGAACCCGATCAAATCGCTGCTCTGGCCTCCTGTGTAGAAACAATGGCTGAAGGTATGCCGATATTCCAGTCTCAGAATCTGCATAACGGCCTGGCAACGCTGGCCGATTTGGACAGGTACTGTTACTACGTTGCCGGTTGCGTGGGCGAAATGCTGGCCAAACTTTTTTGTCATTACTCACCTGAAATCGCTCAACATAGAGATGACCTGTTAACCCTGTCCGTCTCTTTTGGCCAGGGCCTGCAAATGACCAATATCCTGAAGGATATTTGGGATGATGCGCAGCGTGGCGTTTGCTGGCTGCCACAAGACATTTTTACCGAAACCGGTTTTGATCTTAAAAACTTGAGTGCCGAAACCAGTGACGAAAACTTCAGAGCAGGCCTCACGCACTTGATCAGTATAGCTCACGGTCATTTGCATAATGCGCTGATATACACGCAACTGCTTCCTGCACATGAAACCGGTATCCGTAATTTTTGCCTCTGGGCGCTGGGCATGGCTGTTTTGACCTTAAAAAAAATCAAACAAAATCCGGATTTCAAGCATTCCGATCAGGCCAAAATCAGCCGGAAAAATGTTAAAGCAACCATCCTTGTGACCCGATTGATAGGCCGTAGCAACACCTTGCTCACATTACTTTTTAATTTAATCAGCCGGGAGCTGAAAACACCCGGCTGGACTTATTCAACACCTTCCTCAAAAGCCAACTCAGACCTTTAAGGACGTACCATGTTTAAAGACTTAAATACACAAACATATACCGGCGATCTATCCAGTTCATCAACAGCGATATATTCCAAGGCCTACAACCTCAATAAAGCCATTAGCAGGGCGCAGGACAAGTTATTAAGCCTGCAGGACAAAGACGGCTACTGGGTGTTCGAATTGGAGGCAGACTGCACTATCCCTTCAGAATACATCTTGATGATGCACTATCTGGGTGAGATTGATGCGCCGCTACAGGCTAAAATAGCCAACTATCTAAGAACCCGTCAGTCCGAAGACGGGAGCTATCCGCTGTTTACCGGGGGTCCAGGCGACCTCAGTTGTAGTGTTAAAGTCTACTACGCTTTAAAATTGGCGGGAGATTCAATTGCAGCGCCACATATGGTGAAATTAAGAAATTTCATCCTCAGCAGAGGCGGCGCGGCGAAAGCCAATGTTTTTACCCGTATTGCGCTGGCTACGTTTGAACAGCTGCCCTGGCGCGGCGTTCCGTATATTCCGGTCGAAATTATGCTGCTTCCCAAATGGTTTCCGTTCCACCTGGATAAAGTATCTTATTGGTCCAGAACGGTCATGGTGCCGCTGTTTATTCTTTGCACCTTAAAAGCGACTGCTAAAAACCCGAATCGAGTCAGCATACTGGAACTTTTTGTCACGCATCCTGACAAGGAGCGGCATTATTTTCCTGAAAGAACCCTGCTCAATAAAGTCTTTCTGGGATTGGATTTTTTGGGTCGTGCAACGCGCCCGTTAATCACAAAAAAATTCCATAACCTGGCGATCGAAAAAGCAAAAAAATGGATTATTGAACGTCTGAACGGCGAAGATGGTCTGGGCGGTATTTGTCCGGCCATGATGGCAGCTTATGAAGCCTTGCTGCTGCTGGGCATGCCTGAAGATCATGAACTTGTCGTTACCGCGCGCAAGGCAATAGATAAATTATTGGTTATCAATGAGCATGATGCCTATTGCCAACCCTGTTTATCTCCAGTCTGGGATACGGCGCTTACAGCCTTGGCTTTACAGGAAGCGGATAAAGGTAGAGACACAGTTAATCGCGTGTCTGACTCGGCGCTGACGCGTGCATATGACTGGCTTAAAGGCAAGCAATTGTTAGACGAGCCGGGTGACTGGCGCATTTCCAAACCTGATTTAGCTGGCGGGGGCTGGGCATTCCAGTTTGAAAACCCCTATTATCCTGATGTTGCTGACACGGCTATTGTTGGCTTTGCCATGGCGGATTCGCAATTATCCAACCT
>JAQTMV010000205.1 GCA_028714175.1 Methylococcales bacterium
AGAAAAGCATCGATACCTGTATCGCCGAACTCAGCACCCGCTTCAAGGCTAACATGCAAACTCTAATGACCATGAAGTTCCAATTGTTTTCTGAAAAAGCCGAGAACTTGACCGTTTAAAGTATATATTCATGATCGTTGAGTTCATGAAAACCCCAGTTCTTGTACATGCGGGCGTGCAGGAAATACTGGTTGATTGCGGTCAGCTCATTGGTCAATACCTTGTTGAGATATTCGAGCACTTTCTGGTCACCTTTCATGATGAACTCCTACAGTTATTTGACAGTGGGTTGGTGGGGCGCCCAAAAAATCGGGTCTGGCTCGATCCGGCGATAAACTACGGTATTAGACTTGCAAACCGGCGTCTCTGCTCTAATAGGCTTTGGGTGCATGTTAATTCTCGATCTGGTAAGTAGTAAACATACCGGCGTCGATGTGATCCGCCACGTGGCAGTGGTAGAGCCATTCCCCCGGGTTGTCGGCCTTCATGTCGGCGCTGACTGTGCTCCCTGGAAGCAATTGCACGACATCCACACGCTGCTCTGCATGCCCACGACCGGTCTTGAGGGTCTTGCCGTGCCAGTGCGGGGTGTGCAGATCGACTTCATTGCCCATCCCCAGCACATGCCAGCGCACCTTTTCGCCATTGCCCATCACGAGGCCCTTCAGGTTGCCGAAGATATAGCCGTTGATGCTGTGCATCAGTCCTTTCTCCTCCCCGCCGAGTTTGTCGAAGATGAAGAAAGCAGTAACGAATTCCTGATCCACGTCCTTGGGGCTGCCGTCGCGGCGCGCTTGGCCCTTGCGGGTGATGATGATCGGCCCCAATAGGCCCTTGTTGGTCTCTGCGGGTTCGTCGATGTGGGAGTGGTACCACCAGACTTTGGAACTCAACTCACCCGACGCCGGGCCGCTGTCCTGGTCGGCGATCCAAGTATAGTCAAAACACTGGCCGGGCATGACCTCCGCCCCCGCACCGGGAGCACTGCCCGAATTAGCGCCAAAGAAATGCGCCCCTTCATTGTCCTTGGTATAGCGAAACCCGTGGGGATGCATGCCATAGGATCCTTCAGCGCGATTGCAAAAATGGACTATGACAGTGTCGCCGACCTCGGCGCGGATGATGGGGCCCATGATACCCAGCCAGTCGGGTTGCGGCGCCGGGGTTTTGAAATCAGCTTCATACTGAATGAAACGCGTCACGGGAAAGCTGTGGCTGTCGGTCCAAGGCTCAGGAATGTCGCAGGGCACGGTATCGGAGCAGTGGACCAGATTTTTGCCGGAGGGGGCAAAATCCCAGGTACTATCCTCTGCCGCGATATAATAGTGACGGGTTTGCGCCATGGCAGGCATCGCCACCATCATCGCGAGGGGAAGCAAAACGACCGGACATTTACGTATTTTATTGGCTTTCATGAGTCCATCCCATATCAAATTTAGAGACAACAGATATTTGAGTCATGAGTGTACAAGTAATACGAATCATTCGCAATACAATTTCTTCTATTTACTAACACTCTCGACATACAATTTCGTCTACTTCATCTCTCGAATTGTGGAGAATTGACCATGTATTGGTACGTCAATACTGTTGCGGAGGACGCCTGGTATTCCCCAGTACCCTTGACAAACCCCAGGTACAAAGCAACCCAGAGCATTGCACCCTTAAAAGAAGTCTTGCGCGGCCAGCTTTCGCGGTTCAAGCGAGGTTTCAAATTATCGCACCTGAAACCATCGGGGAAAAAATTTGCTTGACATATGAATGAGAATCATTATCATTAGTATCAAATAGAATTTGATAGGGTTTTGATATGGAAAATAACTTGGTACACATAGCTATTTCGCCAAACGTTTTAGCATCATTGATTGAGAGTGGCTATATTCATGCCATCGATTTTAGGTGCATGGATATTGATTCAAAAAAAATGGTCTGGAAATTATTTTTATCCACTGTGAAATTAACAAAAAAGATTAAATCCGGTTATCAGGGGAATGGTTATGTCTGAGAACGATAAGCAAGAAGTGTTATTAATGGCTATTGAATATTTAAAAATTCAATATGAAGCACTGCAAAATCCCTGTATTGCTCTGCTCATTTCTCGATACTACCGCTTACTTAGCTTGTTGAATGTTGCAAAAAACAAGCGGAAAGGGTATGACAAACAGTCAAAGTCATGGCTGGCTTGCCATATATGTAACCCAGGGCATTCCCCAAAAATGCAAAATCAGCTCAATAATCTTGTTCATCTTTGTGAATTCAACGTATAACATACTAAAGGAAAAAACCATGGAACAAAATCTGGATAGCCTCGCGACACTCATTAAAGAGAAAAAAATTGATGATTTATCAACTTGCATTCAACCCTATGCTTTTTGGATTTTATTCCGACTGTGATTTTTCCTACTACGATCAGGTCCTGGATACCAGCGCCATGCTCGGTGTTATTCCAGAGCGATTTGGATCATCAATCGACCTTGACACCTATTTCAGAATGGCTCGCGGTAAGGCCAGCGATGGACTTCCTTTTCGGGCCTGTGAAATGACCAAATGGTTTGATACCAATTATCACTATATGGTCCCGGAAGTGACATCGGATCAGCATTTTTCACTGTCCAGCAGCAAATTATTCGATGAAACACGTGAGCTGCAAGCATTGGGCTATCAGCCGAAACCCGTGTTACTGGGGCCGCTGACCTGGTTATGGCTGGCGAAAACGACCGGCGGTTTTAATAAACTGGATTTATTAGACCGCTTACTGCCGGTTTATGGCAATATCCTGCAGCGCTTGGCTTATCAGGGCGTGGCATGGGTGCAAATTGATGAGCCGATTCTGGTATTGGATTTACCTAATGCCTGGCGAAATGCGTTTGAGCTGGTCTATAACCGGCTGCAAAGTTGCCCGGTTAAAATCCTTCTTGCCACCTATTTTGGCGAACTGGGCGAACATATCTCATTCACTTGCAAACTACCGGTCGCAGGGTTGCATATCGACTTAGTCAGAGCACCTGAACAATTGACGGCCATTTTGGACAACTTCGCCAATCATAAAGTACTGTCACTGGGTCTGATCGACGGACGCAATATCTGGCGCACCGATTTGAACGCTACTCTTGCAACCGTTGCAACGGTGCGGGAACGCTTTACAGGCGAGCTTTGGCTGGCGCCTTCCTGTTCCCTGTTGCATGTGCCGATCGATCTGGAGCGCGAAATCGCTCTGGAACCGACGATCAAATCCTGGCTGGCATTCGCCCGGCAAAAACTCACCGAATTGGAAGTCTTGCGCTCGGCAATAGAAGATCCGGCGGCAGCTGAACCGGAATTGACGGCTTCGGCGAACGTTATCCGTTCGCGTCGGGAGTCCGGTTTGATCCATAACCCGGCAGTACAAGCCGGGCTCGCAAAGATCGATAGCTCACTGACTCAACGCCAAAATCCCTTCGCTGTGCGACGGGAACTGCAGCGGGCCAAACTCAAGCTGCCCGGCTATCCGACAACTACGATCGGATCGTTCCCGCAAACACCTGAAATCCGCAAAGCACGCGCCGATTTTAAGCGGGGCTTGATCAGCGAGGCCGACTATGTCCGGCAAATGGAGCAAACTATCGAGTTTTGCGTCAGGGAACAGGAAAGTCTGGGGCTCGATGTGTTGGTGCATGGCGAAGCGGAACGCAACGACATGGTCGAATATTTTGGCGAACAACTGGACGGTTTTTTATTCACCGCTAATGGCTGTGTGCAATCTTACGGCTCCCGTTGCGTCAAACCGCCGATCATCTATGGCGACGTGAGCCGGCCTAAACCGATGACGGTGCGCTGGAGCCAATATGCGCAATCGCTCACTGACAAACCGATGAAAGGTATGCTGACAGGACCTGTTACGCTGCTCAACTGGTCGTTTGTCCGGGATGATCAGCCGCGTTCAACCACAGCTTTCCAGCTGGCCCTGGCGTTGCGTGATGAAGTGACCGATCTGGAACGAGCCGGAATTCCGATTATTCAAATCGATGAAGCTGCTTTCAGGGAAGGCTTGCCGCCGCGTCAATCGCGCTGGCAGGCTTACCTGGATTGGGCAGTACGCGCTTTTCGTCTGTGCTCAAGCGGGGTAGGGGATAGCACACAAATTCACACGCACATGTTTATTCGGAATTCAACGACATCATTACCGCCATCGCCGATATGGATGCCGATGTGATTACTATCGAAACATCCCGTTCCCATATGGAATTATTGGATGCCTTCATCGATTTTGATTATCCGAATGAAATAGGGCCGGGTATTTACGACATACACAGTCCGAATGTACCGGCAACCGAAGATATAATTTCTTTGCTGAAAATAGCGGGTGAAAGGATCGATCCTGACAAGTTATGGGTCAATCCTGATTGCGGTTTAAAAACGCGGCAGTGGCAGGATGTTAAGCTGTTATTGGCGAATATGATCGAAGCCGCCAAGACTTTAAGATCTGCAATAGGGTAACAATTTTACCTGTTTGCTCGATGAGCCGTAAATCCCGCAAGAACAAACCGAAACGCTATCCGTCTGATTTAAACCAAGGTGCCTGGAACACATTCTCAAGCTCCTCCTGCCGCCTGAGACTACTTTTCAGACGGTTTCTGAGTCCTTCAACTTCGCTCAGGAGAACCTTGCAGAAGGATAAATTGTCCGAAATTATAATGTGCACATTTCTAAGTTGTATTTTCATCACGCCAATCTCTAAAACGGACAGAGCCCTTTTTATTGGGGAGGCTTAGGTGTTGTTGGATATTTATAATACCGAGTTGCACTATCGTTTTTATCTGTAGTAATGATGTTCTCATTAGCTGACAGTTTAGTATTTTTAGCAGTTGCTTCTTTAGCTATGGGCTTAGTATCTTTAGCAGTTGCATCTTTGGTCAAGGGTTTAGTGACTTTTGCAGTTATATCTTTAACCTGAGGCTTAATGTTTTTAACAACTGCTATTTTAGCGGGGGGCTTAACTTTTTTGACATTTGTAATTTTAGTGACCAGCTTTACATTTTCGGTAATTATCACTTTAGCCACTGGTTGAATAATATCATTTCCAGGCAAAGTGTTGTTTAAAAGAGGCGATAGTGTTGGTTTCAGAAACTTGACTATCTGCACAGGCAATGAACTGGTAAAGTGGTAAAGTCCGGCATTATCCCCGGCGACATAAGCGGTGATTACGCCAAAAAATCGATCACCGAGGAAAAATGTAAAAGTGGCTGCGCGACTGATAAATTTCGACTCAAGCAAACGCCCGCCGGTACCCCATACTTCCTTGCGATGATCTCCGGTTCCGGTTTTACCGCCTACCAACAAAGGCTTGCCATCAGCATCGGTGTATACACCGTTGAGACGAGATGCCGTTCCACCCGCTACTACGCCAACAAGCGCATCCCGTGCAACTTTAGCGATTTCGGGAGCAAAAACACGTTGACCTTTATCAGGTGATTTGTTCAGTAAGGTTTCATAAGGCGTTCCCTGGGCATAATGCAAACTTTCAAACCGAACTGTGGGCAGTTTAATACCGTCATTGAGCAGAATACCTGTGAGTTCTGCCAAGGCCGCCGGTCTATCGCCGGATGCACCAATAGATGTTGCATAAGAAGGTGTTAATGCCCCGAATGGATAGCCCACGCGTTTCCAGGCTTTATGGATTTCTTTAAAGGCTTCCGCCTCCAGCAAGGTCATAATACGCCGCTGTTGAGCATTTTTTCTGCGGCTTTTGAACAACCACCGGTAGACACCCTGACGTTGTTCGGCGCTGGCCGCGATAATTTCCTCACGCGTAGCTTTGGGGTGCTGGGCTAAATAGTTGACCAGCCATAATTCCAGTGGATGAATCTTGGTAATATAGCCCTGGTCTTGCAAATCAAATTTTTCTACCGAGTATTTGTCGTATAGATCGTAGAGATCCTCCTTGGCCATGGCAGCCTTTGATAAATGGGCATTAAGATATGCGCTGAGCGCCATTTCGTCATGATCAGGATAAAGCGCCCGATATAACATAGTGAGGCGCGAAGGCTTGGCAAGCACTCTTTGGGTGAGCATATCCAGCGCTTCTTGCGTGGTTTTGTTTTGATACCTGGCGTAAAAACGTTGTATATAAACCTGGCCTTCGTTATCTGCAAAGCGTTGCAGATACTCTTTGCGCTTCGGATCATCAGGGCTTTCAAGCCAGCGCGCTATGCCTTCCGGTTGATAAAGATGATGATAAACAAGATCACGCATCAGGCGGATAAAGACCAGATTCACAGAATCACGCAGGGCATTACGCACCGACATGATTTTATTATTTTCGTCTTTAGTAAAATTATTAAAATGATGAAGGCCGCCGCCAGTGAAAAAATACTCTCCCGGACTGGCTGAATATTTTCTATCCAGAGCCAGGTTAAGCAAATCCTCCAAGCTGATTTTTGGTTTTATACGCAACTGTTCTATCACCCATGCCGACAAATAGTCACGCGGGTGCAGTTCAATCTTGTCTAGTTCCTGGGCTGTTCGGTCTTTATATTGCTGATACATATCGCTAATGAGTTCCAGATAATGCACCATCGTCCGCAGTTTGGCTGTGGAACCCAGATCCAGCCGTATCCCTTCGTTTATATCAAGCGGCTGATCATAATTATCGGTTTGCACACGCAGAAGATTACCTGTCTTACCCCGCTCGAATAACATCAGACTGTAGACAATGGGAGCAAGATCAATGTTTTCGTTAAGCATCCTGAAGCCGACTATGCCTGCGGCACGGGCTTCATTCGGTTGGCTTAGTAGCCTTAGCGCATTGGTAACGGCTTGCTGGGTGTTATAGTCAAGCGTGGTTTTAACGGTTAAATCCAGGCGATCCAGTTCATAATTGGACTTTACGCCCAGAGTCCTGGCAAGACGTGTACGCAATACGTTTTGCGTCTTTTTTTCAGTCATAAATTTGGCGGGTACAGAGACTGACCTGGGCGGACGAACTGTAGACATTTGTAAGGCCGCATCTCTCAGTGCTGTTGAAATGACACCCTGGTCGGCCAATAACCGCAAATAGCTGTTGGTAAGATTCTGTAATGCGTCATAACCTCGCCCCAGCAAATAGGAAGGTCTTCTCTGTGATAATAATATGCTGAGCACTTGCCGATAAGCTTGCGCCTGTTGCCGGGTAATTTGCTCATGAGACTTGAGCTCGCCCGGACCGAGCAATTTATTGACCTCGGCAAAATCAGCGCCAAACCAGGCCGACAGGCCATCACCCAAGCCATGTATTTCACCTAGCTCCGGTGTGGCGGCGAGAGGCATCGTATTCAAATAAGAAAGGGCGATTTCCTGTCTCATCTCGCGTGTGTCAGGCCCCATCATATAGGCGCGCACAGACGCCGTGCCCATTTGACGAAACTTATCCA
>JAQTMV010000206.1 GCA_028714175.1 Methylococcales bacterium
CTGGTGATGACGCGGGAGCATTTCCGTAGTCCACGGCTTGCGAATCAGTCGTTCCTTTTCCTCAAGACTTGGGAATTTGGAAACCGACGTAGGCGCGGCGGGCTTCTTGAACGTGCCGCCATCAAGGTTTAAGGCTGTCTGTCTCCCGCCATTTTTGGTAGTATTGGTCATGATCGTTTTCCTGTTTTGGTAATGGTCACGCGGCCTAATGGGTTTCGCCACTCCGGGCCGCACCAGCCCAACACTGTTAGCGCGGTGTTGGGCTTTTCTTTTTTCAGTGCGGGCCTGTTTCCTCGCACCAGTTGGACGAATCCACGATTATTTCGGGGTCTAGGTGCGTCACGTCGGCCAGCGTCGTGAGTGCCTTTTCAAACGTCCGAAAGCGCACCGGCCGGCCTTCGTGGGTGATGGCGTGCAGGGTCTGGCCCTGTCGGGCGTACAAGGCGAAGCCTTGGCCGTCGTTCGGGTAAAGCACGGCCTGCACGCGCTCCCCGTCCGGGGTGTCGCAAGCCGCGCTTAAGCGGTGGAACGTCCACGCCCTGCCCTTCTTCACTTTCGGTTCCATCTGCTCGAAAAATTCAGCCACAAGCGCCTCGACTTCTGCGGGCGTTGCGCCCAAGTTTTGATCGGTATTCATCTTCGCCACTCCTGAAAAAACCGGCGTTAGCGCGCCGGGGTTGGTAATCACGGCGTTTGTTGCGCCGCGTGCTTCACTCTCAAAATCTCGACGGTGCGGGCTTCGGCCAGCACACGATAAAAAACGATGTAGTTCGGATGCACGATCAGTTCGCGCAACCACTCGGGCAAGCCCGGTCGGCCATGCCGGCCAAGCTCTGGATGCTGTGCAAGCGGCTTGGTCTTGTCGCGCAACTCCTGCCCGAAGCTCTTTGCCCGCGTCGGGTTGTCCTTGCCGATGTAGCGCACGATGGCGCGCAAGTCATCGCGTGCCATTGGCCGCCATTCAATGCGGTAAGGCTTGGCCGTCATGCGCGCTTTTTCTTCGGCAAGGCGGCAATGTCGGCGTCCATCTCGGCCATGACTTCATCGTGCGGAATGCTCGGCCGTGGGTCGTCAATAGATGCCTGAAGCTCGCCGGCCAGCCACTGGTTATAGGCGGCGGCTTCGTGCGCTCCGCGTAGTACCTGCGCCCTCGCGTCGTCGCGGCTGTTGACCACCTTTTCGGCGGGGTTCCAGTCGCTGGCGTCGAACTGGCCGACCGTGATTCCAAGATCACGCAACAGGGACAGGGCAGCAATCGGATTGCCAAACCGGCGCGGCTCGCCGCTGCGGGCCTTCGACAGCACGGCACCGGAACCGCTGCGGGTTGCGATCTGAACAAGGAACGCCCCGCCCTGCCCTTTCAAGGTCACGCCTGAGACGCCGCCGGCATTGCTGGCAACGCGAAGCTGCTCAAGGGTCATGCTTTGCATGGTGTTCTCCTTATACGTCACTAATCAGATTGTATTCTGCGCGAAAATTAGAAAGCGTGCAAGCGCTCTAGGCAATTTGGGTGGTCAAAATTGACATAGCCAATTTAGATTGGCCTTTGAGTTATTGGCCGGGTCTGCTACGCTAGGCCAAGTTAGCTATACCCAAAAAGGCCACGACATGACGACAAAGAGGAAGGCGGCCAGCCCGGCCGCGCCGGTCAAGGTTGCCCGCATCTACATGCGAGTAAGCACCGAAGCGCAGGATTTGGAGCGACAGGAAGGCATCGCGCAGGCCGCAAGGGCGGCCGGGTACTACGTCGCCGGTATCTATCGGGAAAAAGCATCAGGGGCACGCGCTGACCGGCCCGAACTGCTGCGCATGATTGACGATCTGCAACCCGGTGAAATCGTGGTAGCTGAGAAAATCGACCGCATCAGCCGCCTACCCTTGGCCGAAGCCGAAAGGCTTGTGGCCTCGATACGTGCCAAGGGTGCCCGCCTGTCGGTGCCCGGCATCATCGACCTGGACGAACTGGCGGCCGAAGCGCAGGGCGTGCCCCGCATCGTCTTGGAGTCCGTGCAGGACATGCTCTTGAAGCTGGCCCTACAAATGGCCCATGACGACTACGAGGACAGGCGCGAACGCCAGCGCCAAGGCATTGAGCTGGCGAAGGCTGCGGGCCGGTATGCCGGCCGCAAGACCGATACCGCCACCCATGCCCGCATCGTGGCCCTGCGCGAAGGCGGCAAGAGCATCGCGGAAACCGCGAAGCTGGCCGGGTGCAGTCAAAGCCAAGTGAAGCGCGTATGCGCGATGGCCCGGCCAGCGGTTGGCGACAAAAAGGAGCTGGCCAGGTCGTGAAGCTGTCACCACGCAAGACAGATTCAGCGCAGGCGCTGCGCCCGCTCGTTGATGGTTGCGATTACCTCGGCAATCTCGATTTCGCCATTGATGAAGCGCACGGCTTGGGCTTCGCATTCCGGGCTTGGCTTGAACCCTTCAAGGCCCACGGATGCACGGGCGAAGTTCACTGCCTCCTGACGCTTGCGGCGCTCGGCCTCGGTGATGGGCGCGGCCGTCGTGGTGCCTTTACTCATTCGCTCAATTCCTCATTTCCTCAATCGGTGTAAGGGCCAAGAAAACGAACGCCGTTGAAGTGGATCAGGTGGGACGGTGCATCCGCCACCCACACTTCGGTTTCCCAAGCGATTTCGCCAAGGTAGCGGCCCATGATGGCCCGGTTTGGAAAGGCGGTCACATAGACCAGCCCGGCAGTCGATCCGGCAAAGAGCTTTGCCAGCTCGGCGTGTCGCTTGCCATCGACGGGGCCATGACTGGTGACAGACTCCACCAGCAGCAACCAATTTTTCGCGGTGAAGTGCAACACCACGTCCGGCATCTTGCCGTGTGAATCCACATCAATGCCCAGCCCGGCCAGTAGGGCGGCGTCGAAGTATCCCCACTTGTCGCCTGTGTCGCCGGCATAGACCAGCACGCTACCGGGCGCAAAGCGTGGGGCGAAGTCCTCGATGATGGCCCGGATCAGCTCGCTATGCTCGCCGGGGCTGAGGGTGATTTCTTTGCCCGGCGCAATCTCAACCGGGATGCGGTTTTGCTCGCGCTCCATCGCGTAGCGGGCAACCAGTGTTTCACGTTCGGACAGATAGGCCGTAAGGCCGTCATGCCATGCGGGCGTGCCAAAGGTGCGCAGCAAGGCCAGCGCGGCGGGTTCGATCTGATAAACCGCCTTCGGGCTGTTCACCGGGCGGTCTGGCTTGTCCGGGTTGTAGAGGGCCACGCCTGCATCGCAAAACTGGTGCATGGTCTGGCGGCGGAAAGTCTCGCGGGTGTTCGGGGCGTATTCCTTGCCGTAGTGCTCACGCGCCCAATCCATGATAGGCGTGATGCCCACAAGCGGGTTTTCGGCATCGGCCCACGCCTTGCCCGGCGTGAGATTCAGCAGGGCCAGCAAGGAAAGAGCGGAACGCTCGTTTTGCTGTGCCCTCGGCAGGCCCAGCGAAATGATGACCTGGTGCGCGGCCTCGATGTTGTTGGTCTGGTCTGTCATGCAGTCAATTTCCCTAGTTGTTCATCAATCATTTCCTGCGTGATTTCGTTGTGCCGCTTGGCCCATTTGCCAAGCTGGATAAGAGCATCACGACTCGGGTACTTCATCAGCTTGAGGTCGGTAGCGTTGACCTGCGTATGGCCGTTGAAGCGGCGGAAACTTTCATCGACGGCGGTCGTGTTCAGGAACACGGCCAGCCCTCTTGCCAGCAGCTCGGGCAAGCCGTGCTTGTTCTCATGAAAGAGGTTCATATGGTTCTCGAACCCCAGCACGGAATGATCGCCAAAGGCGGCGGGATCAACCACGCTCGCCACCACGCGGCGCTTTTCCTCCTTCGATGAAAACCGGCGCACCACGCAATAAAAACCGTTCGGATAAAGCCATTTGTTGGTCGCATCGTTGCGCAAGATCGCGTTCGGCTTCTTTAAGCCCGGCACGGGCCAGACTGTCCCGGTCATGCTCAAGTGGCCGGGGTAGATCAGCGGCACGGTGCCCGCCTCGGGCATGTCGCGCAGGTGTTCTTTCAGACGGAAGTCAACCACTGGCCCGGTCGATACCTTGATACCAAGATCGGCCAGCGTGTGGCGCACGCCGGGCGATAGCTCGATGGTGCTTTTCTTGGTCGTGGTGGGCACATGAATAAACCGCTCGGAATCGTCCGGGAAAACGATCCGCTCGAACGGGTGTTCGTTCGTGGTTATGTCCTCGAAGCTGTCATCGGTCGAAGTGGTGATCGTCACCGGCCCTTGTTGGCCGCCACGCTCAAGCCTGATGATGATGTTTTCCTGCAAAACCTCGTCATCCTTGAACGCCTTGCTACGCGAGTCGAATAGGTGCATGTGGCGAATGGCTGCACGCTCAAGAATGAAGTCACGGAACGGGCGGTAATACGGCCCATTGCAGAAGCTGCGCGGGATGATCGCCACGATCTGGCCGCCCGGTGCTGCCATTGCCACGGCCAGCGCCACAAAGGCCGAATACAAGTTCACCGTCTCAATGCCGACACTGCGCAGGGCCAGCCGGTGCGCTGACTGGCTGTTGATCTTCTTGTAAGGCGGATTGAGGATCGCATGGGTATAGCCTCGATCCTGCAGACCTTCGGCGGCTGCCAGCTCGATGTAATCGCCCGCAATGATGTTCGCTTTCACTCGGCTGTAACCGGCCAAGTGCTGCGCCAGATGCGCCCGCAAGGTGTCGTCAATTTCGTAGGCGGTCGCCTCCACCTTTTCAAATGCAAAGCCTCCGGCCTTCCATCGGTCAAGAAAGGCGCAGGACAGGGCACCAACCCCGGCGCCGGCATCCAGTAGGCGGCCGGTCTGCAGAGTGCTTGGCGGGAACAGTGACGCCATGAAACGCGCAACACTCGAAGGCGTCATGAATTGCCCGAATTCAGCCTTGTATTTCTGCGCGGTACGGGGTGCAACCTCTCGGCGCACGTTATCGGCCAGCTCAAGCATTTTGGTATTCCTTCTTATCGTCCGTAGTCATGGCCGGCCTCTGCCTCATAGTTGCCCTGCTGGTCGCGGCTGATTTCCACGTCGTCGCCCACGTCCATTTCTGCACCCTCTACCTCTGGAACCATCACGCGGTCGCCGTCGGCCTCGATGACGTAGGCCGGGCTTTCGTTCTCGCGCTCGATCTGCGCGACGACTTCACCGGAAAACGCCTCGTCACGGGCCAGCAAGCGGGCTTCGTGCTGCTCGGCCAGTTCCACCAGTGCCGGGCTGTGGTCGCCGGCCTGCGGCACGGCCGGGCCGCCGCCGTAGATGCCGCCAAACATTTGCACGCCGGTTCGGTGGGCCTCGGCCAGCTCGGCCAGCCGGGATATTTCAGGGTCGATGCGCTCACGCTCCATGCCGCCGCTGCTCGATGGGACGCCCTGCCCTTCTCCGGCCAGCTCCTGCCGTAGCTCGGCGTTCTCGATGCGCTCGGCGGCATACAAGCCGGCATAGTCCGGGCGCGGGTCTGCGGCCTCGATGGTGACGAACGGGGCGGCCTTCTCGCTGTCGCCGCGCACTGCGGCCGGTGGCAACGGGTCGCCGGCCGGGCCGCCCGCTTCACGCTCGGCCGCTGGCTGGTCGCGCTGCTCGACTTCAAAGGCACGCTGCCGGCACTCGGCCAGCTCGCGGCGCAGGTCAGACAGGCGGGCCGGGTCGGTTTCGGTCTGCAAGGCCAGCTCAAGCGTGTCGCACTGCTCGCGGATCAGATTCAAATCGGTAGCGGAATCACTCTGCCGCTCATTTGGGTATTCACTCATTTAAGTAACCGCTCCTTTACTCGGGAAGCTGTGCGACAAGCTCCGTCAGAACTTCCTTGACGGTCTTTCCATGCTTCGCGGCATACACCTTCAATTTCGTATGTTGATCGCGGTCTAGGTCGAAGTTCACGCGGGCGGTCGCAGCCTTGTCGGCAAGGTCGGAAAGGGTTTTTTGGCTTTTCCCGGCGCTTGGGCGTCCGGCTCCAAGTTTGCTATTTGCAGCGCTCATTTACTCACTCCTTCATTCGCTCAAGCGAGCATTTGTTTAATTTCATTCATCAGGGCGCGGATTTCCTTAGCGCCGTCGCTGTCCGGCTCGGCGTCAAGAATGGTCGTCCCTGTTGCGGCCGTTCCCGGATAACTCACGCGCTGCGTGATGCGGGATTCCAGAACGGGCAGGCCATAGCCGGCCAAAGCCTCGGTGATTTCCGCGCCTATGCGGGTGCCCTTGATCGCACGCGACACAACGAACGCCGCCTGTAGCTTCCCGTCCGTGACTTCGATGCGCTGTTTCACCAGCTCGACAAGATCGGCCGTCGCCCAAATGTCGTAAGGGCTGGGCTGCACGGGTATCAGGATGAACGAGGCGGCCTTGATCGCGGAAACAGCAAGGTCTGCCGCCTGCGGTGCGCCGTCGATCACCACAAAATCTTTATGGCCGATGGCCTTTAGGTCGCGGTCGATGGTGGGGCGGTCGATGCCGACAACCGTAACAGTGTTGTCTTCTTGCACGGCGGCCCAATCGCGGGCGCTGCCCTGTGGATCTGAATCGACAAGCAACACGCTGGCCCCGCCCAGTTGTAGGGCGCGGGCTAGGTGGGTGGCGATGGTCGTTTTTCCCGACCCGCCTTTCTGGTTCAACACGGCGATAACCTGCATGGGGCCTCCTGAGTGAATGAAATTAACGCGCTTTTACTCATTTGAGTATAGCAAGGATTCGCGCTTTAAGTAAGCACTCTTTTACTCATTCGCTCATTTTCAACAACGCCCGACAGGGCAGGGCGTTTAGCGCCCTCGGCCGTGGTCTGGTTTCTGTGCCTGCTGCTCGCGTTCGCGCTGCGCGGCCTGCTCTGGCCGGTCGCGCTCGGGCTGCTGGCCGCCCTGTGCCGCCTTGCTCTTGGTGAAGTAGTCGCGGCTGGCTTGGGTGGCTTCCCGGCGCTGGCTGTAGCGGTCTTGCAAAGCCTTGTCGCTGAACTCGACGTATAGGCCGGCATCGGCCGCCACGTCGGCCATCATGTTGTTGTATTCCTCGGAACCGCCACGCAAGCGGATATGCGGGCCGAACTTGGCAAGGGCGAGGCGCAAGCCCTGCTCGATGGTGTCGCGTTCCTGCTGCCCGAATTCCACGGCTTCGCCCCGGTCGGTGAACATGGCCCGCTTCTGCTGGTCGTAATAGGTCACGTTGCCCTGTTGATCGACCTTGTACGCGGCTGGCTTCATGATCGGCGCGGCCTCGGGCTGCTGGCCGTTCTGGTGCTCGATGCGCTCGCCAGTAGGGGCACGCTGCGGGCTGCGCTGCCGGCGCAGCTCGGCCAGTGCATCGGCATCGCCGTTGCCTGCACGCTCGGCCAGATAGGCGCGGTACTGGTCGGCCGG
>JAQTMV010000207.1 GCA_028714175.1 Methylococcales bacterium
CAACAAAATCCGAAAAGATATTTTCTTATAATAAAGTCTGCCTTCCGACTACCACCGGGCTTGTCCAACAACCGGTTCAGATTGTGGCTCGCTATCGCTCGCACAATCTAACCTTATTCGTTAGGCATTGATGCGAAAACTGTACCCATGACGCTCGAAATCCAGTGACTCATAAAATGAATGCGCCCGCTCGCGTTTTAGGTTCGAGGACAACACCACCTTATAACAACCGCATTCGGTTGCTAGCTGGATCGCATAACGCATCATAGCTTTCCCTATGCCTTGCCCTTGGGATATTGGATCGACCGCGACATCCTCAATGATTGCCGATGGCGCACCCAAGTGCCCCAAGTTGTCCATGACGAGCAGGGCAAATGTACCGACAACTCGACCTTCGCTCACTGCGACATAAATTTTGTAATTGGGGTAGCGTAACATTTGCTCAAAGATACGCTCCGCATCAGGCACTGGAAGCACCTTTCCATCATCCAAGTCAGGCTGTGCATAGAGACGTAATACATCGGGCAAATCAGACTTTGAAGCTGTACGAAAACAAAGTGAGTCATCCACCGGATTGTTCCTTACATGCCTAACTAATAAAGTTGAGCGGCATTGTGAGTGAAAACGAACAATGTCCGCTCGAACGGACGTTAGACGCAGCTTGTTGTGCGGTTGGTATGCTTTTATCAACATCATGGATGACCTGTTTTAGGTAATCAATTCTTGAAAATAGGTACCGAAAAAATCTAATGATGGCGCGAAGCATAAATGCTTGTGATCGCATGAACTTGTTATGCGTCAAAGCATTTACGCTTCGCACGATACCATATTTTTAACCCATTGTAAAATAAAGTCTTTATACAAAAACAAAGCTATCGACCCTGGCTTTCGATGACATCGACCAGAGAGCACAACAAGCTGAGTCTAACTAATATTAGCCATCCTAATAGACGTAAGATATTGCGTCTTGCGGTTGCCTAATAGGGTTTTAATTTTTAGAATCATAATAATTTCAATAATTTCAATAATTTCAATAATTTGGTAGTTTTTGGCACAGACTAAAATAAATGGAAATAGCATCACTGATAAGTAAGGTTGATTTAGTAGATTTATAGAACGAATAATAGTTTAAGTACTCAGTTACTACAACAACGGATTAGCCAATATACTGTTTGTTTTCAGAATGGTGCTCAACAATGCGCCGCTAAAAATCGATCCAGCGCATTTGCAAAGGCTTGATTATCCCGTTGTCCAAATGCTGAAGGCCCACCGCAAGCTTGCCCGGTATCGCGCAGTCCGGTCATAAAATCACGCATTGCCAGGTGTTCCTTGATATTTTCCTGAGTGTATAGCTCGCCTCTGGGATTTAGCGCATAGGCCTGCTTGGCGACCACTTCAGCAGCCAGGGGAATATCCGCGGTAATCACTAAATCATTGGCCTGACACTGCTGCACAATATAGCTGTCAGCGACATCAAAACCGCCTGCAACCTGTACGGCTTTGATAAATTGGGAACGCGGTGTCGCTATTAACCGGTTCGCGACCAATACCAATGGTAACTTTCTGCGTTCTGCCGCCCGAAACAAAATATCTTTAATCACATTGGGACAGGCATCGGCATCGATCCATATTTGCAGGGTCATAATTTTTTCTTCTACTTATTTAATTGGGTCGGATTAATAACAGGCCATAAATTGCGCTGACAAAGGAAGAGCATCGTTCACTAATGATGTGTCATGTACCTCGACACATTCTATTGGTAATGTTTGCATATCAAAATTCGTTTTTTAAATCTCCTCTCCTTCACCCTCTCCAGCAGGAGAGGGAGCGAAATACCAAATTTTGATGTGCGATAAGTAGAACTATACGAAGTGTGGGTTACCAGCGTTACAAACTTAAATCCGCCCAGTTTCCAGTTTCAACGATTAATTCCAGCGTTAATCCTGCCATTTGTTTTGTAAATAGTCGCGGCGAGTATCAAAAATACGTTCAAGCTTTCCAGCTATCAGTGCGGAGTTTATCAGCCGTCCTAGCCAACCCATCGGCATTGTATAAAACATGATGTCTTCAAGCACGGTTCCATTTTGTTCTTCAGTTAAACAAACTTCATGGCTCCAGAATTTGAACGGCCCAATACGCTGTTCATAGACAAAGCGTTTGGGCTCGTCGCAGTGACTGACTTCAGACAACCAGGCCATCGGAATACCAAATACTGCTTTCATGCTATAGCTGATCATTAATCCGGCATAAATTTTTTCCGGTACTTTAGAAGTGACTGACACATGAAAAAAATCCGGTGTAATGTCGTTCAGGTTATACGGTGATGAAAAAAACTCCCAGGCTTCCTGGATCGACAAATTGATGTGTTGGCGTCGATAGAGATGATATATTTTCATGCAGCTTTTTTTGGAGTTCTTTTCATATTTACATCGATGAAATGGATTTCAGTTATTATAACTTTCGTCATACATCGGCATATTCAGGCAAAAATTCCGGCATGTTGAGTCGATTCCAGGCCGTGATCTAAATGTTGAATTTTAGAACTGCTGACCTCATATCTTCTACAGCTAAACCTCGGCAAAAAGGTCTTCCCATGAGTACGCTGCATATTGTTTGTCCCCACTGCGATAAGGTAAATCGTATAGCATCCGAGCACCTGAGCCAGCATCCCCGCTGCGGTCAATGTAAGGAGGCTTTGTTTACCGGGCATCCGCTCGAATTAACCGGCCGAAATTTTCAACAGCACATTACCCGTAATGATATTCCTGTTGTTGTCGATTTCTGGGCGTCCTGGTGCGGGCCATGCAAGATGATGGCTCCCGCCTATGCCCAGGCCGCTGTTACACTTGAACCGCAGGTACGCCTAGCCAAACTTGATACTGAACAGGAACAGGGTATTGCAGCTCAATTTAATATTCGCAGCATTCCCACGCTGATACTATTCAAAACCGGCCGTGAAATCGCCCGCCAGTCCGGCGCGATGAATATTAAGGATATTATTCGCTGGATCAATAATCATGTTTGAGCCGAATACAATCCATCGTTGGAAAATAAATTATTGTTGCTCAAACAACCGGTTATAGGCAAAAAAACCCAGATAAATTGCAGCAACCATGATGATCGACTCCAATGACAGTAATCCGAGACCGGTAACAGCCGGGCCTGGGCAATAACCGCTCATGCCCCAGCCGATGCCAAAAATGGCTGCACCAAGTAGCAGTGACTTATCAACCGACAATTTTCTGGACAGCTGAAAATTCTCCGCCAGTATCGGTGCCGGGCGTTTTAAAATCCATTTGAAGGAGACAAAAGCTACGGCTAATGCACCGATCATGACAAATATCAGGCTGGGGTCCCAATTGCCGGTGATATCCAGAAAGTTTAATACTTTATTGGGACTTATCATCTGTGATAGCGAAAGCCCCATGCCGAAGATTATGCCGCAGAGCAAGGCAATGAGATTTTGTTTCATGATACAAGCTCCAGGCTGTGGCGGATAATATAAACGGTTATCATGCCAGCCGCCATGAACGTCAGCGTGGCAATCAGGGACCGAATCGATAAATTGGCAAGGCCACAAATGCCATGTCCACTGGTGCAGCCACCGCCCATACGAGTGCCGAAACCGACCAGAAAGCCGCCCAGTCCAAGTAAAAGCAAGGGGTAATTCTGACGGGGAATGTTAAAGTCCGGCACCAGCAGTTGGAAAACAAAGCCTCCCAAAATAAGCCCGAAAACAAAGATCAGTCGCCAGAGACGGTCATTTTTTGGCGCAAACAATACACCATTCATGATGCCGCTGACACCCCCGATGCGACCGTTAAACAGTAAGAGTAAGGTGACGCTGACGCCAATCAATACACCACCTGCTGTTGCAGAAAGAGGCGTGAAATTTTCCATAGATGTCTCAATTTAAGGTTAATGTGAAGTCTACCGAGGCGATAAGATTATGCTCGTAGATTAATAGAATATTAGCATATTCTACTATTTAATGAAAAGTTATTGTATCAAACAATCTTTTCCGTTTAACTGTTACAATGTGCCTGTTTTAAACTGCCGAAAAATTCAAAAAATGGACGTAACCCAACGTATTGCCGAAGAATTATCTGTTAACAGCAAACAAGTAAACGCAGCTATTTTATTGCTGGATGAAGGTTCTACTGTGCCGTTTATTGCCCGCTACCGCAAGGAAGCGACCGGAGGGCTGGATGATACTCAATTAAGGCAGCTGGAGGAACGCCTGTATTATTTACGCGAGCTTAACGAGCGCCGCAAAACGATTCTGGATAGCGTCCGATCGCAAGACAAACTGACGCCCGAACTGGAAAAAGCCATTAGTGAGGCCGACACCAAGACCCTGCTGGAGGATTTGTATTTACCCTACAAACCCAAGCGCCGCACGAAAGCCCAGATTGCCCGTGAAGCGGGACTTGAACCGCTCGCTGATGCCCTGCTGGATGATCGCAGTCTGCTCCCGGAACTTATCGCTACCGCTTATATTGATGCAGAAAAAGGCGTGCCCGATACCGTCGCCGCCCTGGATGGCGCGAGGCAAATCATCATGGAACGCATTGCTGAAAATGCCGGATTATTGTCTGAGTTGCGTGAACGCATCTGGCAAAAAGGTATAGTTCACGCTACTGTCGTGGCCGGCAAAGAACACCAGGCAGAAAAATTCAAGGATTATTTTGATTATCAGGAAGCGATCAGCAAAATTCCTTCACACCGCGCTTTGGCGCTGTTCCGTGGGCGCAATGAAGATTTATTGTCATTGACACTAAAACCCGGTGCAGAAGACCAAGAGGAGCACGACCTTTGCACCCGGTTTGTAGCCCGGCATCTTGATGTTACCGACACGTCAAAACCAGCCGATGCCTGGCTGGCCGAAACAGCGCGTTTGGCATGGAAAATCAAGTTGTTTACGCGCATTGATCTGGATTTAAAGCTTAAAGTCAGGGAAGCGGCTGAACTGGAAGCCATTCGCGTTTTTGCCAGTAATTTAAGGGACTTGTTACTAGCCGCGCCTGCAGGCCCCAAAGCCACGATGGGCCTGGATCCGGGGATACGCACCGGCGTTAAGGTTGCCATTGTTGATGCTACCGGAAAAGTTTTGACGACGGATACTATTTATCCTCACCCACCGCGCAGGCAATGGGAGGAGTCGATTGCCACGCTGGCAACACTGATACACAAGCACAACGTCGATTTAGTCAGCATAGGCAACGGCACGGGTTCCAGGGAGACTGATCAACTGGTTGTGGATGTCATGAAGCAACACAGCGAGCTTAAATTTACCAAAATCACGGTATCAGAAGCGGGAGCATCGGTTTATTCCGCATCCGAGCTTGCCGCTAAAGAGTTTCCCGATCTGGATGTGTCCTTACGCGGTGCGGTTTCTATCGCCAGACGCTTGCAGGATCCGCTGGCAGAACTGGTTAAAATTGATCCCAAATCCATAGGTGTAGGGCAGTATCAGCATGATGTTAATCAGGTCCAGTTGGCGCGCGGCCTTGAAACGGTAGTCGAGGATTGTGTGAATGCGGTCGGCGTTGATGTCAATACTGCGTCGGTATCTTTGTTAAAACAGGTATCCGGGCTTTCAGCCAGCGTCAGTGAAAATATCGTCGCTTTTCGCAACGAAAACGGGCCGTTTGTTAACCGCAGGCAATTGAAAAAAGTACCTCGTCTGGGCGATAAGGCTTATGAACAGGCGGCGGGATTTCTGCGCATCATGGATGGCGACAATCCACTGGATGCGTCTTCGGTTCATCCCGAAGCCTACCCTGTTGTTGAAGCCATTATCAGCAAAACGGGAAAAACCATCCGCGACCTTATCGGCCAAAGCAGCTTCTTACGTAATCTGAATCCGGCAAATTTCACCAATGAACACTTTGGTCTGCCTACCGTTTCTGATATTTTGAAGGAGCTGGAAAAACCCGGCCGTGATCCCAGGCCGGAATTTAAAAGCGTGGAATTCATGTCGGGCATCGAGAAAATCTCTGATCTTGAACCGGGAATGAGGCTGGATGGCGTTGTTACCAATGTTGCCAACTTTGGTGCATTTGTTGATATCGGTGTGCATCAGGATGGTTTGGTGCATATCTCCCATCTGTCGGATTCCTTTGTCAAAGACCCCAGGGATGCGGTAAAAACCGGTGATATGGTAAAAGTCAAGGTATTGGAAGTGGATGTCGAGCGCAAGCGCATTGCCTTGACGATGAAAACCCATACCGATGCTGTCGAATCCAGGTTTGAACGGAATGGTCAAAAGCAAACCAATAAGCCCAAACAACAAGCGCCGGTTCAGGGGTTAATGGCTAACGCATTTGCCAAGGCGCTGAAAAAGTAAATAAAAATAGCTCTGCTATACTGAATATATTTTTAACAGAATAGCAGGAGTTGCCATGACTGAATTCAATCGTTTTTTTGTTACTTTTCTTTTCACAAGCCTGCTGATTGCCTACACGCCGCTGATTCAGGCAGATATGCAGCAACAGGGTTATGGCAATATGACTTATACACCCGTCATTGAAGCCTATGAACCGCAAAAGCAAGTAAGTTATGGTCGTAAAATTGGAAAAAAAGCACTTAGTGGTTGGACAAACCTGAGTTTAGGATGGCTGGAAATTCCCAAAAATATTATTAACACCACCAATCAAAGTAATTTTTTTTACGGCGTATTCGGCGGCTTCCTGAAAGGCCTGGTCAATACCTTGGGGCGCATGGGTGTGGGCATTGCCGATTTATTAACCTTCCCGCTACCTACCAAGCCCATCGCTCACCCTCTGTTTATCTGGGATAATTTCGATGTGGATACTACTTACGGCGAAGTATTTCGTCTTAATAAAACCCAAAAAATAGACCAACCGGTCACCCAGGCCCCTGTCACCGCACAACCAGTCCAAACTGCTATAGCAACTCCAGCAAAGGCAGCTGAAGTTGATCGCTCATATATGTACAATCAGGATACAAACAGAAAACTGGATACGCTATTCACAAAAGAAATGCAGAAATAGCCCGTCATTTTTGTAGAGTAAAAAAACCTTTCGGGAATCCCATCGGGCTTTGTGGGATGGGAATTCGGCTGTTTTGATGTGAAACGTAGGGCTGCCCGTTGGATTGTAAAACTCCGGACTTGATCTGACGGTTTCAAAAAAAGTTCTAATTGAATCAGACTGCGTATTCCGGCTCAAAGCTGCCACCCATTCCATTTTAAAGCTGCCACTGATTCCGGTTAATGTTGCCACCCCCTGGTGGTGATGTTTTAGCGTTTTTTGACGCGGGATAACTAAACGATATTCTGCTGCCTCTTTTCATCATT
>JAQTMV010000208.1 GCA_028714175.1 Methylococcales bacterium
CACCTTGAAGTAGGTTAATGTCATCTATCTGTCCTGATATGGTAACTGCCGACTGGAGAGCCGTGTGCGGGAGAACCGCCTGCACGGTTCGGAGGGAGGGGAGGTTAGTAGCCTTCCCTACCCCTATTCCAACCTTTCGCTCAACCGGACTCTACACAGCACGCCGGCATTTGGGCAAGCATTTCATGCTAGCCCAAATGCCGGCGTGCTGTTCCGGGCCGGTTAGCTCAAACGTTAGGCTTACCTTAGAATTTCCCCTACGAGGAAGTCTAAAATCTAACCTAGGGGAAGGAGATTGATGATGAAAATCAAAACAATTTTGTTAGTTAGCACAATGCTTCTCCCGTTTTTTGCTGGGCCAAATGCAGCCGCGGCACCGGAATGTTATCAGTGGAGCGGTCCTTTTAGCAAAGAGAGGTTAGTGCTCGACATCGAAGAACACAGCGACCTTTCGCGAAACCAGCGTGCCTTCAGCATCCATGGGAAGCATGTGGGCGTGTGCGGGTACGGGACGATTGCCACCGTCACCGGGACGATTGTCAGAGCGACGGGAGCCCACATGGGCCTGAGGACCCACAGCGTCAGGGCGATTATCGGCGCTGCTGATGGCAACTTACCTTACTGCAAAGAGGTGACATTCGAGTGCACATTGGAGCAAAGCGTGACGCCGAAGACTTGGACCTGCAATGGCCGCAACGAGTGGGATGTTGTCCTCCCCGGGGGGCCGCGGGGCAGCCCGCAGATTACGCTAACGAAGCTGAGCCCGCAGGATGACTCGTGCAAGATATTCCAGGACATCGGAGAAGGGGTACCGACACCTGAGCCTGGGAAGAGTTCTCTGGAGTGCTTGGAATGCCGCCGCAGGAGCAGCTGCCGTTGTAACAGTTCAGATTCCCACTGGTGCTGGCAACCGACTTCGGTCACTGCGCCTGTATCATTCAAGGCGGTTTCGCAGACAGGCAAACCGCCATAAACAGAGTGGATGGAGCTGATTGTTACATAGATTTTTCCAGGCTGTATTTTATGGTAGTGCTTAAATCGGCCCAACGAATAAGGTTAGATTGTGCGAGCGATAGCGAGCCACAATCTGAACCGGTTGTTGGACAAGCCCGGTGATAGTCGATGCAGACTATTAGTATAAGAAAATATCTTTTCGGATTTTGTTGGTTGCGGCGAGGAATCTAAAGCCGCATTTCGTAAGGACAAGCCAAAAGCGTTGTTTTGGTAACGCCTTTAGCGTCAACCAAAATTTTAATGGGGCTTAATCGAAGCAGCTCCTGCAGCAGTGCCAGCACCCGCTTGCTGTTGGCATGCAAAAAGCCAAAGTTACGGGTGCGCCGAAAGCCCTTGGGCAACACGTGTTGCAGAATCAGCCACAAGAACTTAGGCCCGGATAGCGTTCGGGTTTGCATCTTTTTAGTCTTGCTGTCTTGGTAGCGGAATGTTACCTGATCATCTCGGCAAGCGATGATATCCTTCTCCTGGATTACGCCTTTGTAAAGATAGCGCCCAAGATAAACCAGCGCTTTGTCGCCACTACCGACGGACTTTACATCCACCACCCAGGTTTCGGGATAGCGGGCCGGAAGCTCAAGACCTTCCTCGCGGATAGCCTCGAGCATTTTAGCGCGGAATACTTTCGCCAAGGCTTTGTGGTTGAACAGATAGGCTGTATTCTTGCCTTTGCCCTTTTTGGTTCGCCACAAGCGTTTATCAGCATCAATAGTCGCCGCAGGCATCACCATATGCACATGAGGATGATAATCCAATCGGCGCGAATGGGTGTGCAGTACACTGATGGCACCGGCCTTTCCCTGCAACTGTGGATCGTTCTGTGCAAAGGTTTTGAGGGTCTCCCAGCTACAACGGATCATCAAGTCATAAAGTGTGCGCTGATGTTGCCAGGCCAACGGCCGAAGTTCGTCCGGCAAGGTAAAAGTCAACAAAAAATACTCGGCTGGCACCGAAGGCTTAGGCCTCTATCGTCTTAGGCTGGAGCCCTTTGAGTTTAAGGTGTTTAACATGCGTTTGATAATTCTTCTTGAAATCTGCTTCGGATGATGATGTCATTGCTTTGTAACCTCATTAATTGGTGTTGAACGATCCCCTCTGATTGAGGGTTTGAGGTTACATTTTATAGATTAATCGGTGCCGGGGCTTTTTCTCCGCGATACCGTCTTCGTCCAATATACATTTAACATATATTTTAAGCATGATAAACAGATATAGATAATTCTATGCTTATACTGCCTTACAAATTATCCCGCATTTCGACGAATTGTTGATAAACAACATGCAAGCCGAATTTGGCTCTGCCTCTTCTGGTAGCGGGCATAAAAAGCATGCCCGACCCGGCTGGTTTTTGAAACACCGACTGGAGCGTTTGGAAACCGCAGCAATTTACAAAAATGATATGCTCTAGCAATCGATCTAACAGATAAACAAACCCGATAGTTGAGTATAAAAATATCTCAAAGCCACCCCGATATTCTGAATAGAATAAAAGATTCCGGTATTGAGAAAATGGAAATCTATCGTACAATTAAAAGGCATTTTAGGATCATGGAACAATCGATGATACCAGGTTATAAAAAAACCCTGGTCCTATGCCGCCAATCAAAAAATGCAAGTGTGAAAACAACTAATTCGGGAAATATCCTCAGACCTAACCTTATTCAAAACCATGGAAAAATGCGGGTATTGATACAAAAGATAGTTGACCTATGAGCAATGCCTTAACAGCATATTCATCAAACGACTTAAGAGAATTCAGCACTAAAGTATTTCTCTATTTTGGAATATCCAGACAAGAGGCCGAACAGGCTGCTGACGTATTAAGTCTTTCTGACCTTCGTGGTATTGAATCTCATGGCGTGGCAAGATTGCATACTTACTTTGATATGCTGACGCTAGGCAGAATCAATCCCAAGCCAAACATCAAAATCATTCGTGACAAAAAGAGTGTATGTACAGTAGATGGTGACAATGGCTTAGGCTTAGTTGTTGGGCCAAAAGCGAATGAAATCGCCATGGACAAAGCGGAAGCGCATGGCTCCGGCTGGGTTAGCGTATGCAACACCAATCACTTTGGCATTGCCTCCTATTACTCATTAAAAGCCCTGGAACGAGACATGATCGGCTGGTCAATGACCAACACTACCAAACTGGTTGCTCCGATATGGGGGGCTGAAAGAATGCTTGGAACAAATCCAATTTCGATTGCATTCCCGGGAATAAACAATCCCCCCATTGTTATTGATTTCTCTACAAGTGCGGCGGCGTATGGGAAGATTGAAATCGCTTTGCGCAAGGGAGCGCCTGTACCTAAAGGCTGGACCATCAACAATCAAGGCGATATGACAACCGACCCAAATGATATGATCAATGGCGGCGCATTATTGCCGCTTGGTTCTGAGCGTGAATTGGGCGGACATAAAGGTTATGCATTGTCTGCAATGGTAGATATACTAACCTCTGTTTTGAGTGGCGCAAATTGGGGACCTTTCGCGCCTCCTTTTGCTTTACGCCAGGAGATTCCCTCCCGGAGCGTAGGCAAAGGAATCGGACATTTTTTTGGCGCGATGCAGATTGATGGGTTTATGGAGGTCGACGAATTCAAAAAGAGGATTGATGAATGGATTGAAGTATTTAGAAATACGAATCCAGTAAAAGGCCAAAAAGCGGTTCTTATTCCCGGTGATCCTGAACACGTCGAAGAAGCAATCCGCAGAAAAAGCGGCATACCGCTGATCCAGGCTGTCGTGGATGATTTGAATGATATTTCTAAACAAACTGGAATTCCCTTTCCGGATTAGCAGTCGTTGATTTTAATCTAAGAGCCCGTCTTGCCGGAGGATTTGTAGTTAGTATTCAAGTAATATTTCACTCACCTTCCTCCGAACTGTTGACTTAATCTATTGAAGTGATTGCCGAAGCCTTTATAAACTAAAGGGTTGCGCGAAGATGCAACCCAACACTGTTTGTTCTTCTTCGCCCGACGTTCCTCTTGCAATAGGCAAACCCCAAATCCGTGGACGTATTGAAGCACGAGAAAAATTCCATCCCCATCGTCGGCCTCTTTGTAGGATAGCCGTCAAGATGGACGACAACTATTTTGCCACTCGGCCTGATCGCGAGCCGGCAAATGCCGGTCTCGGTCATAGGAAGGCGCTTCATGCTCCGGCATGGCATCGTTGGGCCAGTCTTGTGCCCAACGATGCCGGGCTTCTTCATCGGCATAATAGCGAAGATAAAGTTCATTATCCTCTTCGCTGCCGCTGCTCACCAGGTCGATGTGACAAGCCGAGTTTTCGTTAATCGGCATGGCCGGATTTTCCTCCCGCAACACTTCATGCCACAGCTCCTCATACAGCTCGCGATCACTGAGATGGTCGGTGTTATAAAGAAACATGCGCAGCATCGCCAGACCGCGTATCAGTTCCCACAACTTGGCGGTCACCTGCGAATCATCCAATTCTTCCGGTGCCGGCAGTTCCATCCCGCCCTGTACTAGCAAGTCAAACGACGTGATCAATTCCGCTTTCTCGAAGGCCACCACTCTTTCCCAAAACTGTTCCCGCAGATCCTTCGACATCTCTTCCGACTCGAAGAACGACAATTCGCCGCCGACGAATTTTTCGGCCCTGCGTCGCAAATCTTGAATTTGTTCCTGCCTGTCGGCGTCTTCTTTGGTTTTTATGGGCTTTTTGGGCATTGCAGCGTCCTTCGAAATTGTTGTTGGTTATAGGTGTTATTATAAACTCGTCAGTCGTAAGTTCTCATCAAATTAATTTGACTATCGAATAGGAACACGGAAACATAAGTTTTTCTCTTATAAAATAATGCAGTTATGTTGCCTTGCTTGGCGCTTGGCAAAATTTTGTTGTAAATCAGGATAAAAGCGTTAAATTATCTGAGCGGGCGGTGCTGTTAGGCGACCATACCTCCGTTGTTAAAGATGGACGTAAGATGCCTGGGGTCGTATCGATGCATGAGGAATCAGAGACTCAAAAAAACCATCCTATTTTCGCGGCCAATATTGGGGCGCCCTTGGGCATTTGACCGGCACTTTATCAGCCTGTTTTTGCTGTCTGTTGCAATTAAAAATCCATCAGGGATTCACTCATTTGGGTTTAACGGGCGAGCCTGGAAACCAGTCGCAAATCAAGTCAACCGAGCGAAAGGCATTAATTGTTAACAATTGTCAGGTATTTTTCAGCAGCCATTAAGTTAGGCGGGGAAGGTTGCGTCCCCTCCTTAATTAACAGGCAGAACTTACGGCTGATGAGCTTTTAGAAAGACCATTGGGTCAACAGACGGTTGCGGAGTAGCTCCAGCTCACGTGTTTCCTTGGGTTTAGTGCCATCCTTTTCCAGGTTGCCGATCGCCACGACCAACTGGCTACCGACATCCAGCAGGCGGTTGGCCAGCCCCTGAGCAGAAGCGAGTAGGAACCTGGTGGTCCAGCTTTCACCCCGCTCAACAGCACTCTCGAAGGCGGTTCGTGAGATGCGCCACAGGTCAACGGGTGTGCCGGCGATGGCGGTCGTGCTCCGCGGTCCGTTCAACAGCACGCCTATCTCGCCAAAGATAGACCCGGCCTCCAGGGTGGTGAGGAGGTGATCAGGACAGTCGGATACACTCACCTCGATCTCCATACGCCCGGAGTGCAGCAGGTACATCGCGTCGCACGGATCGCCCTGACGGAACAGCACTTGGCCGGGCGGCAAGTGCACCATCTCCAGGTGGCGGGCCACCGCGCTTGCTTCTTCCTCACTTAGTCCATGGAAACAGTGGAAACCCTGCAGCAGGGTGACATCTAAATTGGCAGCCATCGTCTTGTCTCCCTCTTCCCGTCTCATACGCCGCGCAGCACGGTCGCCTGAGCGACGCGTCCCAGGGCAACGATGAATGCCGCCGTGCGCCAGCTCAGGTTCCGCTCTTTCACCATACGCCGGATCGTCGTATAGCTGCTCAGCATGGTCTGCTTCAGTCGCTGGTTGACTTCCTCCTCCGTCCAGCGAAAACACTGGATGTTCTGCGCCCACTCGAAGTAGCTGACCGTGACGCCGCCAGCGTTCGCCAGGATGTCCGGAATGATTGGGATGCCGCGCTGAGCGAAGATCTCGTCCGCTTTCGGATCGGTGGGGGCATTGGCCGCTTCGACGATTAGGCTCGCTCGAACCTCGCTAGCGTTCTCCCGTCCGAAGACTGCGCCCAGTGCCGCCGGGATTAGTACGTCCACCTCCAGCGCCAGTAATTCCTCCGGAGCGATCTGTGAGACACCATCGGCCTGATACTCAATGAGATGCCGTCGAGTCCGGGCAAACGCCATCAGAGCGGGTACGTCCAGCCCTTGCGGGTGGGCAATCGCTCCGCTAACGTCGCTGAGAGCGACGATCCGGGCGCCTGCTTCGTGCGCGAAGAGCGCGGCATATGAGCCGACGTTGCCGAACCCCTGAATCGCAATAGTGGCGCCCTTGAGACTGCGCCCGGCATCCAGGAGGAAGGCCTCCGTAATGAAGATGACGCCCCGTCCGGTGGCGGCTTCTCGGCCCTCACTGCCCTGAAGTTCCAAGGGCTTCCCGGTCACCACGGCCGGCGAATAGCCATGGAGCTTGGAGTACTCGTCCATGATCCAGGCCATTACCTGAGCGTCCGTGTTGACATCGGGGGCCGGGATGTCCCGCTGTGGTCCGATCTCATGGCTGATCCGCTGGACGAGCTTGCGCGTCACACGCTCCAGCTCGCCGTGTGAGAGCTGCCGCGGATCGCACGTAATCCCGCCCTTGGCGCCGCCGAACGGAATGTTTACCACGGCTGTTTTCCACGTCATCAGCGAGGCCAGGGCGCGCACATCGTCGGCATCAACGGTGGGGTGGTAGCGCAGACCGCCTTTCATGGGGCCGCGCGCTGAGTTGTGCTGGATGCGGTAGCCGGTGAAGGAGGTCAACCCGCCGTTGTCGAGTTCGATGGGGAGGGTTACCGTGTGCTCGGCTTCCGGAGCGAGCAAAAGCCGTTCCACGCGGGCCCCCAAGTCCATGATCCGGGAAGCTTGGCGGAGGTAATAGTTGGTCGCTTCGGAGGTTATCATGAGTTCAAGGATAGGAATTAAGGGTTGGAATTTTAACGCTAGTTTGATTGAAATTACAACGTTTTTTCCCAACGAGCCATTTGCGCTGTAACGTTTTCCAGATTCACTGGCGAGAAAGGGGTGCATATTTCGCCTAAAAATAATTTTTTGACGACGCACTAACACCGCATTCGACTATTTTTGGCGCTGGATATCGAAA
>JAQTMV010000209.1 GCA_028714175.1 Methylococcales bacterium
ATTTATTTAAAAAATCTCTCCTAGCCTCTCTTTTTGAAAGAGGGGAACTGAATACTTACCTGCCAGTGAGCGGTAAAAACTTATCAAATCAAACAAATCCACGCAACAAACTAACTGAACATGCTATGAGTAACACTGATAAAAACCGCAGCCGCCTGATTACCTTATTAAAAGAGCTATTCCAGTTAGATCAACCCGAGCTGGATTTTGGCCTCTACAAAATCATGCATGCCAAGAGCGTTCAAATCACAAAATTTCTGGAAAGTGATTTGCTGAAGGAAATTGAACAAGCCTTTGGGCAGGTTGACGATAATCGTGCCGCCGAAGCAAAAGTAAATTATGAGCAGGCTATTGAGCAAGCCAAAAAGTTTGGCGCACCCAATCCTGAAGAAACCGAAGGCGTTAAAGAAGCCAAAAGCGCTTACGAAAATGCAAAAGACAGCGGCAACGCCGAAAGCTAAATCTATGATCATCTGTACCGTTTTTTTGAGCGTTATTATGACAGCGGTGATTTTATGTCGCGCCGTTATTACGCCCGCGAAAGTGACAGCCGCGCCGCGCCCTACTCGGTGCCTTATGATGGCCGCGAAGTTTATTTGCACTGGGCCAACAAAGACCAGTATTACATCAAAAGTAGTGAATACTTGAGCAACTATACCTTTGAGTTAAACGCAGCCATCAGACAAGAAGCACAAAAAACCAAGGGCGCAGGCTTGGAAGCCTTTGCCACCCTCGATGACGAGCAACCGTTAAAAGTGCATTTTCGCATTATTGATGCCAGCGAAGGCGAGCACGGCAACATCAAGGCCGCCAGCGATCAGAAGCGCTTTTTCCTTATTCATGCCGATAAGCCCATCGACTGGCTCCCTCGCCCTGCGGGAGAGGGTTGGGGTGAGGGAGAAACATACGAACTGGTCATTAATTTCCAATACCGCACCGATGCCGAAAAAACCGGTCAAGACAGTAAATGGCAGGAAAAACTGCTCGAACAAACCGAGCTCGCCATTTTAAATGCACTCAAAGCGGATGCGTCTGCGAGCGGCTTTTTGCAAGGTTTGTCGCGTCTTGCCCCCACCGATAGCAAAGCCAAGCGCACATTGTTAGGAAAGTATCTCTATCAATACGCCGCCCGCAATACCATGGATTATTTTATCCATAAAGACTTGGGCGGTTTTATGCGCCGAGAACTGGATTTTTATATCAAAAACGAAATCATGCGTCTTGATGATATAGAAAACGCTGATGCGCCAAAAGTGGAGCAGTACCTGGCGCAAATTCGGGTATTACGCCGCATTGCCCAACAATTGATTGCCTTCCTGGCACAACTCGAAGACTTCCAGCTTAAGCTGTGGCTCAAGAAGAAATTTGTCACTGAAACCCATTACTGCATCACGCTCGATAGAGTGCCGGAAAAATTCTATGCCGAGATTGCCGCCAATGACAAACAGTTGGATGAATGGGAAAAACTGTTTGCTATTTCAGAAATCAACGATAGTGCTGCTAACCAAAAATGTACGTCAGAGTTTCTAAAAAACAATCCCTTTCTTCTGCTCGACACCGCTTTATTTTCCAACGACTTTAAACAACAACTGCTCGCTGAACTACCCGATTTGGACGCGCAATGCGATGGTGTATTGATTCATTCCGAGAATTTTCAGGCCTTGGGTTTGGTGCAGCAGAAGTATCGGGAGCAGGTGAAGTGTGTCCATATTGATCCGCCATACAACACTTCTACGAGTGGATTTTTATATAAAAACGAATATCAGCATTCAAGTTGGTCTTCATTTATGTTTCAACTTATTAAAATTACTCGTCAATTAATGGATAAAAAAGGAATTTTTCAATGCCATATTGATGAAAATGAATATGAGCAACTATTCATGATAATGGAAGAGCTTAATCTTCCAAATAGTGGCACTGTGATTTGGGATAAGAAAAATCCAATGCTCGGTAGAAAAGGTGTTGCTACACAGCATGAGTATATTTTATGGCGCTCTTTTGATACTAAACCCGTCTATATGAAAAATAGAACTGTTCAAATTATTTTAGGAAAAGTCAAAGAGCTAATTAATCAAAATGATGCTGTTAATGATGAGGTTAGAAAATTATTCCAAAAATGGATTAGTTCATTTGATGGACTTACAGGAGGTGAAAGAGCTTATAGATTTATCGAGGATGATGGAAGAGTTTATCGTGGTGTCGCAATGGGTGCTCCCGAACAAAGAAAAGATCCAAAATTTCATATACCACTTGTTCATCCAATTACGAAAAAAGAATGTCCAGTGCCAAGTAATGGTTGGTCCAGAACCCCAGAGACTTTACAAGATTTAATTGAAAAAAATGAAATTCTTTGGGGGACAAATCACAGCACACAGCCACAAAAGAAGGTCTATTTAACAAGTGACTCAAGTAGACAGCTATCTAGTATTATATCTGATGCTAAAAGCGGCAAAGTATATTTGGACAATTTAGGCTTATTCTTTCCATATTGTCATCCAGTTTCGCTGTACGATGTACTTTTTGGCTCAGTTGAAATAGAAGAACGTACTAGATTTCTTGACTACTTCGCAGGGTCAGGCACAACTGGTCATGCAGTACTAGATTTAAATCGTGAAGATGGTGGTCGGAGAGAATATATTCTTGTAGAGCAAGGCAATCCTTTCGACACTGTCTTAAAACCCCGTATCCAAAAAGTCGTTTACTCCAAAGACTGGAAAGAAGGTAAACCGGTTTCCCGCGAGGGCCTCAGCCACTGCTTTAAAACCCTGCGCCTTGAAAGCTACGAAGACACCCTGAATAATCTGATACTGAAATCCAACAGCAGCCGTGATACCACGTTAGCCAATAACGCTGACCTACAACGCGACTACCTGCTCAACTACTTTCTCGATGTGGAAACCCAAGCCAGCCAAAGTTTGCTGAATATCGCTGATTTTCGCGATCCGACGGCTTATAAGATGAACATCAAAAAGCCGGGCAGTGAAGAGCAAACCCTGCAAGCCATCGATTTGATTGAAACCTTTAATTGGTTAATCGGTTTGTGGGTGCAAAACATGGCCACACCGCACAGCTTTAGTGCTGAATTTGAGCGCGAACACGATGCTGATTTGCCCAAAGACCAGAATACCCGCTTGCTTTGCAAACGCCTGAAAGCCGATAACAACGGCGATTACTGGTTCCGCCTGATTGAAGGCTACACCCTGAAAGTGCCCGGCGATAACACCTCGAAAGTAGCGACTTTGATTGTCTGGCGCAAGCAAACCGACGACGCTGAAAAAGACAACGCAGTATTGCAAAAGTTTTTGCTGGAGAAATTGCAAATCTCCCCGCGTGAACACACCTACAGCGTAATTTATATCAATGGCAGTCATACGCTACCCAATCCGGTGGTGGAAGGCGAACAAACCAGGGTTCGGCTGATTGAAGAGGCGTTTCATCATGCGATGTGGTCGGGGGAGGCAGGGTAATGGCCGTTTTGGAAAACCGTTTAAGTCGGGACAAGGAGCAAGGCTTAACCGTTCGCCCTGAGCTTGTCGAAGGGTGGAAGGTTAAGCCGTTCATGGTTCGACAAGCTCACCACGAACGGCTTAACTTAATCACCACGAACGGCTTAACCTTAACCTGCCCGCTCGGGTAGCTGCGTATCTTACGAAAAAGGACGGACAAAATGTTTTGGGTTTATATTCTTCGCTGTACCGATGGCAGCTATTATACAGGTCACACCGACAATCTTGAGGGGCGAATCGGTCAACATCATGCGGGCGATTGTAAAAGTTATACAGTAACACGCCGCCCATTACAGCTTGTCTGGTCGCAAGAATTCTTCACTCGGGAAGAAGCCTTATCGTCTGAGCGGCAAATCAAAGGCTGGAGCCGTAAGAAAAAAGAAGCCATGATTGCTGGTGATTGGGCGGAAGTTTCTCGTTTGGCTAAAAGTAAATCCGTTCATCCTTCGACAAGCTCAGGACGAACGGATTTACTTTCTCAAGGCTCTCCTGAGCCAAGTCGAAGGGATTCTGATTGAAGAATTTGGGGATTGGTAGCCGCTCTATCACACATAGAGCCAACAATTTCCACAACACTTATAAAAACATGGTTAATGTCTGGTTGCACTTTGACAACTCAGGCGACGAACCCCAACTGATTGACTGGAGCGAAGCATGAATACCAACCCGCCAAGTAACGCAAAAGACGAAGATGCCCGTCATGTAGAGGCCGCTTTGCGCCGCGCCGCACAAAAAGCCCGTTTAGTGGCGGCGCAAACCCATACACCGCTGGTAATAGTTCGCCAAGGCAAATTGTTGCTTGAGCTGGTAACCAGCGATACTGCCGAATCCAATACGCCATGATTGGTTTAAATAACTGCGTCATGGATAGGCTAAAGGGAGAAGGCTAATGGCCGCAAAACCCAAAACCACCGCCCCAAAAAAGGTCGGTGCGTCGCTCAATTTTACGGATAAATTGGTATTGAACCAGTGGCTCATTTCACTGTTTGGTGTGGACATATTCGCCATCCATAAGGACGGCAACCGCGAAGTGCGCCCGATGCAGTTTCTGGCTAAACAATTACGTGATTGCCGAGAGGGCTTGGATACCGACAATCTGCATTTTTTCTACCAGCAGTTAAAACTCAATTGGCAACCCCATGCGGCATTGAATCCGAATGCCTTGTTGCAATATGAGCAAAATATTGTCAGCCATACTCAATGGCTAAACGAAGGCAGAGAGCGGCCGATTGAGTGGAAATATTACCAATGGCTATCGCTGTTGTTTGCTGAAATTTACCTGCACCAATATTTTTCTGACCGCGAAAAACTACTGGAACAGTTGAATGACTATGTCCGGCAATTTAACGCGCATTGGGCGAGTCGCAAACTGCCACAGTCAACGGGCATTAGCGAATACAGCTTGGAAGAGCTCAATAAACTTTGCCTGCAAAACGCAACCGGCTCGGGTAAAACCTTGGTGATGCACGTTAATTACCGCCAGTTTGCGCACTATGCCAAGGAAGCGGGGCAGCATGATGCGGTATCACGTACTTTGTTGATTACCCCGAATGAGGGTTTAAGCAGTCAACATGAACAGGAATTGCTCCAGAGCGGTATAGAAGTCTCGCGTCTGATGTTGGATAACAATGCTATTGGCACGACCAGTGGAATTTTTAGTAGTGATTACGGTCATTTAACCCGCATTGATTTTATTGAAATCACCAAACTGGGTGAAAAAGACGGCCCCAACTCGATTGCCACCCGTAATTTGGGTGATCAAAACCTGATTTTGGTGGATGAAGGTCATCGCGGCATGGGCAAATCCGACGAAGAAGGCTGGATGAAACAACGGGAACGCCTGGTGGAAAAAGGCTTTGCCTTTGAATATTCCGCAACCTTTAAAGAAGCGGTGAAAGCGGCCAATAATCCAAAGATTGAAGAAAGCTATGCCAAAGCGGTATTGTTTGATTATTCGTATCGGTATTTTTACGAAGACGGCTACGGCAAAGATTACCGTATCTTCAATATCCCCAAATCCCAAGCGGATCACGAGTTTATCTATTTGACCGCCTGTTTGTTAGGGTTTTACCAGCAATTGCGTTTGTATCGGGAACGTAAAGCGGAATATGCCGCTTACAATATTGAAAAACCGCTCTGGGTGTTTGTTGGCTCCAGTGTATCCAAAGCATCAGCCAGTAAAGGCGCCGATCAGGAAACGGTTTCCGACATTGTGCGCGTATTGGGTTTTATTGCCCGCTTCCTTGAAAAACCCAATGCCGCCATTCAGGCAATCGATACCTTGCTAAACAAGGACGGCAGTGCCACCGGTTTGCTGGATAATGCGGGGCACGATATTTTTCACGGTGCGTTCTTGTTTTTGCGTCAACGCCTGCACAAGGGCGAAAAGCCTGCGGATATTCATGCCGATATTTTAGAAAGCCTGTTTAACAATCGTGCCGGTGGTCAGTTGCAGTTATTGCGTTTAAAAGGTGATAGCGGCGAACTGCTGTTAAAAGCAGGCAACAGCGATCAGCATTTTGGGTTGATTAATGTCGGCGATGCCTTGGGACTTGCCAAACACGTTGGGGAGGAATGCACCAAAGGAAACTGCCCGCAAATCGTGGTTGATGACAGTGACTTTCTCGCTGCCCAGTTTGCGAGTGTTAAAGAATCGTCATCACCTATCAATCTGTTAATAGGCGCAAAGAAATTTGTTGAAGGTTGGGACTGCTGGCGTGTCAGCACGCTTGGCTTGATGCGTGTGGGGCGTAGCGAAGGTTCGCAAATCATTCAATTGTTTGGTCGTGGTGTGCGTCTGAAAGGTCACGCATGGTCATTGAAACGATCACGCGCAGCAACACCAGCCAAGCAGCCTGAATTCATCCATTATATTGAGACCCTCAATGTCTTTGGTGTGCAGGCCGATTTTATGGAAAAGTTTCGTGATTTCTTAAAAGACGAAGGTTTGCCTGGCAACGATAGTAAGGAAGTGTTCCAGATTCCAATGAATCTGACTTACGATTTTGGTCAAAAATTGAAAGTGCTACGCCCCAAGCGCAAAGCCGCTGATGGACGTGAATATAGTTTTAGCCGCGATGGTGCCATGCCGCTTTTTGGCGGCGTACCGGATTACCTGACCAAAAATCGCATTGAAGTGGATTGGTATCCCAAGATTCAGGCTATTGTTGCCCCCGGTGCGCGTGCGGGTAATGCCGCTGCCGTTCAAGCCCATGAAGCCGTATTTACCGATCAGCACATTGCTTTTCTCAATATTAATAAATTGTATTTTGAGCTGGAGCAATTTAAGGCGAGGGAAAATCTTTATAGCTTGATCATATTGCCGCAGGCTATCCATAGCCTGTTACTAATACATGACTGGTACATTTTGTATGTACCAAAAGAACTGATCGCCTTAAACCGTTACGCCAATGTCCGTATCTGGAACCAAATTGCCCTGGAATTGCTGAAAAAATACAGCAAAAAATATTTTCTTTATGCCACGGATGAGTTTATCCGCCCACGCTTGGAAGTTCGCGAATTGGATCGGCTTGATGACAATCTTCCTAAACCCGATGCGTATTATCAGTTAACCGTCGATGCCAGCGAGCAGCAATTGACTATCGAGGCTTTGCCTCAGACCAACGAGTCATGGTTGGTGCTAACTGGCGTTGGGAGGGCTCCGCTGGAGCCGGTAGGGTAAAATTTCCACGCCGGTATTAGATCGCTGGGCGATCAGACCTTATT
>JAQTMV010000210.1 GCA_028714175.1 Methylococcales bacterium
TGCGATGGGTTTCGAAGTCAGCCTTAAAAATTGCAGCAATTCTACCGGCATTCCCGTTCAGGAAAATGTTAATTATGCCGTTATTGAGAAAAGTCAGTTGCCCCTGACAGAAGACGCAAATGCTGAAGTTAGACAGCAATTTTCATGGGGCGAATGTGCAGCAACTGAAGATGCAACGACTAGCTAAATTTTATATAGCTGAAGGTATGAGGCTCAATGATTCTTGAGCAAGAAACTTAATTCAACGACTACTTGTAGTTGAAAGAGGATATTATGAAAACGATTTACTTACAAATTCTCGCTATGACTCTTTTAGCAGTCAATATCACGTTTGCAGCTGACGAAATTCACTGGACCGTTACCGGCAAGGATTCGGTCACTTTTGACTGGCGGGGAACTTCTGCAGAAAATTCGATTGGTTATGGACTAACTTCCGGAAACTATACTCAGGTAACTGCAACGACGCCTAATCCGGTTCCTGTTTCATCCACTGGCCCTTTCTGGGAAGCAAAGCTAACCGGTCTGGCAGCAAATACCCGTTATTATTATAAAATTGGCAATGCCCCAGAGCGTAGCTTTCGTACTCTCCCGGCTTCGGGCAGTTCCGATTTTACCGTGTATGCCCAGGGTAATATAGGCAGTAGTTCTAATTACTTCAATACCGGTGTAATTCAAGATATTATTGCCAATGATCTACCTTCCTTTGTAATCGGATTAGGTGACCTTACTCTGGGAAGCATCAATGGAAAAGCTGTAGTTGATCAACACTTTAACGATGTCATGGTGTGGTCCAAGGAAGCAGCCTATATGCCGGTCTGGGGGGATCAGGATACGATTACAACATCCACAAACGAAAGCTTTAAAAACTACAAAGGCCGCTTTGCGGTTCCTAATCCCCAGACATCCCCGGGTTCTCCGTTAGCGGGGGGTGAAGACTGGCACTGGTTTGATTACGGCAACGTCCGCTTTATCACTTTGCCGGAACCCTGGACAGGCGCTTGGGCTGACTGGAATACAAAAGCCGGTACGCTTATGGCTCAAGCCCAGGCCGATCCAAATATCAAATTCATCGTCACTTTCGTGCATCGACCCGCCTATTCATCCGGCCATTATACCGGATCGTCCACTCTTAAAAGTATTCTGGATAACTTAGGAGACACCTATAGCAAGTACAAATTAAATATAAATGCTCATAGTAATAATTACGAACGTAGCTTCCCGCAGCATGGCGTAATTCATGTTACTGCCGGAACGGGGGGCGCAAATCTTACGCAGGATGGCGCCTGCTTGTGGTTAACCTGCACAAAGCCTTCCTGGTCTGCTTTCCGTGCCATGCATCTTGGCGTCTTGAAATTACATTTCACTGCTTCCGGCATAGGAGGGTCGTTTATCTGTGGTCCTGCGGGTGGCGGAATAAATGATTTAAACTGCACAAAAGGCAGTGTTTTGGACAACTTCACGATCGGTTCCTCTCTCCCCGATGTTATCGTCACTTCGGTCTCATATGCGAACGGCATATTTACAAGCACGGTGAAAAACCAGGGTATCTCAGCGACTCCGGCAGGCACAATCATCGGCATAGGATACTCGGTGGATGGAGTTTGGAAAACCTGGGGCTCCGTAAACGGGCCCCTGGCCGCAGGAGCCTCCGTCACCATCGGCACCAGCGGCGCACCCTTTACCATTCCCACGGGCACGCACACGATTAATGCTTATGTGGATGACATCAACCGCTTTGCGGAATCGGATGAAACCAATAATCAGATTACCCAGTCGATTACTATAGGCTCTACGACTTCTCTCCCTGATGTCTTTATCACCTCGATTTCATATGCCAACGGCATCTTCACCAGCACGGTGAAAAACCAGGGTACCGCAGCGACTCCGGCAAGCACAATCATCGGCGTTGGATACTCGGTGGATGGAGTTTGGAAAACCTGGGGCTCCGTAGGTGGGCCCCTGGCCGCAGGAGCCTCCGTCACCATCGGAACTGGCGGCGCACCCTTTACCATTCCCACGGGCACGCACACGATTAATGCTTATGTCGATGACATCAACCGCTTTGCGGAATCGACCGAAACCAATAATCAGCTTAACCAGTCGATTACTGTAGGCTCTACGACTTCTCTCCCCGATGTCATCGTCACCTCGGTCTCATATGCCAACGGCATCTTCACCAGCACGGTGAAAAACCAGGGTACTGCAGCGACTCCGTCAGGCACACTTATCGGCGTAGGATACTCGGTGGATGGAGTTTGGAGGACCTCGGGCTCCGTAGGGGGGCCCCTGGCCGCAGGAGTCTCCGTCACCATAGGCACCAGTGGCGCACCCTATACCATTCCAACGGGCACGCACATGGTTAATGCTAATGTCGATGACATCAACCGCTTTGCGGAATCGAACGAAACCAATAATCAGCTTTCGATAACCAATAATCAGGTTTCGGCTGGTGGAACAACCGACACCCAAGTACCCACCACCCCCGTCAACCTCAAATCCGTGGCGATTTCATCCTCTCAAATCAGTCTTTCATGGACCGCCTCCACCGATAACGTTGGAGTTACCGGCTACAAAGTCTTCAGAAAAGGCGTCCAGATTGCCACCGTAACTGGTATTTCTTACTCGGACACTGGACTTACATCAAATACCGCATACTCCTACACCGTGTCGGCGTATGACGCGGCGGGGAACAATAGTGCACAATCATCAAGCGTGAGTTCGACGACATCGAACGGAGGATCAAGCGTATCCAACCCATTCTTTGGCTTTGCTGGCCATTTCTGGGGACCGTATGCCAATAGTTCCGCTACGACCCTGCTAGACCTTGTACAAAAAGCTGGTGCTGGAATTTATCGTGTTGATCTCAAAACAGACACTTATGCATTAACTGATGCATTGCTCTCGGCAGCGGCAACACGGAATATTAAATTATTGGCTATACTACAGAGCCCAGACTCGACATATACTTCGGCCTTCAATGAAGCAAAAGCGTTCGCAACTAAATACGCCGGTAGAATATCTTACTATCAGATTTCAAATGAACAAGACCTCGCAACTGGCACAATACAAGGTGATGGCGCTTTACCAACAGATTACGATAATACCTTGTACGCGCAAGCAAAAACCAGAATACAGGGATTGCTTGACGGGGTTAGAGCTGGCGACCCGAGTGCCAAAGCCATCATTAATTTTACATGGCTTCACTACGGCTTCATTCAACGACTTATAAACGACGGTATTAAGTTCGATATTATCGGTATTGATTGGTACTCAAATATGGGCGACATTGCAAATGTTCGCGGCAATTTTAACCTTCCAGTCTATCTTAAATCCCAATTCGGCAAGCCGCTCTGGGTTAACGAAGGTAATCGGTGGGAAGGTAGCACAGGAGGCAATGAAACCGCCCAGGCAACCTATATTAGCCAAATTACCACGGCGATGTGCAACAATCCGAACATAAATGCTTATATCGTCTATGAATTGCTTGACGAACCAGGGGCATCTCCGGAATTTGAGAAACATATGGGTTTGCTATACACACCTGCCACTGAAAAACCGGCATTTAACGCATACAAACAAGCAATTGCCGGTTGCCAAAGATAAACGGCATTCAATCCGATACTATTATTTATCAGCTCGTACAATCTTTATTATAGCAATAAAGAACACTCTACTCCGGGTGTTCTTTATTGAAATCAATGCGAGTAAATAACACCATTCACGACATCACTGAGTTGGTGAAAATAAATAACAGTCCATTCTCATCTTCTTAGCACAAGGTTAACACCAAAAAATAAAACATTTATATAATCATAAGCTTATGAAATAAAAAATATCAAGAAGTACTACACTTGAAAAATGGCGTCTTGCTTCAGTTTTTGTGTGATGGATTTGCTGATACCTATCTGTACCGCATTAATATTTAAAGCGCGGTAGATAGCCAATTGTTCCGGTTCATTGTTGTCACCTACTTTTTCCCTTCTCACAGGGCATATGCTGAATGTTCTGGTGCTTCCAGAACATTAAAGTTGCATTTATTTTAGGAGAAGGTTACAATAAAAACCGCTTTTACGTTATGGTCTTTTTATTGTTTATGGCTTATTAGACGAACAAAGGATACGATGTTGTAAGTCTATAAGGCCTTCTAAAGATAAATGTAGACTGATACTCATCACGGTTTCATCTTGGAAAAGGTGCTTAAAATGAACAACTATGGGTTTTGCGCTCAGCGGATTCTTGAACAGAAAGACAGAAAGAATATCCGCGCTTTCGATTATGGTTGCGGTCCCTTCGAAATTGTCGAAGCATTGCTGAGGCTTCCTGCCCGGTCGTGGTTTACACTTTTGCTGGCCGCTTTTATACTCTGCTCAGGACTCGCGTTGACAACTGCACGTGTCGAGGCGGCCTCTACGGTCGTCGAACTGGCGGCGGACTTGTCCGAAGCATCGGGCGCCTCCGTTCGAGGGTTGAACGACAACGGCGAGGTCGTTGGAAGTAGCCTGGATAGTGGTCGCCCTCGGGGGGTCCTTTTAAGGGGCGATGGCACACGGCAGAACTTTGATGGTCAGTCGGGAAGCGATCACAGCGTCGCCCGCGGCTTAAACAGCGCCGGCCAAATTGTCGGTTCGGCGAATACACAGACTGGAGTGCGCGCCTTCCGTACCCTGAGGGGGAGCGGACAACTTTCCCTAAACCCGCTGTCAGGAGATAGCAGCAGCGTAGCGTTTGCTATCAACGATGTGGGGCAGGCTGTCGGCTATTCGAGCGGATCTCGTGGACAGCAGGCCGTTAGCTGGAATAGCGTTGGTGTTCCAAAGGTGCTACCGGTACTTCCCGGCAGCCAATCAGGCCGAGCTCTCGCAGTCGATCCACAGGGGAATGCTGTCGGAGTCTCCGAAATCCAGGGTGCACCGCGTGCGGTGTTATGGAAAGGCGGCTCAGCCAAGGATTTGGGGGCGCTCCCGGGCCAATTCGAGAGTGAAGCGCACGCTATCAATAATATAGGGGATATCGTCGGGTTTTCAGTGGATCCCTTAACAGAGCGCCGCCACGCCGTGCTCTGGACTTCCTACGGGGAAGGTCCCACCCAGGACTTAGGCACCCTCCCGGGCGGGGCCTCAAGCTGGGCAGTTGGAGTTAATAATAGAGGCCAGGTGGTTGGAACCTCACAGACCAAGAATGGTTTGTATCATGCCTTCGTGTGGACAACAGAATCCGGAATGCAGGACCTGAACGATGTTGTGGCGACGGCATTGCCACCCGGGATCGTGCTCATCCAAGCAGTCTCAATCAATACTCCAGGTCAAATTCTTGCAATTGGACGGAAGGACGATCTTCCGGATGTCGCCGAAGATGAAGTTAAGTTGAGTATTTTCCTTGTGAAGCCCTAGGAACCAGACTATGAAAAACCGTCATTTGAATTTCGTTACCACACTTGCTGCCCTGATCGCATTATGCTTCACCGCCACATCTGCCGCAGGGCCTGAAACCACCGGGCAATGGGTCCAGGGCGGGGCGATGCCCATTAATTGGTCAGTCCATTCCGCCATACTGCCCACAGGAAAGGCGATAATGTGGCCAGGCGACGAGGGGGCTACCGGCAACGATACCCAATCCTGGGATCCCGCCACAGGGAACTTTTCGCTCCTGGCCAAGCCGGGCTACAACCTCTTCTGCGCCGGTCACACCTTCCTGGCTGATGGCAGGCTCTTCGTAGCCGGCGGCCACGACGGCCAGAATAATTTTGGTTTGAAGGAGGCGATCATCTACAACTCTTTAACTGATTCGTGGACCGTGAACCTGCCAGACATGAACGCCGGCCGCTGGTATCCGACCATTACCATCCTGCCCAATGGCGACCCTCTGGTGGTCTCCGGTTCAGTTGACTTGACGATCGGTCCGAATCCGCTGCCCCAGGTTTTCCAGATGGCGACAGGGACTTGGCGGAACCTCACCAATGCAGAGTTGCAGCAAGATCTTTATCCTTTTATGTTGTTGGCTCCGAACGGCAAGGTCTTCTCTCCAGGACCGACGCCGGTGACCCGTTATCTCGATACGGCAGGAACCGGCTCCTGGAGTTTTGTGGCGAATCGGCCTAGCTATGAAAATCAGCCTAACGGAGTATTTCGTGACTACGGGTCAGCGGTCATGTACGAACCAGGCAAGGTCCTGGTAATGGGCGGCGGTTCCCCGTCTACAAAAACAGCCGAGGTCATCGACCTTAACCAGCCAACGCCGAGTTGGCGCGCCGTCGCTCCAATGCAATTCTCCCGACGTATGCTCAACGCGGTACTGTTGCCCGACGGCAAAGTGCTGGTCACCGGTGGTTACACCGAAACCGGCACGGCCTTTAACCAACTGTGCACGTCCCAAATCCCAGACCCTTGCGTTTACGCGGCAGAGCTTTGGGACCCGGCTACGGAGACCTGGAGCACGCTGGCCAGTGGCTCGATTCCGCGTGTTTACCACTCCATGACAAACTTGCTGCCGGATGGACGGGTCATGTATACGGGGGGCAATCATCAACCGGTAATCGAGATTTTTTCGCCGCCCTATCTTTTTCAGCCGGGAACGAGGCCGACGATCACATCGGCGCCGACCAGCTTTAACTATGGGCAGTCAATATTCGTCGAAACGCCCGACGCCCTGACGATCGACAAGGTCAGGATATTAAGGTACTCTTCGACGACACACTCTTTTAACCATAGCCAGTACCTCAACTCGCTGAGTTTTTCGCAAACTGCTGGTGGCATCAACGTCATTGCCCCTCCTAACGCCAATGTTGGGCCTCCCGGCCCTTACATGCTTTTCATTGTGAACGGAAATGGAGTCCCGTCCGTCTCGAAGTTAATCCAACTCGGCGTCGCTAGCTCGCCACCAACTCTCCCCGATGTCATCGTCACCTCGGTCTCTTATGCCAACGGCATCTTCACCAGTACGGTGAAAAACCAGGGCACCGCAGCGACCCCGGCAGGCACAGTCATCGGTGTTGGATACTCGGTGGATGGAGTTTGGAGGGCCTCGGGCTCCGTAGGCGGGCCCCTGGCCGCAGGAGCCACCGTCACCATCGGCACTGATGGCTCACCCTATACCATTCCCACGGGCACGCACACGATTAATGCTAATGTCGATGACATCAACCGCTTTGCCGAATCGGACGAAACCAATAATCAGCTTACCCAGTCGATTATTATAGGC
>JAQTMV010000211.1 GCA_028714175.1 Methylococcales bacterium
ATAAGGTCTGATCGCCCAGCGATCTAATACCGGCGTGGAAATTTTACCATACCGGCTCCAGCGGAGCCCTCCCAACGCCAGTTAGCACCAACCATGACTCGTTGGTCTGAGGCAAAGCCTCGTTAGATAAATAAATAAAGCTAATGGGGAAATAAATACTAAAAAAGAAGAATTATCTGACTCAGGAAACTTGGGAATCTCAATAATTAAATCCTTATTCAGATCATAGAAGCTGAAAGAACCTTTAGAGAACCCGGTATTGTATCCAGCCTGGAATGAAAGCCACAATAACCAAATAATCATTGTGCACAGCAAAATAATTTTAGAAATAAACCTGAATGCTTCATGGTGATTATACGCTACGAATGCTAAGCATGACGCAATTGCAATCAAAATTGGAGCTATATATGAAGGCATTAATGCATAAGATTCAAAAGGCCTAACTATAATTAGACACCCTAACGGGTGTAATACAATACACCTCACAGGTGTACTTTCTCGAATTGGAGACTATCATTCCAAGCAATACAAAGCAAGCATTTTATTCTACCCCCGAAGAGCATTAATGATCACACCACAACCGATGCCACCCGACCAACCGAAAACCCCGGAATTATTGGATCAAGCCCATAGGGTAGGGTGACGCAAGGAATCCCAACAATATGGTGCATCAAATGTTGGGGTTCGTTACGTCATCCCAATCGCGCTGCAAAGTCACCCTACCGCAACTGGCCTGTTCTTATCCCTGATCCACTCGCTCCAGGAACCTGCATAAAGTTTGGAGCCGGTTAACCCGGCGTGTTCCATCGCCAGCAAATTATGGCAGGCGGTTACACCGGAGCCGCAGCTATGAACTACCTGTTCGGGCGAGGTATCGCCGATAATCTGGCTAAATTGATCGCGCAATTGCTCGGCGGATAAAAATAAGCCGGAATTATCGAGATTTAAATGAAAAACGCGGTTTAAGGCGTGGGGAATATGTCCGGCAACGGGGTCGACGGGTTCTTGTTCGCCGCGATAGCGCTTGGGGGTTCGGGCATCAATCAGGCATATCGATCTTTGTGCGAGTCCGTTTTGAACTTGTAAGGCATTCAGCCAGCAGGCGGGGTTTAAATAGGATCTGAATGTGGTCGGCTTAATGGCGGGTAAGGTGGTGGTGACAGGAAGCCCAAGTTTTTGCCAGTAGTTGATGCCGCCATCCAACACTGCAACGTGTTCGTGTCCCAAACAACGTAATAACCACCATAAGCGTCCGGCAAACGCACCTCCGGCATCGTCGTAAGCTACGACCTGACTATTGTTTCTTATACCCCAGGCTCCCAGTTTTTTTGTCAATAGTCTGAAGTCAGGGAGGGGATGGCGGCCTGTGTAGTCTGTAATTTCTGACGACAGGTCTTTATCCAGGTGAGCGTAGCGGGCATTCGGTATATGTCCGTGGCGATAAGCGTAAGCGCCTGCTTCCGCATCGGCTAGTGAAAAGCGGCAGTCAACAATAACCCAGTTGGGGTTATCAAGATTTTGTTGCAGTGTTGCAGCGGAAACAAGCGTAGTGTAGGTCATGTTGTTATACCGTTAAGATGATTTTGCCGATGTGCCGGCTGCTTTCAATGAATTCATGGGCTTTTGCAGCATCGTCCAGGGCAAAGGTGGAGTCAATAATGGGTTTGATTTTACCGGTTGCCAATAAAGGCCAGACGTTTTTATGCAGTTTTTGGGCAATCTCGGCTTTAAAGGCATCGTCTCTGGCTCTTAATGTCGATCCGGTTATCGTAAGCCGTTTCAGCATAACGGGTAACAAGTTGATTTCAGCTTTGGCGCCGTTTTGAATAGCGATTTGCACCAGGCGTGCATCATAATCCATACATTGCAGATTGCGAGGAAAATAGCCGCCGCCAATCATGTCGAGTATTACATTGACACCTTGATGGCCGGTAAGGTGGTTGATTTCCTCAACAAAATCCTGGTTCTTGTAGTTAATAGCGGCATTCGCACCGAGTTCTATACAGGCGTTACATTTTGCGTCAGAACCCGCAGTGACGATGACACTGGCATCAAAAGCTTTGGCCAGTTGTATTGCCGTGGTGCCTATGCCACTGCTGCCGCCATGTATCAGTAGTGTTTCGTCTGGCAATAATTGGGCGCGGTCAAACACGTTACTCCATACTGTGAAAAAAGTCTCAGGTATGGCGGCGGCTTGAATAAACGATAGGCCTTGGGGTATGGGGAGGCATAACGCCGCCGCAGCAAGGCAATACTCGGCATAACCGCCGCCAGTCACTAATGCGCAAACACTGTCGCCTAGCTTGATATGCTCGATATTTGCGCCTAATGCCACGATAGTTCCGGCAATTTCCAGTCCCGGTATGTCTGATGCGCCGATTGGTGCAGGGTATAAACCTTTGCGCTGCAAAACATCAGGGCGATTAATGCCGGCTGCGGCGACTTTAATGAGAACCTGATCGGCAGAAGTCTGGGGGAGGGGGCGTTCGGTTGGTTTTAAAGCCCCGGCTACAATTTCGATAGCGCGCATGGTTTCGGAAAACTGTATATGTTAAGTTCTGTAAAAACAAGGATGCGGGTATTATATGCTTTGGTTATTTTTATAAACAATGCATTAATAGGATGAACAAATGATTCGTGCAGGTATCGTTGGCGGAACGGGGTATACGGGTGTTGAACTTTTACGGATTCTAGCCTTGCATCCGGAAGTTGAAGTAGTGGTTGTAACTTCACGCACCGATGCAGGATTAAGGGTTGATTCGCTATATCCCAATTTGCGCGGCTATATCAATCTGTTATTCAGTTTGCCGGATATTGAAACCCTGGCGCAATGTGATGTCGTATTTTTCGCCACGCCGAATGGTACAGCGATGTTGATGGCTGGACAATTACTGGCGCATGGAGTGAAGGTGATTGACCTTTCGGCGGATTTCAGGCTGAAAGACGCACAAGCATGGAGTCGCTGGTATGGCATGGAACACGCTTGCCCGGAATTGATTGCCGATGCAGTTTACGGGCTGCCGGAGGTAAATCGTGAAATGATTAAACAGGCTAATTTAGTTGCCTGTCCGGGCTGCTATCCAACAGCTGTACAATTGGGTTTTTTACCTTTGCTTGAAAACGCTTTGCTGGATGTTAACTGTTTAATTGCGGATGTTAAATCGGGTGTCAGTGGCGCAGGACGAAAAGCAGAATTAGCCACGTTAATGAGTGAAACAGGCGAAAGTTTCAAGGCTTATGCAGCAAGCGGCCATCGGCATTTACCTGAAATTACTCAGGGTCTTGAGCTTGTCGCAGGAACATCGGTAGGCTTGACCTTTGTTCCGCATTTAACGCCGATGATTCGCGGAATTCATGCAACTTTATATGGCCGCACCAAGGCAAGCCTGGATGATATACAGACCTTGTATGAACAACGTTATGCCAACGAAATGTTTGTGGATGTGTTGCCACAAGGCTCGCACCCTGATACCCGGAATGTTCGGGGTTCTAATATGTGCCAGATGTCTATTCATCAACCACAGGGCGGCCAAACGCTTGTAGTTCTATCAGTGATTGATAATTTGGTTAAGGGCGCGGCAGGGCAGGCGGTTCAGGCTATGAATTTGATGTTTGGGTTGCAGGAAGATATGGGTTTGAAGATATTGGCTCTTTATCCATAAATCTTGACTATGTAGGTAGGTTTAGTCATAATCAAACCATCTTATATTTTATAGCGGGTTTTATTTTATGGCTAATCCAATTATTTTTACTGATAGCGCGGCTTCCAAGGTGAGTGAATTAATCGCCGAAGAGGGCAACGATAATCTGAAACTGAGAGTGTATGTTTCCGGTGGCGGCTGTTCCGGGTTCCAATATGGCTTTACGTTTGATGAAGAAGTCAATGAGGATGATACCAGCGTGGTCAACGGTGGTGTCACAGTGTTGATTGATTCGATGAGCATTCAGTACCTGACTGGTGCTGAAGTTGACTATAAAGAAGATTTGTCAGGTGCGCAGTTTGTTATTCGTAACCCTAATGCGACAACGACTTGTGGTTGCGGGTCTTCTTTTTCGGCTTAATGACTAAATGATGGCTGGCTAGTCGCTCGCTTTTTTTAACCTTAAAGTACGACAGCTTTAGTTGCTCTTTAAGGAAGGTTGCCACACAGATTACTCAAATTGTGCCTGTAAAATCAAGATTTGTCTCGATTTCATAGAGGCAGGCTCCTGACACATAAGCCAATATACAGTTCAGGTATCAGCTATCAATTATATTGGTTAATTGCAAATAATGATCTTGCTTTGGTTTGGTTAAGTTGATCTAGCACTAACTGTGTCTGTGATTTGAAATCAGCCAGTAATTCTGCTTGTAATGGCAATGATTGCGCCAGATGCAGTGTTTCCGGATTACGGTGAACACCGTCAATACGGAATTCATAATGTAAATGCGGGCCGGTTGCAAGGCCTGTTTGACCAACATAGCCAATAACTTCGCCTTGTCTTACCTGGGCGCCCGGTTTGAGCCCTTTTTTAAAATTGGCGAGATGTGCGTAAAGTGTCTCGTAGTGCTCACCATGTTTAACAACTATAACTTGTCCATACCCCCCTTTACGACCGCAAAACACTATTTCGCCATCGCCAGCCGATTTTACCGGCGTGCCGGTTCTGGCAGCATAATCGACGCCTTTGTGAGCGCGAATTCTATTGAGTATCGGATGTTTACGATGGGTATCAAAGCCTGAGCTGATGCGTACAAAGTCAACAGGAGCGCTCAAAAAAGCCTTGCGCATCGGCCTGCCTTCGGGGCTGTAATAATTTATATTGCCTTCATTATCTTTGTATCTGATTGCAGTCAAGATTCTGCCCTGGTTAACAAATTCGGCGGCAATAATTTGGCTATCTTTTAAATCGTTGCCGATACCTGTTTCTTCATAAACGACAGTAAATTGATCGTTATAGTGTAAGTTGGTGGCAAAATCGATGTCCCAGGCAAAAATGTTTATAAGTTGCATAATCAAATTATCGGGTAAGCCGGCTTTCCTGCCTGACATGGATAAAGAGGAGTTAACAGTCCCGTGAACACTGGTGATACGATGATATATTTTATCGTTAACCGTGTTATCAATTATGTCGCGTTTATTGTCGGAAACAATAATAGAGCGTATGCGATTATTGTTTCCGATTGCTTGTATAAGTGATTCGCCCTGAATTTTTTGAGATAGGAAAGAGTTTCTAGCTGAAATTGATGGGGATCGTCTGTCTGCATACTTCGCAATGGAAATAGATTGTAAGCCTGATTTTTTCCATTCGGATGATGCGTTGGAAAAATGTTTTTTCTTTGAGGAGGGGGTATGATTAGCGCTCGCACGCCGTGAATTGATTTTGACACGCTTGACTGAAACGCTGGCATGTTTTAATTGAGTCGGTTTGGCATAACTGGTCGTTGTAGCAAGTGTTAAGCCTATCCCAAATAACAAGGATGTATAAAATTTGCTTTTCACGATACGTTAGGTAAATAGTTAATATCCAAGACAGGAACCTCAAAATTTTTTCTAACGGTATTCTACGAGTTTTTTAAATGTTTTGCCAAATAATAGACACTATAAAAATTATTATTCAGTGGAGCTAGTGGTTAATTTTATAATGATTATATAATAAAGATTAATTTGGAGAAAGAAATTGCAAGAGGACGTATTGGCAATCCTTCTAAGAGGGGCTGACGAAGTTTTAACCAAGCAGGAATTAATTAAAAAGCTGGAAGAAGGGCGGCCTTTGCGAATTAAGGCCGGCTTTGATCCGACAGCTCCGGATTTACATTTGGGGCACACCGTTTTAATCAATAAGTTAAAACAGTTTCAGGATTTAGGGCATGAGGTTCTGTTTCTGATTGGCGATTTTACAGGGATGATAGGTGATCCAACAGGAAAAAATGTTACCCGCAAACCATTGACTCGGGATGAGGTCATTGACAATGCCAAGACCTACGAAGAACAGATATTCAAGATTCTGGATCCGACTAAAACGCTTGTGATGTTTAATTCAAGCTGGATGAATGCAATGTCGCCAGCGGATTTGATTCAATTGGCAGCAAAGCATACAGTAGCCAGAATGCTGGAACGGGATGATTTCAGCAAGCGCTTTAAAGGTGGGCAGCCCATAGCTATACATGAATTCCTGTATCCATTAATACAAGGCTATGATTCAGTAGCAATGAAGGCAGATATAGAATTAGGCGGTACCGATCAAAAGTTTAATCTACTGGTGGGGCGGCAACTGCAGGAAGTTTTTGGACAAAAACCTCAGGTTGTTATAACGATGCCAATTCTGGAAGGCCTGGACGGTGTCCAAAAAATGTCTAAATCACTCAACAACTATGTTGGTATAGCTGATTCCGCAGAAGATATGTTTGGCAAATTAATGTCCATTTCCGATGAATTAATGTGGCGCTATTTTGAATTGTTGAGTTTTCGGCCCATGACGGAAATCAAGTTATGGCTGCAAGAATGCGAGCAGGGCGCAAATCCGCGCAATTATAAGGTAAAGTTGGCACAAGAAATTGTCGAAAGATTTCATGATGACGCTGCCGCTATCAAAGCGCTGGAAAATTTTGAAGCCAGATTTCAGCGTGGTGCGATACCGGATGACATCGTAGAGCTGGAATTAAAGCTGGAGCGTGCCGGCTATACTATCGCAGGTCTATTAAAAGTGGCGGGACTTACCAGTAGCACGTCCGAGGCTATTCGCATGATCAATCAGGGTGCAGTAAAAATTGATGGTGAAAAAGTATCTGATCCGAAGCTTCAGATAGCGATGGATGGCGGGCATGTTTATCAAGTAGGAAAAAGAAAGTTTGCCCGGATAAAGCTAATCGTTTGACGTGCTGGCGGGTGTCTGTATACGGCGCAGTTTTTTCGGGCTTGGGTACCTGGAAAGGTGGAAGAAGTCAGGTTCGGGAAAATATTTGAAGAGGTCTTGAACGGCTTATGCAGGTATTTATTGACAAGGAAGCAAATCCAGTTATAATAGCCGGCTTTTTCAAGGCAAGTAAAGTTGCCTTGAGGCCGGTTCAGAAAATAAAAGATCACTGAACGGTTGACGAGCTGAGTGAGGTCTGTATAATAGACGGACTCAGCTGAGGGGTTTCCCCTCAACGCTCTTTAA
>JAQTMV010000212.1 GCA_028714175.1 Methylococcales bacterium
AGATTGTTCAAAATGCCGGTGTGGAACCCTCCGTCATTGTGCATCAATGTGCTGACGGCAAAGGCAATTTCGGTTACAACGCCGCTACCGGCGAATTCGGCGACATGTTCGAAATGGGCATTCTGGACCCCACCAAGGTCACCCGCTTCGCCTTGCAAAATGCATCATCGATAACCGGTTTACTATTGACTACCGAAGCGATGATAGCGGAATTGCCTAAAGAGGAAAAAACCGGCGGATATCCCGGGGGCGGCATGGCTGAAATGATGTAATTATTCGGGTGAGTCTTATCATGCTTGTGGCCATGTATCGCTTGAGCGTCGGCATCATTCACGACTTGGTGTTCGGGTTTCTGAATCCGCTTGAACACGAGGTATTTCAATCGTTATTTGGAGAAATCATGACCTTGCTGATTGCCATGGAGTTCAATCATACGATTCATCTGGTTGCCATGCGTAAACAAAACATCATTCAGGTTAAAACGGTTCTCTTGATTGCCATACTCGCTTTGGCGCGAAAGGTTATCATTATGGATATGCATGAAAAACAGGCGGGCCAGGATTTGGCGCTGCAGGTTTATCATTGATTCTCCCAATTCTACTCGCAGCATTTGTTGTATATGCAATCAGGGTAGAGAGACCGTCTGATTCAGTGGTTGAAAAGTCAGCTTTCCAAAGAAAACATAACATTTTATAATCAATGCATGGCAAAATCAGGATACCATGCCCTGTTTATGTGCCCTGTTTATGCCGCTGAGAGTTATTACCACCTACAGGCTAATTCAGTTTTTTGACAATATCAAAATGGTCTGCAAACAAGCGATTCCACCTTCTATCTTGATAAGACTTTGGTAATTAATTTAAGGAGTGACCATGAAAACAAAAAAAAACAGATATTTTCGAATAATGATTTTGTTAACTACTCTTTTAATCGGATTGCTGCCAGTCAATGTGGGAGCAGCTTTACCTCTCATGTATAATCCATTGCCTGAAATGCTGAAAAAAGTTGTTCCTGGTGTAGTGAATATTTCCACCCGAACGCGTATTCATTATGAAGAAAATCCCTTGTTGAGGGATCCTTTTTTTCGTCAATTTTTTGATATTCCGAACATGCCTCTGGAACGAGAACAGCAAAGTCTAGGCTCAGGCGTTATCGTTGATGCCAGAAAAGGCTATATTGTTACCAATAACCATGTAATCAATAAAGCTGACAAAATTACCGTAACATTACAAGACGGCCAAAGTTTTGAAGCGACTTTGATAGGCAGTGATGAGAATACCGATATCGCATTGATCGGGATTAAAAACGGTAATCTGGTCGAACTGCCCAAAGGTAATTCGGATTTATTGCGTGTTGGAGATTTTGTCGTCGCAATTGGCAGTCCTTTCGGTTTGGGGCAGACAGTAACTTCGGGAATAGTCAGCGCTTTAGGCCGTAGCAGCCTGGGTATTGAAGGCTACGAAGACTTTATTCAAACCGATGCTTCCATTAATCCCGGAAACTCCGGTGGCGCTTTGGTCAACCTCCAGGGCGAACTTATCGGAATTAACACAGCCATAGTCGGACCCAGTGGTGGCAACGTCGGTATCGGTTTTGCCATTCCAATAAATCTGGCCAATCAGGTCATTAACCAGATAATCCAGTTCGGTGAGATTAAGAGAGGACAACTGGGTATTCAAATGCAGGATCTGACCCCGGCTCTGGCCAGTGCCTTCAATATTAAGCAGCAACAAGGTGCTGTGATTGCCGGGATAATTCCAGGTTCACCAGCTGAAAAGGCGGGCTTGCAAAGAGGCGATGTAGTTATTGCCGTCAATGGTCAAATGATAGATTCCGCAACCAAACTACGCAATCGTATTGCATTGATGCAGGTGGGTGATTTAGTGACTCTGGACATTCTTCGTGATAATAAAGAAATAAATATAAAAGCACGGCTTTCCAAACCAATGGCAGCAATCAGACGCATTCAAGAATATTAATTTTTCTGCAATGCTTTATGCCGGATTTACAAGATCCGGCGGGGCTGGTTGTCCCAAGGATCTGAATTGCCAAGTCTAAGGTTTATTAGCCCTCAAAATCTTTAGGCCGAATTGGGAAAAGCCTTAGCCCAATTTTACGGTCAAGTAATTGACTAAGGGATTTAGTATGAAATTAAGAACCATAGCTGGGAATATCACTACACGCCGGGACTGGTGCCTGATCATTGCTATGCCAATATCCCGTCTGAGGAAGCACATATCAAATGGTATCGCTAAGGCCTGTCTTGTGATTAGCAAAAAACGCTCTTACTCACAATCAGACACTGTCCGATCATGCGCTATGCATGGATTCATGCCAAACGTATTATCGACCATCTAAAAGTCACGGTATAAAAGCGCAGTAACATTTACAGTCAGTATTGATAGGTTGGGTAAAATTAGTGTTTAACAGCCAGTAATTCTTTTTGATACCTGTCAAAAGAAAATAGACCAAAAACCAGGTATTTGTACGTATTCATTTTTTTGCTTTATTGTGCTCCAATAAAAAAAGTTAGTTTATGCCATGCGCTATTCAAAAGGCTAAAAGCAGAGGATTTGAACCAGGTCACAAACTTGATGACTGGCTTGAGGCAGAACGGGAATTTATGATGTAGTAAAGATAAGAGGGCGACTAAACATAAAATCCGACAATATAACCATACGTAGATGTTAAATAATAATTTTAATCGTTACTGGAGAATGTTATGAGCACTAATGAAAAGGATACGAAAGGAAGTACGGACGTCATCCCCAGCAGACCCGCTGGCAGTTTGCTTTCATTTGACGAATTCGATAATTTTTTTGATGATTTTCTCTCGCGCAGATGGTCGCGCCTGTTAGACTGGAATTTCCCTGCCGGCTTTGACAGCGGATTTCCAAAAGTTGATATCCTCGATCATGATAATGAAATAGAGGTTCAGGCTGCTTTGCCTGGCATTAAAAAAGAAGATCTCGATGTAACAATCAATAATCAAACAATTACTATCCGAACCTCCACCAAGGGAGAAAAAAAAGAAGAAGAAAAAGGTAAATATTTCCGCCGTGAAATTACGCGGGGAGAATTTCAGCGTACGTTGTCCCTACCCGACAATGTCGATGATGCCAACGCAAAAGCATCGTTCAAGGATGGGATACTAACAGTAACCATTCCCAAAACAGAAAAGAGCAAACGTAAAACCATTGAGATTAAATAGTCAGAATTTTTCTGATGACTTGCTTCCAGACGGTATTAATCACGGACGATTAATACCCCTTGAATCTGGGTAATGCAGACACTATCTGTTTTCAATAAACCAGCAATTTAGCTGGAGATACTAGATGATTAAAAATCCAATTATTTTCGCTATAGCTGCCGTATTGGTGATTGTTCTGGGAATACAGGCTTATATGATCTTTCAGTTGAATGACAGGCTCCAGCAGTTGGGTGGACAGGAAAATCAAGCTGGCAGCCCTCAACTCAAAATACCAAAGCTACCCCATTTAAATTTTCCCAAGCAGGGATCGGATGACGAGCTCTTTAAGGATCAGCCATGGAGTCCTTATGAGGAAATGCAGCGTATGCAAAAAGAAATGGAACAACTTTTTGGTGATTCATTCTCGCGTTTTCATATGAACACGCCCTTAGGCAGTTTAAGTAAAGTACCTGACGTTGATTTACAGGAAAAATCAGATCAATATGTGGTAACCGTAAATGTACCAGGTGCTGATGAATCCTCACTGGAGGTGAAACTGGAAGACCGGATTTTGCATATCTCGATTAAAACGGAACATGCCGAGGATCAAACGGATGAAAAAAACGGCCAATATAGCTTCCGTGAGCGTTTTATGGGTGAATTTCATCGGACATTGACATTACCGGACCCGGCAGATGCGGCTAAAATGAAAACAGATTACCACAATGGCGTGCTGACTATTACCATTCCGAAAAAATAGAGACTGTAAAAGTATTAATAAAATGGTTTGTTACCACAGAATGCATTGTAGGTAGTATCCAAAACCCGCCCAAAAATGGCGCATACAAACCGAAATTTCCCTGAAGATGAAAAACGAGCGGTATTTCCAGAGAAAATCGGGAAAGCTGCTTTATGATGGCATAATTGCAACGAGGTTTTGCATGTATGCTTGAGATTCGGTAAAACGTGACCGCCAATAAGACCGGCATGACATTAGTAAAAACCTGCAAGTTACGTCCGATGCCATGCCCCACACTGTACTTAAGACATGTGCAGGAAAAGTATTTCATAATTGCGCCCCTCCTTGTTCAAATACTGCTCGCACGCAGGCACAAAAAGCCGCTAGTCATCGTTATCAGCAAAGCCGCTCAGGCCGGTCAAATCATGCACGCCGAATGCGTCATTACCGGTGCCGCAAACAAATAGTGACGCATCAGGGTTCTCAGTCCACCACCCCAAATGATCTACTACAGGCGAACCCGGCAGAGGCCAGCAAGTCATCTGTAACACCTGATCAGCCAGTGGCCGCCGAAAAGTTTCAATGCCACTTTTGTGGCTGCCTTTGTTCTGAGGCACCACAACGTGCCTCGGCGATTGATCCCTATTTGCCGTTTATCCTGGAAACACTGGAAAATTTCCCTGCCCTGACAGCTACCCGTCTGCATGGCATGGTGACCGAACGCGGTTACGTGGGCAGTGCGGATCATTTTCGCCATTTTATTGCGTTACACCGCTCCAAGCCCAAACACGAGATGCGCACCCTGCCCGGTGAACAGACCTAAATTGATTGGCTTTGTACGATAATCGGAAAAGCGCCGTACTGGAACGCCAGGGGCAAGCGATACGCTTTAATCCCACAGTGCTGGAGTTTGCCGGGTTCCACCGTGATGAACCGCATCCGGTGGCCGTTGCGCGCGGTAATGAAAAAGGTCGCGTTGAACGCGCGATACGCTATATCCGTGATGCCTTTTTTGCCGGGCGCGCGTTTACCAGTGCGGCGGATTTGAATATGCAGGCTGGTCACAACCAACAAATCCTTTGCTGAATGGTCGGAAGTATTCCCCAATGCCGCTTGCGTTGTGGCATTGATGGATCGACTGGTACACAACGCCGAGATTATGGCCATCAAGGGCAAGTCTTATCGCCAGAAAGAGGCACAGGAGCGAGCCGAACAGCGCAGTAAAAAAAGAAAATCCCCAACGCCCAGGAGTCCGGAATGAAAAACTATTATCAACCTTCTGGATTGAATACTGGACTCGACTTCCTGATCGACAAAAACCGGACGCCTGAACAAGCGTTGGCGGTGTTCGAACTGCTTGGCGATTTAAGGGAGCGAATCTTTAATCACTGCCAAATACCCATCCAGGAGCTGCTCAAACAGGAGCGTGGGACGACTGGAGAACTTGATGAAGTTATACAAAATCGATGATATGGATTTTTAAAGAAGGCTGTTTTGTATAAACAAAGGGCCGTAACTGGCCCCTTTTTGTCGGCTGAAAAATAGGGTTATTCTGCGCCATATCACCGCGCCGATTATGCGCGTTTCTTCACCCCTGCTAACAAATTATAAAGGAGCTGAGGATCATTATAAATTAGCTATAATACTAACCGAAAATGAGCCTTCTTCAGTTTATTCGCTTGCACGACTACTCCATTTAACCAAAAGATATGGTGAAGCTCATACGCAATACCAGAAACTTATTGACGCTGATTGGGTTAAGGATAACAAGGATAATGAAGTCTTTGGCAAAACCATTTACGACGGCTATTTTCTTGCTTTGCTATTTGATGCACGATATGAAGATATTCTTGCACTAACAAAAAAATGGAAAAAAAGCTTATGATATTTATAAGGAGATTTATCTTAAAACATAATAATCCTCCTGAGCCGGACGAGTTTTGTAAGATCGTCCGCAACGTTTCTGCTACGCTGCGTTAACTGCATTATAGCTTGAGCTTGTTTTGAAACGTTAGGTACTGGATTGCAAACTTAGTCCCGCTTAGCAGCATACATAGAGTGCTAATTTTTGCAAGTCCTTCAACTTGACGCCAAGCGCTAAGGCTTGAAGCTTTGGAAATCGACGATTAGCAACGGCTATGCCGGTAATAACAAACTCCGAACTTTAGTTATTAAAATACCTGTTTATCTACCTTTCAAGTTACAAATCACGCGGGATAAAAGTTTGCTCATGAAGATCGCTAATTTCCCCCTCAATAACCCGAAACAAATGGTTGTAATGTACTAGCCAATGGCTGTGTTCATTGATTTTAATGGTGGCTGTTTTTGGATTGAGGCGAATCACCTCGCCAAAGAGTTCATTATTATGTTTATCTTTAAAGCCAACCCTGGCACCGACTTTTAAGGCGTTTTTGGGTATGCCAACGGCATTCTTCGCCGGTTTAATATCGGCGTCAACATCATCCAGATTGAGGTAATAAAAAGGAAGATTCCAGGTTTTCTGGTCTTTGACGTTTCTTACCAAGCAGCGAGTTATTTGAATTTTTAGAATCACTGCGTTAACCAGGCTATTAGATTGTGGGTCAAAATAGCTGATTGGTTGGCCGGTTTTTAATTGAGCTTTAATCTGCCCTATCCCATGCGGATTGAGTAATTCCTGATAAATAGCGGACTGTAATCGATGCAAATCAAATAACGAAGCTTTGTTTAGTTCTTGAAGTATTGTGGTGTAGTCCATCGCTTGCTGACCAACTTAGAAAGTTAATAAATATTCAATTTAAGGCGGAGAAATTATAAGGCTTGCTGCGGATGGCGCAACGTATACTCCGAACGGTTATTTTTTCGGTTTTACTTTTGTCAAAATATAGTAAAAATACCCAAAAATCTGTCCCTCATCAGAGTGTCCGTTATGATCATCCTGGAACTAACCAAAAAGCAACTTGATGAGCTTTATGACGAAATGTTGTCGAACACCAGTTCATTGGCTCGAAAAAAATGTCTGATCATTTACCTCAGAGC
>JAQTMV010000213.1 GCA_028714175.1 Methylococcales bacterium
GCACTATTGCCATTAATGATTTCCAGCAGACTAATACATTATCGGCTTTAACAAACCGCCCGGCACTATTCATACCTATCCAACCTTGGCCGAGGCAAACAAATAAGTTGCCGGTGTCTGGAAACGTAACTATGCACCAGAAGGCTTGCTGCGCTGGGCTGGGCTGGACGTTTCCACACCTGGCGTAGAGGTTGAGTAAATAATTTGCAAGGATTGTTTGGCAATGACGGCTAAGGTTTGTTATAAGATCGTCAAATTCGCTGTAACGCAATATTATCGTCGAATAATAACAAGGGAGCTAAAAATGAAAAAACCGGGAATACTTGTTACGCTTATTGTGCTTCTAGGCGCAGTCTGGGGATTGTTGAGAACAAAGTCCGATGATCCAAAAATCGAAAAACTGGTATTAACCGGCTCCAGCACAATAGCGCCGCTGGCTGTGGAAATAGGCAAACGCTTTGAGCCGTTACACAGTAATGTGCGTGTGGATGTGCAGACCGGTGGTTCCTCTCGCGGGGTCAGTGACGCCCGGACCGGACTTGCCAATATAGGGATGGCTTCCAGAGCGCTCAAGGATGACGAAAAAGATTTATTGAGTTTTACCATTGCCCTGGATGGGATCAGCGTCATCTTAAATAAGGCCAATCCGGTTGAAACGCTGAATAAACAGCAAATCATCGATATCTATACCGGCAAAATCGTTAACTGGAAAGATGCCGGCGGCAACGATGCCCCTATTACCGTCGTCAACAAAGCAGAAGGCCGTTCGACACTGGAACTGTTTCTGCATTATTTCGGTTTAAAAAACACCGAGGTCAAGCCGCAAGTCGTTATTGGCGATAATCAGCAAGGCATTAAAACGGTGGTGGGTAACCCGGATGCCATCGGGTACGTTTCTGTGGGCACCGCCGAATATGAAGCGAGCCAGGGTGCGGCAATCAAGTTGCTGCCGCTCGAAGGCATAGCGGCTTCAGTTGAGAATGTACGCAACCGGAGTTTCCCCTTATCCAGACCGTTGAATCTGGTGACTCGTAGCGCGCCTACCGGACTCGCCAAAGACTTCATCGAGTTTGCCAGTTCGCCGCAAGTGAATGATCTGATCGAGGCACAATACTTTGTTCCTGTCCCGCACTGACAGACAACTGGCTGCACTGCTACAGGGCTGTGCGCTGCTTGCGGCAACAATTGTACTGTTGATTCTGTTATTTCTGATCAAGGAATCCTGGCCGGTGTTGCAGCATGTGGCCTTGACACGTTTTGTGATCGATGCGTCCTGGCACCCGGTGCAAGGTTTGTATCAGCTGACGCCGATGCTGTCGGCGACGCTGTATTCTACTCTGGGTGCAGTAGTGTTGGCCACGCCTTTGGGTATCGCTTCCGCCTTGTTTAGTCGTTATTTTGCGCCGCCATTTATTGCCGGTTGTTATCGTCGTCTGATCGAATTACTGGCAGGCATTCCCTCGGTTGTTTACGGTTTTTGGGGATTAATAACGCTGGCACCGTTAATAGGTCGTTTGCATCCGCCCGGCGTCAGTCTGTTGACCGGCATACTGGTATTGACACTGATGATTCTGCCCACTGTGGCATTAACTGCCGATGCGGCATTGGCAGCTGTGCCGCTTGCTTATGTTCGCGGCGCAGCTGCTTTGGGTCTATCGCGCTGGGGTTTAATCAGCGGCGTGGCTTTGCCTGCCGCTCGTTCAGGCATAATAGCAGGCACGCTGCTGGCGGCAGGTAGGGCCATCGGCGAAACCATGGCGGTGTTAATGGTGGTCGGCAATGTGGTGCAACAACCACAGAGTCTGCTTGATTCGGTGCGCACACTCACCGCGAATATTGCGCTGGAAATGGCCTACGCAACGGGTGTGCATCGCGCGGCTTTGTTTGTATCGGGCTTGGCCTTGATGGTTATGGTGTTGGTTTTAGTCAGTACGGCTGAATTATTGTCCAGAAAGCGGCATTATGGTTAAGAATGCGCTAACAACGCTGTTAATCTGGCTGACGGCGATACTGGTTAGCGGGGTCTTTGTATGGCTGCTGGCCGACATTATAATTCATGGATTGCCTAAACTATCCTGGTCGTTTCTCGTCGAAACGCCAAAAAATGCCGGACGTTCCGGCGGTATCGGCCCGATTATCGTATCGACGTTATTGATATTAGGGGTTGCGATGGTAACGGCGATACCGCTTAGCCTGGCTACGGCTGTGTTATTGAGTGAATTCACCCGGCATGACAGCGTGTTTGGCCGCTTGGTGCGACGCAGTCTGGATGTGCTGGCGGGTGTGCCATCGATCGTATTCGGGCTGTTTGGTAATGCGGTTTTTTGTATTTACTTAGGATTGGGTTTTTCCATTTTGTCAGGCGGTTTAACTCTGGCCTGCATGGTCTTGCCACTCTTGATCCGTACTGCCGAGGAAGGCCTGCAGGCAGCGCCCAATGAGTATCGGTTGGCCTCTGCTGCTTTGGGGATGTCACGGAGCGCAACACTGGTTCATCTGCTGTTGCCTGCTGCAACCCCGGCTTTGGTCGCCGGTTTAATGCTGGGTGTCGGGCGAGCCATTGCTGAAACAGCTGCATTGATCTTTACCAGCGGTTATGTCGATCGCATGCCGGACTCGCTATTTGATTCCGGTCGGGCGTTATCGGTACATATTTATGACCTGTCCATGAACGTGGCGGGTGGCGATGCCAGTGCCTATTCATCCGCGCTGGTATTGATCCTGCTTTTATTAATGATCAACAGTATTGCCCTAAGCCTGGCTAACCAGTGGCTACACAGGAGCGTTGTTACCGCATGAGTCACTTTATAAACAATAAATCTGAACAGGTCGATAAATCCAATACGGATGATGCCTATACCTTGGGGCCTTTGCAGGTAGGCCTTCCGTGCTGCATGCCTGAACCGCTGATCCGCGTTGATAACCTGTCTTTGCATTATGGCTTAAAACCGGCGCTCGAAGATGTCTCGCTGGATATTTATAAAGGTTGCATTACTGCGCTGATCGGGCCGTCTGGTTGCGGTAAAACCAGTTTCCTGTCAGTACTCAACCGCTTGACCGATTTGATTCCCGATTGCCGCATATCCGGTAATGTTCATTATGACACTATGGATTTGCGACATCCCGCCCTTGATGTGCAAAGATTACGCCGCGATATCGGCATGATTTTTCAAAAACCGGTACCGTTTCCGCTGTCTATCCGGCGCAATATAGAACTGCCGCTACGGGAGCACGGTATGAGCAAACAAGCCGGGTTAAACGACGTTGTGCAACAGGTTCTACAGGATGTAGGTTTGTGGGAAGAAGTCAAAAACCGACTGGAATCCCCTGCGCTGGCCCTGTCCGGCGGACAGCAACAACGTCTGTGTATCGCCAGGGCCTTGGCATTGCAACCGAAAGTGTTATTGATGGATGAACCGTGCAGTGCCTTGGACCCGATTTCTTCCGGTGTAGTGGAGGATTTGATTCAACGTTTACGCGGAAAATACACGGTCGTAATCGTGACCCATAATCTGGCCCAAGCCCGACGTATTGCCAATTACGCCGGTTTTTTCTGGATCAAAGACCAGCGAGCCGGATGTCTGATCGAATTTGGCCAATGTAAGCAGATTTTTGAAGCGCCTGTTCATGAATTAACGGCGGCTTATGTCAATGGCAGCCGGGGGTAATTGATCTATAAACTTTGACGTATAGGACTGCATGCAAAACCGGGGGAGGCAGCTAAGCAACCTTTTTGAGTTTTTCATCATTCGCCGCCCGAAAGCCGGGATACCAGTTTCGAAACGTTTGTTCCAATTCGCCGTTGAGTATCCGTGTCCGCATCTGCAAGAGTAAATGGGCGCCCTTGGGACTCCACTGCATTTGTTGCCGCTTGGTAAAGCACTTGCTGGTGCCTTCTTCAGGAATAGACTTGCCCACGATCACTTCAAATAGTGAGGACATTTATTCCGATCCGCCAGGTAAGCCGCCACTTGCTGCTCAACTACCTGTTTCTGCAGGGTAGCCAGTAGCACCTTAGCTTCATTCAAGCTGATACCAACCTCTTCCAGCCCTTTTGTTTCACGTTCCAGGCAGGCCAGTTCCTGAATAGTTTCACCCGTATCAGTTCGTCGTCAAAGTCGTCATCGATCCCGTTGTCACCAAACACAGACTGGTATTTCAGTTCCTGCCGCATTTGCATATAAACCTGCGCATTGCCGAAGTCTTCCGGTGGCGCTGCATGTTTGCCATCAATACAGACGGGGTAGGTAAGCTTGAGATCGAGCGGCAGGCGTTTTTCAATACGAATCTCATGCAGCCAGGCATCGCCGAAGTCATATTGGAAAAGTATAAATCATCAAATTGGATTCAACGATAGTTTTCGTATTACCGTCACTTAAAATCAGCTGCTCTGAATGCCCCCTCGGTTTTGCATGTACTCCTATGTCTCGCCTCTATATGTTTTTATAATGAGGATAATTAAGTGCTTGCCACCTTTTACCGAATCTTATTCGCAGGCCTCCTGGGCATGACTTCTTGCTCAAAGGATGTACCACAAACACTAGAAAACATCGCTGATGCGAGAATTCATAAAGCTAAATTCATTGATATTGGTGAGTCGATTCGGTGGGCGATATCCTGACATTCGATCAGCCATTACTAGAAGAACAGGGTAAACAGATCGGCATCAACAGCGGCACGTGAATACCTGCACGCATTGGTCACAGCGTCCAATGCCAATGGACGTTGACCCTGTAAAACGGCAGCGTCCGGCTGGCAGGGCGGGAATTTGATGAAGGGACGTCAGAACTAGCGATTGTCAGTGGCACAGGCCAATACACGGGCATCAGCGGGCAAATGGAATCCGTCAATAATGGAGATGGCACTTACACAAACTTTGCACTACTGGACTATATAGGAACCGGGGATTATTTATTAGCCATAATAAGTGCCCTGATCACAATTTAATTTATTGGTACATTGTTTTTATTTACATCTTGCCCGATAAGAGAGTGATTCTATATTCGGTTACTGGAGCAATTGTGATAGGTGTTTTTGACTTGCGTATTATTGGCCCACTTTTTCCTGAGATTATTTCGCTGCCTTTCTGGCCACAGATGTCCGCCCATGTTTTCTGGGGAGCCAGCCTGGGAACTGTGCATTTCATAAGGAACAAAACGCCCAACAAAGGCGTGAAGACGACGCCAAACAGCGGCGCACCTGACGCTTAAAGTTATCTTGTTATAATTCTATATGGAATTAATGTAGGATTTTGGAATCTGTTATATATTGGGATATGAAATGATTTCGTATTGTTGCTTAATGTAACCACATCAAGGATATGTAGATAAACTTTCTCTGAATCAAAAAGGCATTCCAATCATGATTAATAATAAACTTGCCAATCAAATTTTGGATACTGCTCTGTCATTGGCCCAATCCAGTTCCTGGGAAAAAATACATCTCTATATGATTGCTCAAGAACTTGAAATAAGTCTTGACCAGATTCGTCAAAACTACCCGGAAAAGGACGATCTGGTAGAGGCTTGGTTTGACCGCGCAGACAGCGCTGTACTAAATATTAGTCCTTACCCAGACTTTATTAATCTCAGCACACACGAACGTTTGCATAAAGTCATGATGACCTGGTTTGAAGCACTTGCCTCGCATAGACGCATTACTGGAGAAATGTTGTTATATAAACTGGAATTCGGCCATATTCATTTACAAGCACTGGGAGTCATGCGCATAAGTCGAACCGTACAATGGTTTAGAGAAGCCGCCCGAATAGATACCACCAGTCTCAGACGTGTTCTGGAAGAAATTGGAATGACCACTATCTACCTGATGAGTTTTGCCCGATGGCTCAATGATGATTCCCCCGGGTTTAGTAAAACTCGTGAATTTCTGGATCGATTGCTGCTTGATGCCGAGCAGTGTGCAAAAAAAATCGGTTTCAATTAAGTTGTGAGCAGCCATCAAAACTCCAAATTTAGATCCAAACTATTATGGACACTGTCACTCATGCCATTATCGGTGCAGTAACAGCAAGAGCTTGTACAAAGATTAAGAATGAAAAATCACCTCATTACAGCTTATTGTTTGTAGCAGCACTGGCCGCTGCATTTCCTGATATTGACTATCTTTTGTTCTGGGTCAATCCCTACAGATTTATTACTGAATGGCACAGAGGAATAACCCATTCACTTATCATGCTTCCTGCTTGGGCAACCCTATTAAGTACGGTTGCTTACTTCGTTATGAAAAGACAAATTCCTTTCAGGATAGTGTTCGGATACTGCTCCCTGGGCTTGTTGACTCATATCATAACCGACTTGATAACGCTTTATGGTGTGGAAATTTTCGCCCCTTTGAGTGAGCAACGTTTCGCGCTATATCTAGCTTTTGATATGGACCCGTGGATAGGGCTGCTCGCTCTACTGGGTTTGGTTTTCGGATTAAAAAATCGAATAAATGCTGTTTTCGGACTAATTGCTATCGGCACTTATATCGGTCTTATGTTCTATTTCCAACAAAGCGCACTGGCCGTAATTGATGCCCGAACAAGAACCAGTCAGATACCAATTGATAAAGTTTATGCATTGCCACAGCCGTTTATTCCATTTCACTGGAAGTTAGTCATTGACCATCAAGCTTATTATGAAACGGCAGACCTTAGTTTATTCGGCAAGGCAACCCGTCTGATGAATGAGTTGCTAAGCAATATAAACTTCAGAATGTCTTTTTTTTCAAAACTTAAACGCTATGAAAAAGAACATAAGCATTTTGTAAAAACCAGAAATCATATTCCCGTTATCAACATTGATGACTTTCATTCAGTGAATCAACTCCAATGGCAAAAGCTTTCAAAACACAGAGATACCCTGGAAATCGATCAAGTCTTAGAAGTTTGGCAGCACGATTCATTTTCTAA
>JAQTMV010000214.1 GCA_028714175.1 Methylococcales bacterium
GTATTGATATAAACCCCGTCGCCGCTGCCGTGATCGACCACTTTGGTGTCGCCGGTCACAATCAATACACCTGCCTGTTGCGCGGTTTGCTGCATGGACTGGACAATGCGTTGCAGGTCTTTAATTGCGAAACCTTCTTCGATGATCAGCGAACAGCTGATATATAACGGTAAGGCGCCGCTCATTGCCAGGTCATTCAAGGTTCCGCATACCGCCAGTTTGCCGATATCGCCGCCGGCAAAAAACAGCGGTTTCACAACATAGGAATCGGTGGTAAAGGCCAGCTTGGCGCCATTGACATTTACCACTGCACTGTCATGTTTCTGGTTAAGGACAGGATTGCTGAATACCGGCTGGATGACGCTGTCCAGCAATTGCTGCATCAAGCGGCCGCCACCGCCATGCGCCATGACGATTTGGTCATATTGCAGGGGCAGAGGACAGTTTAGTTCCGGATCAGGCATGTTGGTTACGACGGTAGCGGTAATAGGCGGCGCATGCGCCTTCGGATGAAACCATCGTAGCGCCCAACGGATGTTCAGGTGTGCATCGCTTGCCGAATTCGGGACATTGCGCCGGTTTTATCAGGCCTTGCAGAACTTCGCCGCTACGGCAGTCCGCGGGTTCTTGCGCGTTAATCGCTGTCACTGCAAAACGCCGCTCTGCATTCCACTGGTCATATTCATCTGTTAGCGCCAGACCGCTGGCGGCGATTTCACCCAATCCACGCCAGCTTCTATCGACTACGTCAAACACATTCTGCATCAGTTGCTGGGCAGGCTGATTGCCTTGTTCCTTAACGACGCGGCTGTATTCGTTTTCAACCTGATAACGTTTTTCTTCCAGTTGTTTGATGCACAGATAAAGCCCGTGCAGAATATCAACGGGTTCAAAACCGGTGATAACGATAGGGATTTTATATTGTGCGCAAAGCGGCAAATATTCGTGATACCCCATAATGGAGCAGACGTGGCCCGCGCCAAGAAATCCCTGCACCTGATTGTTGGGTGATCCGAGCAATGCTTGCATGACTGGCGGCACGCGGACGTGGCAAATGAGTAACGAGAAGTTGTTCAAGCTCAGTTGTTTGGCCTGATGAGCAGCTAAAGCGGTCGTCGGTGCGGTGGTTTCAAACCCAACGCCAAAAAAAACAATATGTTTTTCAGGGTATTGTTGGGCAAGATTCAAGGCATCCAGCGGTGAATAGACGATACGGATATCCGCGCCCTGCGCTTTAAGACTCAGTAAATCATGATGAGTGCCGGGTACGCGCAGCATGTCCCCAAAAGAGCAGAAAATTACTTCAGGTTGGACGGCAATCGCCAGCGCTTTATCAATATAAGCCAGCGGCGTGACGCAAACCGGACAGCCGGGGCCGTGAATCAGATTAATTCCGTCGGGAAGCAGCTGATCGATGCCGTATTTAATAATGCTGTGAGTCTGCCCGCCGCACACTTCCATGATATTCCACGGCTGCGTAGTGACAGCTTGTATCGCCGTGACCAGTTTTTTTACGGTTTCCGGATCGCGGAATTCGTCCAGATATTTCATGCTGGACTCTCCTGTCCAGCACCCTTCGGGTACTGCAAATTTGTTCCCGACAAATTTGTCATGCTGGACTCTCCTGTCTTGTATGCTTAATGTCCTGCATATTGGTTCCAGACAAATTTGTCATAACTTATTTTCAAAGGCAGATAAATCGTTAAAAAGTTTGCAGACTGGCCAGTACTGTAGTGCTGAATGTAATGAAGAGTATTAATAACGAACGATGGGCTGCAATGAAAAGCCATTCATTACAGGGTAGGTTATTTGTTGCGATAAACATCTCGCCGATTGCCGATTTTCACTACCAAGACGCGCAAAAAGCCGTCTTCGATGCTGCTGATAATGCGGTAATCGCCCAGCCTTGAACCTTGAAGGGCTTCGCCGATGCTGCGCGGGTCGTCCAGTGAAGCCACGCGCTCACGTAGGAAGGTCGTAATACGTCGAGCAATCTGTTTGTCCAGCTTCGCCAAATCCTTCTTGGCCGCGTCGTCGAACTCAATCCGCCAGGCCAAGGCTGCGCTCCACATCTTCCAATGTATGTGTTTTACTGCGCCCTGCCTTAACTTCAAGCAAGCGCTGCTCGGCAAGATACAAATCTTCAAGATCGTCTAAATGTTCTGTAATTGCCTCAATCATGTAAGAGGTTTTGCTGCGACCGGTGAGTTTTGCAAGCTTATCAAGTCGATCAACGACTTCATCAGGTAACTTAAGAGATACCGCTGTCATGTTTGTGTCTCCAAAAAAACCATGAGAGAAAAACAAGTATATCTCAAAACGGGAAAAAGCTTTCTGGTCTTTATTTGGCTTGAGCAATATATTTGACTTAGCTTGAACTATTTCAGAAACTCTTTCTTTAACTGTTGACATAACTAAACACCCTCCGTGTTTGGGTGGTTGTAAGAGGTTTGCAAAACAGCTTACCCACTTGGCTTCGGGTTCTGCTTGTTGTTCCGGACAAATTTGTCATAACCCATTTTCAAAAGCAGATAAATCATTAAAAGCCTGCAAGCTGTCCAGGGCATCGGCCTCATCCAGAATGGAGAGGGCAAATCCGGCATGAACGATCACATAATCGTTGATTTTTGCCTCAGGCACATAAGCCAGGCTGATTTCTTTGCTGATGCCGGAAAAACTGACGCGGCCTTTACGCGATAAAGGATCGCTGTCGTCAGACAGACTGATGATTTGTCCGGGAATGGCTAAGCACATAATAATTATCCAATATAGTTTGCGGCATACAGCTGACCGAGAGCCAGTCCGCCGTCATTTGGGGGTATTTTTTCATGACAGTATACGTTAAAACCAGCGGTATTTAATTTTCTGACGGCTTTTTCTACCAGAAAGGCATTCTGAAAGCAGCCGCCGCTGAGGACGATAGTTTTTTGTCCGGCCAATTCTGCAATAGCCAGCATTATTTCTGCCAGGGTGTTGTGAAATTTAGCGGCGATGTATCCGGGTGTGATGTATGCAGTGTCATTTAGTAGTTGTTCTATCGTGATTTGCCAGTCAATAACGATGGGGGAGGAGGGGATTAGCTGGAATTGATAATGCTGGTCAGATTCTATCGATGCCGTGCTATTTTCCAAAACCATTGCCGCTTGACCTTCGTATTGATTGATCTGGCACAGATCCAAGAGACTGGCGACTGCGTCAAATAAACGTCCTGCACTGGTGGTGCGTGGACAGTTAAGTTGTTTTGTTAATGCCGATTGTAATAAATTTAATTCTTGCGTGGTAAAAGCGAGATCTTGGCGCTCAAATACATTTGCACTGATTTCGTAGAGCAAACCCAATGCGGCGCGTCTGGGTTCCTGTATGGCTTTATATCCGCCCGGCAATGAAAAGGGGCGGAAATGGGCATAGCGTTGAAAGCCTTGCCGGGTAATGAGCAAAAATTCGCCTCCCCAAAGTGTGTTGTCGGTACCCAAACCCGAGCCGTCCCAGGCAATGCCCAACACAGGCGGCTCAAGACCATGCTCGGCCATGCACGATAGCGCGTGCGCATAATGATGTTGTATCGGGTGTTGCTGTATGCCTGAATGGTCTGCAAATTGGCTGCTGGTATAGCCCTTGTGCGCGTCGTGCATGATTCTTGTGGGTGTGATTTGATAAAATTGCTGTAAATCTGTTAGCGTTGCCTGAAATTGCTGTTGCGACGCTTCGGAATCCAGATCACCAAGATGCTGGCTTAGAATGATTTGCTGACCATGACTGACGGCTATCGTGTTTTTTAACTGCCCGCCGACTGCCAGCGTGTCAGGCATGGCTGCATTTAAGGTGATAGGTTGTGGCGTGTAACCTCTTGCTCGACGTAGCACTGTGATTTTGCCGTTGATTAGGCGGACTATCGAATCATCCAGTGGTCGCAGAATAGGCCGGTCATGGGTCAGAAAATAATCGGCAACGCCGGCAAGCCGTGTTAAAGCCTGTTGGTCATCAATGCAAATAGGTTCATCTTGGCGGTTGCCGCTGGTGGCGATTACAGGAGAGCCAAAGTCATGAAGCAGAAGATGATGTAAAGGCGAGTAGGGCAGCATGATGCCGAGCAGCCTGCTGTCAGGTGCTACCGCATCGGCAAGCTGTCTGGTATCCCGGCGCTTTAACAGCATAATAGGCGCGGCGGGTGATGTCAGCGCCGCTTGTTCAAGCGCATTAATAAAACAAAGCTGCTGCACAATCGCCAAATCAGCAACCATCAGCGCAAAGGGTTTTTGGGGGCGATGCTTGCGTTGTCTAAGACGCTCAATGGCCTGCTGATTGCTTGCATCCACCAGCAATTGATAGCCGCCAATGCCTTTTATCGCAATGATTTTTCCAGCATGTAAATACCGGCTTGCGGCCAGTAATGCGTTGTGTTTTTCGGCTAATATATGTCCTGAATCATCAAGTAATTTCAACTGCGGGCCGCAGTTTGGACAGGCGATAGTTTGGGCATGAAAACGGCGGTTATCTATGGCTTGATACTCTTGCCCGCACTGATGACAGGTGTTGAATTCAGCCATGCTGGTATGGTTACGATCATAAGGCTGTCTGATCATAATGCTGTAGCGTGGGCCGCAGTGGCAACAGCTGGTAAACGGGTAGTTATAGTATCGGCTGGCGGGATCAAAAATATCGCGAATACAAGCCTGGCAGGTTGCTATGTCGGGTAATACAAAGGCCGAGTGTTCGCCATCAGCAATGCTGGCTTTAATCTGAAAATCAAGAAAACCAGCCAGCGCCTGGTGAGTCATGGACAGTGATTTAATTTCCGCAAAAGGCGGCGTTTGGTTGTTCAGGCAGTAAAGAAACTGTTGCTGCTGTTCGGGACCGCCTTCAATAGCTATGGTTACGCCGTCCGTAGTATTTGCGATCCAGCCTTTTTGTTGGTGCTGTCTGGCAAGTCGAGCAATAAACGGACGAAATCCCAAACCCTGAACATAACCTTTGATATCGATTTTTAAATGATCTTTGTTCATACCTAAGACTTTTGCTGCGGGAATAAAGAGTGTTTCTATAGGGTATTGTATTTATACTAAATGCGGATAACCTGCTACCCTCTCGCTTGTTCCCCCAGATTTTTCTCATGCAGCCGTTCTGCAATTAAAGTGATTAAACGCTCTGCCAATTGTTTTTTATCGGCCATTGCCAAGGTTTTTTCACCGTTTTCCCAGAAAACCTGCAATGCGTTTTGCTCGCTATCAAAGCCGCCCAGTTCACGTCCTACCCAGTTTGCCGCAATCATATCCAGTCTTTTTCGCGCCAGTTTGTCTCGTGCGTAGGCTTCAAGATCATGCGTTTCGGCGGCAAAGCCAACGCTGAACGGGCGCTTATCGAGTTTTGCGACTTCTGAAAGTATATCTTTTGTTTTTTGCAGGATTATCGTTGTCTGTTCTTCCTGTTTTTTTATTTTTTCCGGCTGCATGATGGCAGGGCTGTAATCAGCCACCGCCGCCGCTCCGATATAAATAGCATGGTCCGAGGCTCTGGACATAACGGCCGCATACATTTGTGCGGCGGTTTCCACTTTCACCAATTCAATATTTGCAGGTGCTGCCAGTGTCACCGGGCCGCTGATCAGCGTTACCTCTGCGCCTGCTTTTATGGCTGCATTCGCCAGCGCGTAACCCATTTTCCCGGAACTGCGATTCGTGATGTAACGCACGGGATCTAAAGGTTCGCGGGTGGGGCCTGCGCTGATTAGTACTCTCAGGCCTTGCAGGCACTGCGCTGTTGGCTGGTTCTGAAGTTCCAGCGCGTGATCCAGATAGTTGCAAATATCGACCGGCTCGGACATTCTGCCAAAGCCCGTTTCACCGCACGCCTGGTCGCCTTGTTCGGGGCCGATAACCTTAACGCCGTGAGTTCCAAGTTTTTGCATATTTTCCTGCGTGACTGCCTTATTCCACATCGCCTGATTCATTGCCGGTGCAATATAGACGGGACAGGTTGCCGCCAGATAAAGCGTTGACAGCAAATCGTCAGCCAAACCGTGACTCAATTTTGCAATAAGGTTGGCGGTTGCCGGCGCGATAAGCAACAGATCGGCCCAGCGCGCCAAACTGATATGCCCCATTGCATTTTCCGCATCGGCATCCAGCAATTCGCTATGCACAGGATTGCCGGAAAGCGCCTGAAAGGTTAACGGACTGACAAACTCCATTGCGGACTTTGTTATCACCACCCGCACCTCGGCACCCTGTTTTCTTAGCAGCCTGACTAATTCAGCGGACTTGTACGCGGCAATGCCGCCACTAACTCCCAATAAAATGTGCTTGTTGATAGTCATATCTGAAAACGTATAAATTGGCTTTGACCCTGAATTTTAAATCAAAATATGATTATTCGGGTCATAAAAATTTAAGTAGTTATTGTGATTGAATACGATATGTTTTCCGATCCCCTGTTTCCGGTATACTGGGCGAATAACACTGAGATCACCGCCAACCCGGGCATGAACAGCCAAGTTTTGGGAAGCTGCAAGGCTGTAAGCATACCTCAAAGTATCTAAGGCCGGATCGGAACGGCGGTGATACTGTTTTTTGGAGACCCTTCAATAACTCTATCGCTATAAACCATATAGACAAGAGTATTTCGCTTCTGGTCATAAAAGCGGACGACCTGCATTGTTTTAAATACTAAAGAAGTACGTTGTTTGAAAACCTGTTCATTGTCACGCTTGCCGCTCTTAATATCATCAGGAAGGTTGATAGGGCCGGTCTGCTGACAGGAAATGGAAGCATCCGATGTATCTTCGGCTAACCCGACGCCTCCCGAAATTCCTCCAGTCTTGGCACGGCTCAGATAACACGTTACGCCGGCTACAGCCGGATCGTCGAAAGCTTCAACCACAATCTTGTCATCCGGACCTAACC
>JAQTMV010000215.1 GCA_028714175.1 Methylococcales bacterium
GCCAACGATCTTCCGGGTGGATAATCCAGTATTCCTGCACCCCATGCTGCTCATAAAGGCTGCGTTTGGTGTTCATGTCCTTCAGCGTGGTGGAAGGGGAAAGTACTTCAACAATCCAATCCGGCGCACCCCGGCAGCCCAGTTTGTCCAGTTTGGATTGGTCACAAATGACACTCAAGTCGGGTTGCACCACCGTTTCTACCTTTGCATCGGCTTCATCTTTTCGCGGCAGGCGCACGTCGAAGGGGGCGACATAGCCTTTACAAGGCTTGCCTTGTAGATAGTTGCCGATCTGTCTGCCCAATTCAAAAACAATATCCTGATGCAACCGCAGTGGGCCTGTCATCGCATACGCCACGCCGTCAATCAGTTCCCAACGTTCATCTTCAGGCCATTGGGCATAATCTGCATAGGTGTACTTTTGTTGCAATTTTTCTGCGGTACTCATCGTCTTCTCTCCAAGGTGCAGTCTGGCTTCGGGAATGGACAAAACAAATTATCGCGAAGAGCAAGAAGTACACGCAGTTTTATATTTTTTTGTGTGCTTCGCGCCGTCGTGGTGAAAAAAAATAGATTTAACAAAATCCGCAACTGTGACTATGTTGAGTATGGCTGGGGTTCGCCAAGGCTCTCCTGAGCGAAGCCGAAGGGCTCCCCCCATAGGCTCATATTTTCTTTATTAACTCTTGGAATCTTTCTTGGATTTTTTCACAGCCTTCTTTTCTTTCGGACTCAGAGCTGGTTTTTTCTTGTCTTCTTTATTGCTTTTTTGTGCTTTACTCATGGTAGTCGCTCCAAATAATTGATGGGGATTTTCTGAAAAGTCATGCAAATAACACCGGTATGCCCATGTTTTGAAGATTAATGTGGCAAAATTTGGCTGTCAAATACACAGATTTAAGCATACTCTCATGCACTAAAAAGAACAAAAACTTAAATCGCTTTTTTAATGCGCTCCATTGCATTTTGCAAGTTCGCCATACTCGTGGCAATGGAAATCCTGATATGTCCTTCGGAACCAAATGCGGAACCGGGCACCAATGCAACCCCTGCATTTTCGATTAAATAATCAGAAAACTCCAAGTCGTTGTTAATGCCATCCAATCGGGCAATCAGTTTTTCCACATTGGGGAACACATAAAACGTACCGTCAGTTTCCAGACATTCTACGCCGTCGATAGTATTGAGTTCAGCAACGACATAATCATGACGCTTTTTAAATTCAACACACATGCGGTCAATAAAGCTTTGATCGCCAGTTAGTGCGGCTTCAGCGGCATATTGAGAAATCGAAGTCGGATTCGAGGTGCTTTGCGACTGAATTGTACACATGGCTTCAATCAAATCAGCCGGGCCTGCCGCATAACCGATACGCCACCCGGTCATTGAGTAGGCTTTAGACACACCGTTCATTACCACTGTGCGATGATAAAACTCGGGATGGGCGTTTAAGATATTCACAAACGAACCTTGTTCCCAAAGGATATGTTCATACATATCATCGGTGGCAATAATTATGTCCGGGAAGTCTGCGAGCACATCGCCCAGGGCTTTTAGCTCCTCCAGATTATAGGCAACACCCGATGGATTGGAGGGACTGTTAATGAAGATTAACCGGGTTTTGTCGGTAATAGCGGCGCGTAGCTGTCCAGGAGAAATCTTGAAATGTTGCGCCTGCGTGGTTTCAATAAAAACGGGTACGCCATCGGCCAATAACACCATATCGGGATAAGAAACCCAGAATGGCGCCGGAATGATAACCTCATCGCCAGGGTTAATCATCGCCTGAGTCAGATTGTAAGAGCTTTGTTTGCCGCCGCAGGAGACCAGAATCTGTTTGGGTTCGTAATCAAGACCATTGTCATTTTTAAATTTGGCGATAATGGCTTTTTTTAAGCTTGGAATACCGTCTACTGCCGTATATTTCGTGAAACCGCTATCCATCGCCTTAACAGCGGCGGCTTTAATGTGGTCCGGCGTATCGAAATCCGGTTCGCCAGCACCGAGTCCTATAATATCTTTGCCGGCAGCACGCATTTGTGCAGCTCTGGCGGTGATCGCCAATGTAGGTGAAGGTTTAACTGCCTGGACTCTGTTAGAAAGTGTAATGCTCATGTTCCGCCGTCTAAAATCAATGTTTAAATAATTGCAATTATACGCTATGTATAACGGCTTGCTAGCAATCCGGGGTTAAAAATCAGAAATTTACGTTGTGAATGGATGTCTCTGAAAACGCTGAGACTTTTTTTGCCTGCATGATACGATAATGTTCAACAAAATACGGTGGAATCCTGTATTGTTGGGGATTTTCGTAGAGTTAAAGGCATACAAACCCTAAACCATACCAAGCCATATTTTTAACTTTATTCAAATTAACAATGTACTCATTAAACCGCTTGATCCTTATTGATTCATACAAACCTGGTGAATTAGTAGAAGTCCGTCTGGACGGACATACCAATCTTAACGGCGTTAATGGTGCCGGTAAAACCACGTTGCTGCGTTTAGTACCGCTGTTTTTTGGTGAAAGGCCGGGGCGGTTAGTGCCCAAAAGCAGGGTTACCGACAGTTTCGCCAAGCATTATCTGCCTAACGAATCGTCTTATATTATTTTTGAGTATCAGCGCCATGAACAAACCTGTATGGCACTGTTGTATGCCTCACCTAATGAAGAGGGGCTGTGTTATCGCTTTGTGGATAAGGGCTTTGACAAGGATGACTTTATCGAAATCCGTCGGGATGGATCGCTCTATCCGGTGTCTTGTCGCGGCCTGCGTACACATTTTCTTAAGCGGCACATCAATTGTAGCGATCAGATTACCGCCTGCAGCGATTACCGCACGGTAATCCAGAATTTGCCGCATAAGAAAGGTCAGGAATTACGTCAATTGGTTGCGCGTTACAGTTTTTGTAATGGCAGTTCCGGGCACAGACTGAAAGATATAGAAAAAATCGTTACCGGTATGTTCATGCGTTCCACCGATTTTGCTGATTTGCGCGAAATGCTGGTGAACTGTATTGAAGAAAACCGTGATTCCATCGCCTTGGAATTGCAAATGGAGACGCTGGATAGTTGGCATAAGGAATACCGTGCCTATCAGGAAACCGAATCAGAGCGGGACAAAATTGAGCGGCTGAATCAACTGGAAAATGATTTGCTTCAGGTTGAGCTGAGCCTGGGCGAACTCCAGTATCGTCTTCAGTGTTTAAGCAATCAAAACGAACAGGCCTTGCAGCAAGAGCAGGAAGCCGGGAATGCGTGTAATCGGCAACTGGAACAGTTAAAAAATGACTGGGAAATTAGGGAGCAGGCACTTAAATCCGGCCTGGCTGCCATCATGGCTGATCTGGAGCAGGCTCTGCGGCAAAAAATAACGCTGGAGACTGAAAAAGCTGAGTGGGAAAAACAGGATGTACAAGGTAAAAAACAGTTGGTTGCCCGACTGGACCAAATAAAGGACAGCTTGAGTAGAGAGCAGGAAAATCACAAGCAGTTGATGTCTGATGTGCAGGACATCGAAGCCGAGTTTAAACGGCTGAAGGCTGAAAAAGAGCAGTATTTTGCCGCCGAGCAGCATAGCTATGAAATCAGCATAAAAGATAGTCAACAAAGAGCTATTGAAAATAAATCCGCTGCCAATAAAGAGGTCGAGCAACGTAAAGAATCACTCAGACAGGCAAGTCAGCAACAGCAGGACAATTTGCACATTGAGCAATTGAAATTGCAGGGATATTTGGGTGCGTTGACCAGCAAGATTGCCGAAATCCAGCCAGATCCGGCTCTGATTGAAAACAGGGAAGCAAAGCAGGGACACCTCACTAATATTCAGCAACAAAAGCAGGATGCGGAAAAGACAGTTAATGCAATCGAGGCAGAGACAAAGAAATACCAGGCTTTGATCGATGCAGTTTTTAGCGATAAGCGTAAACGGGCTGAGGACAAACAACGCATACAGGATGCGATTGAACAACTGCAAAAACAGCTGGATGCAAACCCTGATACGTTACTGGGGTTTTTACGGGATCATCAGCCGGATTGGATAAACAACATCGCCAAAGTGATTAACCCGGATTTATTGCTAAGGGATGATTTGGAGCCTGCTTTACAGGCGTTGGAACATACTTTTTATGGCTTGACCTTAAATCTGGGTAGTTTAACTGCTGACCCTGCCGCTGATGAAGAAAAAATCCGCGCACTCCTGGTTGATGGCCAGAATCAATTAATTCAACTGATAGTCGCCGAGGCAAAAAGTGATGAACAGTTGGAGGATTTAAGCAAAATTGCGGATGATCTGAAAAAACGGCATAGGGCTGCCGAATTAAACACCGGTCAACTGCAAAAACAGTTAAATGGACTCGTTGAAGAATTAAGCTCGTTAAAACAGCAGATTGAGCGCAGCAGAAAGGAGCGCAAAGCCAGGCTGGAGCAGGAAAAAAGCGCTCTGGAAGAACAAATCAGGCTTAGTAATAGCCGGTTGCAAAGCTTCAAGCAACAATTGGAAGCCGAGATACAACGATTAAACCAGGAACTTTCGGTCAAAGTTCAGCAGATTACTGATAATGCGTTGTTGGAAGTCGAGCAAATACAGCAATGCATTGACAACTTAAATCAACAAAAAGGCAGCGAGTTGACACAGTTGGAACAGCAACGGTTACAGAGTTTACAGGACAGAAAAGTTGATACAGCGACCTTAATCGGTCTGGAAACAAAAATCAGCCAAATAACCGCTGAGAAAAAAGCAGCGGAACAGGCGGAACAAACCGTTAAGGATTATCAACGTTGGCTGGATAATGAGTGGTCTCGTTATGATGGACTGGTTGGTAAAGCCCTTGACAGGGAAGGTAAACGACAGCAGCAACAAAATCAATATGAAGCTGAGAAGGCACAGACACAACAACGGCGCAATACCTTAAAAGAGGAACTGGAGCGTATCAACAGCAAGCTCCGGAAATTTACCAAGGAAATCGATGCAATCAAGAAACTGTTGGCCGATTTGGCAGCCTATTCCAAGCGCACACATGAACAGGTCAGTTTTGATAATGCTCATACCTTGTCGTTGTTGCAAACCGATTATCGCAGTTTAACAGAACAGCACAAGACTCTGCGCAATGATTTAGCCGTTCTGGTTCGTCATTTGAAACGGGTTTTAGGACGTTTTCCCGGCGCCCATCCTGGCCGGTATTACGCCCGTGTCGAAGATGAGTTAGGTATTGACAGTGATGAAATGGCCTGGCTAAACCGAATTCAGGCTTGGTATGATACAAGGTTCGAGGAGGCTAGAAGCTGGTTAATGAGTCAGGCAAAGCTTTTTGGCAGCGCCATCAGAAATTATCAGCAGGCGCTGGAACGTTTTGACCGGGGGATTGATTCCTTGTCCCGGCGATTGGCGGCGAATATTGATGGCAATATTCGTTTTGAAAAAATTGAGAGAATTGAAGGCCGTTTAACTTCCAAGGTAACAACCTTGGGTTACTGGGAGCAAATTGTCAGCTTCACCAGAAATTACGATGATTGGAGTCGAGCCAATGACGGACAGCTGCCGACACAGGAGTTTGCCGACATCGTCCGGCTGGTTTCTGAACAGTTGCAAAGCAAAGGCCGGGTAGAAATGAAGCTGGTTAATTTGCTGGAACTGGAAATTATTGTTACGGAAAATGGCCGCAGTAAACGGGCAACCCATGCGGAAGAATTGCGGCAGATTTCCAGTCATGGATTGTCGTATCTGATTTTATGCGTGTTTTTTATTGCGCTGGTGAATATGATTCGTAAAGATCAGCCTTTGAATATCATCTGGCCGATGGATGAGCTTAAAGAACTGCACCAGATGAATATTGAAGTGCTGGTGGAAACGCTGACTAAAAACCGGATTACTTTATTCTCGGCTTTCCCCGATCCTGATCCGGAAGTTTTAAAGCTTTTTAAAAATCGCTATCAGGTGTTTGGCTATCGGGAGTTGATCGAAATGGATGTAGACGAGGATTATCTATCCGCACTTGAACCTCTGGTAAGGGTAGCTGAACATGTTTGATCAATTACTGAAGCGTTTGTTACAAGGTGAATTTATTTGCGAAGTCAGTGATGAAACCGGTTTTCGTTATCTGCAAGACCCTGAAAATGCAAGTCAGGTGGATGCATTATTAACACGTCTTGATTACCGTTTGTCCAGCACTCAGAATCAACTGGCATTTTATGCAGCTTTCAGAACAATTGACAGCAGCGCCCGCAGTGACATTCGTAAAGTCTTTCAGCAATTTCGTACAGAGTTGCAGCCGGTGGTTGAATGGCTGGATATGATGATGTCCTGTCTAAATCAGGATACGGCATTATCGCCTGGCGATACGCTGAGTTTTTCCAGTTTGTTACAGGTCATTGAACAAAATCAGGCGTTGGCAGATCGTTTACAGACATTTGCAAAATTCAAGGACTTTACCAGTGGCGATGATTCGATAAAAGGGCGGCTTGAGAAACTGCTGGGTACGCTGCATAAATGGGGTTATTTGGCGTTAGCCAATCGGGATATGCTGATTTATCAGGTGACCGGCAAGCTGGATTATTTTTATCAGGCGTTGCAGTTTATTCAGGAACACGAACAAATCCCTATTGAGCAGGGAGAAACAGATGCCATTCAGGAGAGTTTGTTTTGAGTCAGTCGCAACAGGGCTTGGAGCGCTTATTTAAAGCATTGGCCAACCATAGCGAGTTGATTGCCCAGGCTTATTTTACCGGAGTCGTCTACAAGGACAGCCAAAATCAGCGCGCACTCAATCAGCTCACGCAATTGAAGGTATTGGTTAATCATAACGCGGGTGGCTACCGCGTGGCCGGGCGTTTGAGTCAGTTTATAGATAGTGCTCGAAGCAGCGATCGGGTTCGGCGGTTGGATACCTATCTGG
>JAQTMV010000216.1 GCA_028714175.1 Methylococcales bacterium
ATAAGGTCTGATCGCCCAGCGATCTAATACCGGCGTGGAAATTTTACCATACCGGCTCCAGCGGAGCCCTCCCAACGCCAGTTAGCACCAACCATGACTCGTTGGTCTGAGGCAAAGCCTCGTTAGTGATTGATGAAATGGGTTATCTGTCCTACTCAAACCGGCACGCTGACTTACTCTTTGAACTGATCAGCCGCCGGCACGAACAAAAAAGCACGCTGGTCACGACCAACAAATCCTTTGCTGAATGGTCGGAAGTATTCCCCAATGCCGCTTGCGTTGTGGCGTTGATGGATCGACTGGTACACAACGCCGAGATTATGGCCATCAAGGGCAAGTCTTATCGCCAGAAAGAGGCACAGGAGCGAGCCGAACAGCGCAGTAAAAAAGAAAATCCCCAACGCCCAGGAGTCCGGAATGAAAAACTATTATCAACCTTCTGGATTGAACACTGGACTCGACTTCCTGATCGACAAAAACCGGACGCCTGAACAAGCGTTGGCGGTGTTCGAACTGCTTGGCGATTTAGGGGAGCGAATCTTTAATCACTGCCAAATACCCATCCAAGAGCTGCTCAAACAGGAGCGAGGGACGACTGGAGAACTTGAGGAAGTTATACAAAATCGATGATATGGATTTTTTAAGAAGGCTGTTTTGTATAAACAAAGGGCCGTAACTGACCCTTTTTTGTCGGCTGAAAATAGGGTTATTCTGCGCCATATCACCGCGCAGATTATGCGCGTTTCTTCACCCCTGCTAACAGCGGCCACAGGAAACCATGGATCGCATTTGTCCTTACGCCAAATGCGCAGAATATCATGCAGACAGTAATCGATTATTTTTTGCATCTTCGCCTCAGCAAATTTGCCTTCGGTCAGTTCGATTTTTTCGCGAATTTGCCAACGAGGGTTTTCGACCTTGCCTGGCAGTCGAGCCAGCGGATCGAAGGTTGCAGATATCCACTGCGTACCTCGCCAGTTATCAGTAGTGGCTTGCATGGCCATGCGTATCATGTTTTGGTAAAAGGAGAGTTGCGCTCGGGAAATATCGGAATGACGACAGCCCCTCAGGACAAGATATTTCAATATCAGGTGACCGGCCAAATTCTTATGTATGCGAGCATCAGGTTTTTGTCCAGGCTCGGTACATTAGAATGAGATTTTCATCATCTTTCAGACAACTGCTTTAGCTGGATTGTTGATAACTGTATTGGTAAATATATCTACCATAACTTCCATATCCGTAAATGGAAGATGCTTCAGGAACATCATTAAACACAAAACCTTTTAATTGTACTCCAGCCTGAGTAAGGCGTTTAGTGCTTTGTTCCAACTCTCGCATGGGATGTTGACCCGCTTTAACTACCATTAATGTCACGCTGGCCATACGACCAATAATAGCCGCATCGGTTACGGCTAATACGGGCGGCGAATCAATAATGACATGATCATAATGCTTACTAATATTTGCCAATAAATTACCGAATCTTTCATGCAGTAATAATTCCGATGGATTAGGCGGAATAGCTCCGGTAGAAATAAAATCAAAGTTAGTCATTGGTATTTTATGCATCGCTGTATCCAACGATATGGTATTTGAGATGAGTTCGGATAAACCCGGTTCTCTATTGACGGCCAACGATTTATGAAAAGTGCCTTTGCGTAAATCGCCATCAATCAACAATATTTTTTTTCCTGCATCGGCCAGCACGGTTGCAAGATTAATCGAAACAAAGGATTTACCTATGCCGGGGCTTGGACCAGTGATCATAATGATATTGTTTTGTGCCTCCAGAAAAGCAAAATGCAAAGTTGTGCGTAAGCTGCGTAAACTTTCTATGGCAAGGTCATCCTTGTTTTCCAGAGCCAGTATAGAAAGTTTATTACTTTGTTGTTTATAGGCTTTTTTAAGCATGATATTAAATTTTTCCTGCTGTATGCTGTGTGGAATGGTTGCATAAACAGGGATATTGAGATGTTTTTCGATTAAATCCGGATCTTCCACGCCACGGTACAGCGCTTTTCGTATAAAAGCCAAGGCAATGCCTGAAATTAATCCCAGGAAAAATGAAAAAACCAAGATCATCACCTTTTTTGGTTTTATAGGCAAGGTCGGCAATTCGGCATAATCGACAATTCTCACATTACCCACTGTGCCGGCTTTTGAGACCCGCAAGGTCTGAGCATTGTTGATCAAAGTGTTATAGAGTTCAGTATTGACCTTTACATCACTGGACAATCTTAGAATAACTTGTTGCGTTTCCGGCAGAATTTCTATTTGCTTTTGGTGAGAATTAAACTGACTCTGCAGTCTTGCTATTTGTTTTTCGATTGCTATCACGGATGGATGCCATTGGGTAAATTTTGTCCTTAGTTCATCACGCTTCTGTTCCAATAGCGTAATTTGTGTTTTTAGTTCCACTACTCCTTTTAAAACATCTTGTGTTTCGATATCTAAATCAACAGAACCTTTAATCGTCCTGAAACTGTTTAATGCGTCTGTAGAAGCCTCCACTTGTTCTTTAAGCAGGGGCAGTTGTTTTTCCAGAAACTCCAGAGTTTTTTGGGCTTCTGCAGATTTTTGTTCAACATTTTGCCGAACATAAATATTAGCGATTTCATTTAAAGTCTGCTCAGCCGATTGAGGGTTAGCGGACTGCATGGTAAATTCCACAATACCAGTATTTTTATCTTTTTCGGCCACTTGAACATGTTCTGATAAAAAACTGATTGCATCACTAAGTGATTGCCGCATGATCCTGAATTGGGTATCCGGCCGTGCCCTTAATAGTGACACGAACAGGGCGATTGATTGTTGCGTATTCTCTAGTTGTTTTCTAGCGAGCTTACCGACTTCGCCTTCCAGTAAGAGTAAGAATTCGCCTTTATCGTTGTCTTTATACATTAACCGATAATGACCCTGTTTGCCGGCAATCAATATTAATTCTTTACCTAGCCAAGTTGGAGGTACTGTAAAGGTGTCAACACGAATGGCTTCCCCACCCCAGGCATATTGTTTTTGTCCGAATAAAGGGCTGGATACTTCGTTGTTTACATGGCGTTGTTGAAATCGCCTGGCTATGGCGTTACCGATAACAGGAAAATATTTAGGTTCAGCGATAATCTCCAAATTAAGATTTTTAACCGCAGATCCTAATATCATCCTTGATTTCATTAGATGAATTTCGGCCATTGCCGTAACCTGAACGTCAAGGGCTCCCGGGTACAGTGGTTGCGATGATTTTTTTTCTTCGACCTGGAGCATTGCATCGGCTTGGTAAACCGGAGTGGCAATAAAGGTTATGCCAAAACCGATAGCCAGAGCAGCTATAGTGGTAAAAACGATTAACCACTTGTTCTCAATAAATATTGAAAATATTTCAACTAAATCAATTTTATCGTTATCCTGACCGCGCGGGTAATTAACAGGCACTTTACTATTATCTAAAATGGTATTTGGCATTGTGTATGAAGCAAAGTTTGGTAAAATTAATTCAAGTAATTAATTTACAAGGTGATATAGCATTGATGGTCAAAAATTAAAAACTTGCGAAGGACTAACCTGAATACGTTCATATATGATTTTCAAATCTTTTTCATATAAGAAGGTGCTTTAGCCGCGCTGCCATTACTCTAAAAATTATTTGACCACCTGATTGATGTAACAGATTCACAGTGCGCTGATAACTTTCTCTGGTGCAAGTGTGAATCTGTATCGGGTATGTCTTTTCGGCTTAGCTTAATGGCAGTGGCTTAATATTAAATCTTATTATCGGTCCGCAGGTGCTCCGATAATTCCATTAGTTCCAAAGATAACAGAATCGATCAAAGTGATAGTAGGTTGAACCTGGTTAATGATTTGATTCCAACGTATACCTTCTGCACGATCGACAAAAATTATGTCATGGGGCTGCAGAGGGAAACGGTCAGCCAATATCAAGACATCGGGTGATTTGGCATCCAGATGATAAATTTTCGGTTTTCCGAGACCGTTTCTGAAAACAAAGATTCGGGCCGCATCGGCTAAATCCTGGCTTATGCCTCCTGAGTCACTGAGCGCTTCGGTCAGTGTCATGCGGCCTTTACTCATAAATATACTGCGTGACCTTGTGGAAAGACTTCCGCCAGGAGATACAGAAACACCACCACCAATAGTACTACTCGTGGTTTCTCCCAAAACAAAAATCTTGTTGAACTGCCTGTCCGGCACGTTCAGCACATCACCGTGTTGAAGCGTGACATTTTGACTGAGATCACCGCCTTCGTAGAGAGCCTGCAAATTGACATTGTAGGTTTTGCCGTCACGAGTCAGGGTAATATTGCGTGCATCTGATTCAGAAGTTAATCCGCCAGAATTGTTGATTGCTTCCAATACCGTTAAAGGAATATCTTGAACCACCAGAACACCTGGTTTAGTGACTTCACCGACTACATAAACCCGTTGACTTCTATAAGAAGTTACCCGCACATCCAGTTGAACTTGTTCGATATAGACTGAGAGTTTTCTGGTTATTTCATCGCGTATATCTTCGACTGTTCTGCCGGCCGCTTTAATAATACCCGCATAAGGATAGAAAATATTGCCGTCTTCACCGACAACAGTGCCGGCTTGATCTGCAGAACGAAATTCACCCGCAGGAATGGTTAATTCAGGATGCTCCCAGACAGTTATATTAAGAATATCTCTGGGGCCAACACGGTACTGGGCATTTGACTTTTTTTCCGGCGGGTGAGTTCTATATTTAGAACCGATGCGATAGTCGTAATACAGATTGGCGACATTGTTGGGGCCTAGGCTGTAATTGTTAAAATCTTTTTCCAGGTCAACTATTAATTGAGCGGTAATGGATTGAATGTTCAGTTTTTTCAAAATGGCTTCATTGTCTTCCTTAACCGGCATGTCCACGCTCGACTGTGTGGCAAATTGCCATAAATGCTGACCAGGAATGACAGTGCACGCTATAAGCTGAGTCACTGCAATTAAGTTTAGTAAGATCTTGATTCGCATAGATTTATAGTTTCCAATTCAATATCATTTGTAAAATTTCCTGGTGATCAGCAATTTATTAATTTGCCATTGATCAGTGTAGTAAACATTAAAGTTTTTGCATCCATAACGTTATACCTTGTTCAATTAAACTAAGTGATTTTTTAAACGCAGGTAATTCTTGCTGATAAGGGTCAGAAATATCAAATCCTCCCCATTCGCCAATGCGAAAAACCTTTCCCTTTGCACTCGGCTCACTCTGTTCAATGGCAGCTTTATGCGCCATTTCCATAACCAAAATAAGATCAGCCTTACGAATCATCTCCTTATTTATTTGACGAGCGCGGTAACCTGAGATATCGATGCCTTTTTCCATCATGAGCTGGCAAGCTTTTGTATCGGGGGGGTGACCTACCAATGCGCCAAGCCCGGCTGAACTGACAACACAATCACTTTTATTGGAGGCGGCAAGTGCGCATTTTAATAATCCTTCTGCCATCGGGCTTCTGCAAATATTCCCGATACAAATAACAAGAATATTTTTAAACACACCAGACCTTTAAGACGATAATATTAATAAAATAATTATAGGCGAAAAATTTCAGGAAGTGGCCTTTTATCGGTCACTTGAAAAGCAAACATAGTAACAGTATCTTTCTATAGATTCAACTTATTAGCTAGCTGTAGTTTCTTGATTTCATAATAGGCATTTCTTGCACTTATCCGCCTTTTTTATCTCAGATTAACTGATTTTATAAATTCACTTTTTCTCACATTAATTCCAGCTATTTTTTATTCGTCTCACATTAAGTGATTTTATCGATTGGAATTTCTCACTTTAGTCCTTCGGCATCAGAACATGTGCTTGATCGCCAAATGTCAACGCTGCATCCAGGCGCTTCAAATCTCGTATCACACCGCCATGGGTCATGCTGATAGCCGAGCTCAGTTTGGGTGCTTTCTGGGCGCACAGCAGGGACCGAGGTTAGCAGATCATGAGCTTTTCTGGCTTGATTGCACTTGCGGTAGTGGCCGCTGGCATTAACCGCATTCCATGGATCATTCGTTCAGTTGTACTCAGCCGCATAGAATTCAGCTTCGCGCTCATGAGAGCTTGTCTGAAGAATCTCAGTGCAGTAATTCGTGCCCTCGGTGGTAAGCCACAGAATGTCATCGTCTGAGAGGCGAGTGCCGCCGGCGAGGCGATGAAAAGTGTCCATCAGACGGGCAAAAAATTGCCTGTCGATGAACTGATCTAGCTCATAACGCATCCGAAGCTGCCGGTTTTTTATTTTAGCGATAAACTACGGGTCGCTCTCTCGTTTACGTCGAGCTTCCTCCGTGAACTGGCGATCACGCTGGTATTTGGCTTTACGGATAGCCTCTCGGGCTTTGTCTTCTATAATCCTTCGCAACCGTGCCGCTTCTTCTTTTTGCCTTTCAGCTTCGGCAGCTTGCTAGTTGACGCCGGATACTCACTCCGACTCTTGCAGACATTCATACCAGTTGGTTCCCGCGACGCATAGCCAAGCGTATTGTCTTATAGCATGGATATTGACTATGGTTCGATCAGTTGCCTGATATTTTCTGTATTGCGACGAAGTCTGTACAACTGCCAATTGTTGTTGGAATGTTGTCGGCACATTCCATAACGAAAGGGTGGCTTCATTAAAGGGAAAACGTAACGGATATCCGTATACCAAATGCACGTTGAACCTGGATCAGTATCAACACGATATAAGATGGGTAAAGAAGAGAACTTTCTGAATTTAGAAAATGAATCGTGCTGCCAAACTTCTAAGACTTGATCGATTTCCAGGGTATCTCTGTGTTTTGAAAGCTTTTGCCATTGGAGTTGATTCACTGAATGAAAGTCATCAATGTTGATAACGGGAA
>JAQTMV010000217.1 GCA_028714175.1 Methylococcales bacterium
GGTATCAAAGCTTTCGTTTGGGTTTCACCCAATGGGTGAGTCATGATCTCTTGCATAAGCGCCTCCTTGCTACATAATTTCAATCAGTTAGCAGTTTTTTGCAAGTTTTAACTGCTCTTTTCAGGATAATGGCAAGGAGGGCCGTAGGTTAGGTTGAAGCTTGGCGGAAACCCAGCATAAGGTAATTATTTGCTAAACTTCATGAATGCGAATATACAAGCGATTACAAATAACAGGCGGCTGTTATTTTTTTACTGTAAACCTGGCCGAACGTCAGGACAACGATAAGCTGATTCGGCATATTGAAAATTTGCGCGAAGCATTCAGGCAAATACGCAACGATCATCCTTTCAACTTTGATGCTATCGTAATTTTACCGGAGCATCTTCATTTTATTTGGCAGTTACCGACCGATGATAATGATTACCCTACCCGCTGGCGACTGATCAAGTCAAAATTTTCCATGAACATTGCTACAGGAAAACGTATTTCCGCAAGTCGCAAGCGGAAAAGTGAAAGAGGAATTTGACCGCCGCCATTCCCTGGCGGCATTCCTTCGGGTGCTTCGCGTCCAAATCCGCTCCCGGCGGATTTGTGGAAGCGCCGCTATTGGGAACATTGTATCCGTGACGAACGGGATTACCAAAATCATTTTGATTACATCCATTACAACCCCGTCAAACACGGTTATGTACAATAGGTCAAAGATTGGCCATATTCATCCTTTCACCGATGCGTAAAGAGTGGCATGTACCCTGATAATTGGTCGGCTTCGCCCGAAATTGTCGAGTACCCATGGGAATAAGCATTCTGGAAATTTATATATGGTGCAGGTCAATAAATTGTATGCTTGGCTAATAAACCGAACATATGTTTGCTGGGTTTGCCAACCCGGCCTACGAGCTAGAGCTTCCTTCAGATTCCGCATTGCCTCTTAATATCCGTGTTTCACTGTCGGGTAGCTATTCAGGGTATCTTTGGACACCCTTGCTTTCTCCAGCTTTTTCCCCTTCTCACAGGGCAAAGGCTGGACTTTCACCAGCTAGCTGACTTCCATGCCAGTCGCATCACTTCTTTTACTCCTTCAGGGATGCCCTACTTTCAACATAGTAGAAAGCATCTTCGAATTTAATATAACATAGAGGAATCCGGAAATCGCGATAAGCAACTCAACAAGCTCAGATGTTCTATTTATATAATAGTCAAATCGGGGTTCAATAGGGAAAAAATCGTTGTAAACATCCACGGCGGCATGGAAGGTAATGATCAGAAACCATGAAAGGAGAATCACTGGCGCTCCAATTTTCTGGAAATATAGATGAAAACTAAGACACACGCCGACCAGTCCGCCCAGACCGAATATCAAGCGAAGTATCTCAGAATGGCCTTGTAAGCCCATGACGTTGTGAAGCGTAGTTTCTCCCTGGAGGTTAATGGCGCGCCAGGCTGTGGGTGTATCGAACTCAAAAAATTTCTGCCCCCATGCTACTTCTTCCATTGCAATAAAAATCAGGGCAACTGAGAAAAATATGTAGAAGTTAACTACAAGAGTTTTCTCTCCTTGTTTCCTTGCTCGCCTTGCCAGCGCCAGCCCGAAAATCCCACCGGTTAGCGCGAATACAAAGGTTAATAGTTCGACCGGGTGATTTTCATCCAGCATCCATAAGGTTGCTTGTCGTGTTGTGGGAATAAATAGAAAGACAGCGAACAGAAACATAATTATGACTGGTGCAAAAATTATCGCCTTCTTTGAAGAGGCTTGAATGTCATAAGTTGCCTCAGAGTTCTCTATTATAAATAGATTATTTGCAAAGCCAGCCACCACAGCTCTCCGTATGTACTCGTTATGAATGATATTTCGTCGCTAAGACGCAACCGATGCACTGAAAATTATAAGTCAATAATTTATTTAATCTACCCTTAGAACGATTTGGCGCTGCAAATAATTCATCACATGCTGGCTTGAACAATGAAAAAGTTTCATAGTATTTACCATACCATACCGAATCTCTTTCCTAAAGACTTTTGACTAGCTCTCAATCAAATTCAGGTTGACCGCAAGTGTCATAAATATCGGTGCCGTAGGCTTGATTGGAAACCAGCCATTAATCAGTTTATGATTATGTATCAGGACAGAATGCCCGACTTTATTTAACGGCAGTTTACACGGATTTTTTTACACTCTCGGAGCGGCAGCGGAAACCCAGCAATTCTCCACAAATGCTGGGTTTATTAGCCCAGTCTTAAACTGCAAACCATCCTTAACAACGAAGGTTCTATAATCGAAAACACTTATTTCCCGCAGAGTAGATTCTGTTTTTACAATTCCAAATTGCTTAATTTGCTTGAATTGATATTATCTGGAAACAGTTTTTATGCATTTTATCCAGTTTAGAAAAATGGGTCTTGATAGTTTTTCCTGCCAACCGGAATTGGAAAGAGAGTAAGATATCCCAACCTCGATAATCACTTGTTAGGCGTCGCTACGCGTTTTCGATGAACGAAACTCCAACCATCCAAAGCAAGCTATGGAGAGGAGCGCACGGTTTGGCGTTACTGGTGCTCATTATCGCCACTGAATTCGTTCCTGTCTTGCAAGCCTGGCCCTGGGCCTGGCTCGCATCCATCGCTGCTTACTTTTTGCTTGTTGCCGTTGTTCCGCAGTTGCGGGCGAACTTTCGTCCGTGGCGCTTCGGTCGCATCTCCACGTTCTCCATCGTCGCCACCCTCGTGATCATAGTCGGCTCATGCGCGGTGCTCGTCGTTTTCCACGTTTTCAACCGTTATGCTCTCGGCTTCTTGCCCATGTTGGTTCCTCATCGCATGCTCGGCAGCGTATTCATCGCGGGCGTAGTCGTCTCCGTTCTTAACGGATTATTTGAGGAGGTCGTCTTTCGTGGCGTGTTTTTCGATGCCATCGAGGCTCCGTGCGACGTCTGGAGCGCCGTGGCAATTACAGCTGCCATCTTCGGGTATGGCCATATGCACGGCTACCCATCCGGTCCACTCGGTGCGTTGCTCGCCGGCCTCTATGGCCTCGCTCTTGGCTGGCTACGGGTTGTTACCGGAGGCATCGGCTTGCCGGTCATTGCTCATATCGCTGCCGATGCGACGATCTTTACCATCGCTGCCCGTTCGGGGCTTCTATGAGCGTCATCCCAACAACCGCAACACTTAACCATGCGCTGCAGCGAACAGGCTCCGCGGTCACAGCCTGTGCTTCAGACTGCCGCCGCCTTTCCACACACCGGCACAGGCCGCGCCCGCTCCGCCTGTCGCTGAGCTTGACCCATCTTCGTCACTTCTATTAACAATTGCCCGTTCAATCTCATTGACGCCGAAACCAAGGCTAAGCTGGGGATGAGTACCACATCCGTCCACACATCGACACACGCGAATTGTGACGATCAGAAAAACAGGTGCTCAATCATAACCTTGACCAACCTGTCACACGCCCACTCTACCCTGTTCGCGTTGACACCCTTGCCCATACCGGAAAAGGTACGGTTCACCGTCTTCGTCCCGACGCCTCACGGCTGTTCCTCCTGGAAACGTGGCCAAGCACGCCGCAGCGCTTTGGAACGAATTAACAACCGCATCGACAATAGCGTCGGTTTTGAAAAGCACTTTATACGGGGTCAAGCCAAAAAAGAAGACCCGCATAGGGCTGGCGCTGGCGGTCATACTGGCCATGGCGCTAGGCCATGTGAAGGTGGGACGCATCGAGCAGATATGCTCGCTGGTTCAGCCGATTCGGCAAACTGGTTAAATTCGTATTGAGGCGTTTCCCAACAAAAGCCGATTACACCGGCCAGGAGAACGGATTGCCTAAAGACGGGATTCGATGGTTTTTTCGCTATCAAGCACCAAAAATCGTCGAATGCTGTGTGAGTTAGTCGTCCAAAAAAATTAAATTGACACGAAATAATCGCTCCTTCCGCGTCAGTGAATCTGAAAAACGTTACAGCACAAATGTCTCTGGATTTGTGTACCCACAATATTTCACATAGAGCCTGTCATAATCGTCCGCTTTGACTCAGTCGGCGATTCACTTGCCAGTGATAGATTCTGGCAAGTAACGGCCGAATCAACGGCAGCCCGATCAGCCAGGCCAAAGGTCTCAACAAAGGCACTTTACTCATCAGCAGGATATAAGCATCCAGTTCGGAAAGAATCCGCTGATTCTCGTCTTTGACATGCAGTTCGGTTAATGCCTTATGGGGATCAATGCCGATTTCACGCAACTGCTCTTCCCTGCCGGTAATATCAAGCCAACAAACATTTTCCCCCGCCTTCCCCGCGAGTTTTTCATAATTGGCCCTGTCCTTGACACATTTCGGACAGCTGCCATCGTAATAAACAATAATTTTGGCTTTATCCTGACTCATAATTTATTACCTCCAATCATTAATAGTTACTTGCTGCTATAAAATCCATGAAAAATGATGACATAGCTTCAAATATATATATGATGATAATTTTCAAGAAGCATATATAACAATAATAAATGCACACATTTACGTATAGCTGGAAAAATAGCTGACGTGGTGGAGTGCTCTGGGCCCAATAAGGAGATATTGACATGTCCACCCCCACGCCACTTTTTGAGCCCGAACGCCGCGACCAAGCGCGCCGGTCAGCGGATCGCGCTGACGGCTATCTGCATAAAACCTTTTCAACGCCTTACTGCCATTCTTGTCTGGAACGTATGGCCGATGGCGTGCTGCTGCTGGACAGCGGAACTCATGTTATTTACGCTACGCCGCAGGTGGATCAAGTCATGAAAAGGCACGACTCGCCCTTTGCGTTATCGCCGAAATTTACGCTGCACCACCCACGCCATGCTGCCCGCTTTGCCGCTTTCGTCAACGGGAAAAATCAGGAAGCCGGGCCGCTCAGCTTGCTATTGGAAGGCGAAAACGCGGGGGATCTGTTGCTGCTTCACTGTATTCAATTTCCCGAACCTGCCGAACCGGATTTACAAGCCGCCCGTTACATGATCACGCTGTGCGATCCCAATCACTGTCCAGCGCAGCAATGGCTGCTTTTCAAGAAACAATTCGATTTAACCCCGGCTGAACTCAGGCTGTGCCGCTCATTTGGGGACGGTTTGACCCTCAACGACTACTGCGAAAAATGGAACATCAGAACCAGCACGGCACGCAGCCAGCTCCACAGCGTGTTCGGCAAAACCTCCACACACCGGCAGAGCGATCTGCTGCGGCTTATTTTTTTGTACTCCCGGATTTAATACGTAAATTTATCCATCATATGGTGGATGCGCTGTTTAGATTATTTCCTATATAGTTGAAACCGCAATGACTAGGATAATTCACGCTTAGCAACATAAAATCAGACATTGATTATGTGCTAGTGGCGTGAAGATCATATTTGGTGTCCCACATCAATATTACATGTGATATGCCACCATTGTAACCATAATAAAAAAGGATAAAGACTATGAAAACTAAGAAAGATACAACTCTTAATAATGACAAAAATATGCTTGCGGCGGTGGCGCTGGGCTTGGTCTTGAGTTTTCCGGGGCTGACTAATGCAGAATACAACTTTACCACGATCGACCCGCCCGGGTCGACCTTGACTTTCGCCAACGGAAATAGCACGCACGAGATTGTGGGAGAATACATTGATGCCGACGACACAGGACATGGTTTCATTTTGAGCAATGGCGTCTATAAGACAATCGACGTGCCCGACGCAGTCTACACCGCCGTCAACGGGATCAATGCGAACGGCCAGTTCACTGGAACCTATTTTGATGGCACCAGAAACTATGCCTATTTCCAGATCAAGGGCGTCTTGACCCACCTCGACCCGCCCGGCTCGATCGAATCTCAAAGTGGGTTCCTCAACGCGCAAGGCCTGGTCGTAGGAGGCTATAGAGACATAAACAGAAAACGTCATGCCTTCCTTTGGAGCGATGGAGTCTTTTCCACAATTGACCCGCCCAACGGCCACCCGACGTTGGGGCCGATAGCCTTCGGGATCAACGACCCGGGACAGGTAGTGGGGACCTACGTGGACGTAAATGGCAACCGCCACGGTTTCCTGCTGAGCGAAGGCGTCTATACGCCGCTCGACGTGCTGCCCGACGCGATCTTAACCGTGGCGGAAGGAATCAATAACGCTGGCCAGATTGTTGGACTCTACGTCGATGCAGACAACATTCAACATGGCTTCATCTTGAACAAAGGCGTCTATACGACAATCGACGTGCCCGATGCAACGGCGACCGCAGTCTTTTCGATCAACGCACAGGGCGAAATCGTGGGATATTATGATGATGATGGCGTCACCCACGGCTTCGTTGGAACACCTGCTCCCTGAACCCGCTTCCTGAAGCCACAGGTTGAGCAGCGTAGGTTGGGTTGCATCTTTTCGCAACCCAACACATTGGTGCGGTAAATGTTGGGTTAACGAAAAAGCTGTTAACCCATATATGGACTCCTCGTTTATTGCAAGATAAGTTTTCACAATTGATGCCATCGACAGAGATCATGATTGCAGCCATATATCCGGTCTCTTTATAGAGGTTTTATTACCTCAGGACTCCTGATGAATCTATCCGCGCACTTTCACCTCTACCAACCTACCGATTTCTAGCCCATATTTAGCACATTTTCACGAATTTCCCCTATTGGCAAAATATAACTAATTGATTTAATTTAATTTATAAATAGACGTCTTTTGCAGTGCCATAATAGTTGTCAGTCCCTCTTGCGCACTCACC
>JAQTMV010000218.1 GCA_028714175.1 Methylococcales bacterium
AATATTATGGCCCTACAAAACGAAAACATCGCCAAAACTCAGTTGCATATACCGATAATCAATGACTTACAAAACCCTATTAGCTTGATTCCGGCTGACTTTAGGGGTGTTTGTTAAATATGGGCTAACGTGAGTGTCTGTTGCCCCATCACCGTTTTGCCCGTCAAGTGGTCAAAGTGACAGGAAACCCCTGCCATTTTTTCCCTCTTCTGATTTTGACTGAATCATCTGCTACCAAGGCTTTGGTTTCACAGTTGTTAAGTTTATATTCCTTAACCACTTGCTGAGCTATTTTGACATGCAAACTCCGCCAGTTAACGTCTTCCCGTTGGAGGTAATCATACATCACATCTTTTCTGAAATCGGTAAAACACTGCATGGATTGCCATTAAAACATATTGATGGTATCGACTTTTAGCCAGACCCAAAGCAGCAGCAAAAAACAACTTGCGTCACCTCTAAACCAAAGCGTTTATGAAATCCAGCACGGCGTAATAAAGTGGCTACTCCCATTCTCTTCCAGATATCTGCAAATAAGTTGTCGATATTTAATCCATCTTTACCCAAAAAATCAGCAATCAGGGTTGGCAAGCTTTGTGTTTTTGTGTCAATATTCATCGAGGTCTCCGAGTGGCTGGATGAGTTTGTCAAGAAAACTGCATTTTACCACTCTGGAGGCTTCTATTCTTTATTAATCAAAGACTTGTTGTGTTTTTGGGTTTTAAATGAACTCCGAAACCTGAGCATTTAAGTAAAGGCCAGGACAAAACGATACTAGAACAGGCAAAAGGACCAGTACGACGACAGATTGAGTGAATTAAATCGATAACCTGTGGACTTGTGGACGCGTCCTGCGGACCGGTCCGGGCAGGGCCGTGTGGATAAACCATGGACAGCATCCCTGCTGCTCACAGTTTACCCACACTCTCGGGCCTCGCGATCACGAAGCCCACTGGTTCAATAACAGGATGGAGTGTTTATTGAATGTAATCCAGGGAATGGAGTCGTAAAAAAATCCAAAATTTGCTTGAGGGATTTGATTGGCTTATTGACAACGGCAGGCTAATGGGTAAACCCAGTTATTCGACCTTCGACCCCGGTTATACCGTTAACTCCGCTTGCGTCCGCAAATCATCATCGATTGACCGGCATAGATGCGATCAGTTTTGTAGGTAATGCTGCTGAAGTCAGGCAATAGCAAAAGGATTTTTTCCATTTCATCCAGGGTCCAGCGGTGCAGCAATGGTTGCAGCGAGAATTCATTGATCTGCCGGAGCTTCAGGAAATCGGCTTCAAGTTCGTTATATCTACCGTTTTTCTTAAGATCGGACCTAATTTGTTCGAGCACTATACTAAGATCGGTACTCTTTTGCGGTTCGCTGATCCTAATCTCGCCGCCGGGCTTGAGCACTCTCCATGCTTCTTTCAAACAGGAAAGTGCGGCATCCGTGTCCAGGCTATAAAGCACATTGTTGATAATCACGTAGTCAAAAAACTCGTCATTGAGGCCGAATAGCGAGACCACGTCCTGTTTTATCGCGATGATGCCGGGACCTTGTGCATCCTGCCGCAAATAAGCCTGACATTTGCGCCGCAGCGTATTGAGCATGAGTGGATTATTGTCGATAGCGATGATGAGTCTTTGGGGCGACTGTTGGGCCAATAGGCAAGCGGTGTTACCGGTTCCCGCTCCGATATCAAGTATGATGCTTGACTTCTCGATGGGGAGTGGCCCAGGTTTATGATTGCCTACCAAGGTCTGAATGAGTTCCGGATAAATCAGAGTATTGTTTAGTACCTTGTCATAACAAAGTGTATATTCGGACCACATTAGGGTTTTTCGCAGGGCGGTGAACATGTCCGCTTGATACAAGGCCGCTTTTTCAGGCTCGGTAAAAGTCGGATTGATCGTGATCAGCCACCCCAGACAACTGTCATCATCATCAGGAATTTGATAAGCTCGTTTGGTGCTTTCGATTTTTCCATAGCGGTCGCTGGTATATTGTATTTTTTCGATATCGATGCGGGGTAGGGTTTTGCCCTCTGCAAAGACATCAATACCATGGCTCAGTACCTCCTCGTAATTATCGAGAAAATAGGTCCATTCCAGCACGCTCAAACCGCGCCTGCCTTCCAGGGTTCTGTCGAAACACAGGTTGAAAGCGATATTCCAGTCTATGATGCGGAAGTTTCGATCCAGCATGTACATTGGCGTCATCTGATCCGCGCAGGGCGTAACGGTCATTGCCAGTTTTTCGTCCAGTACCTGGAAATCAGGCGCGAATTGACCTGGAAGTTGTGTGTTCTTTTTTTCGATATAGATTTCGGCATACTTGCGCTTTTCTTCCTTCTCCTCTGCTGGAATTTCCTTTTGCGGCGTGGTTTCGGCAGTTGCCAGCTCCCGAAAGTCCGACCCAATTTCGACGTTGAACCATTTCGAAATCTCCACTTTTCTTACACCAAGAAAAGTGAGAAGAGGAAATACCATACAAAATATACCTGCATATAGTACTCCCTCGGGTACTGCAACGGTGGCTGGCATGTGCGTCACGGTCCTGGGAGCTAAGTAAATGACGGAAAACATGAACCCGAGTGCAATCAGGATGAATGTGGTGATAATTTTCGTTTTGTTTTGCATCGTTGTCTCCATTGCTCAATTACTCGTTATTGATCATGGCCCGATCTTGACCTTTTGCAAGTCGATAGCCATCGCGATAGCAGGAGCGTTGACTCCGGCGAAATGCTCGCAGCTTAAACCGTCTAATACACTGAAACCACAGCGTTCGTAAAAGGGGTGTAATTCCGAGTGGCAGGCCAGAAAAAGTATGTTAAGGCTATATTTTCGCGCCAGCGATAGCAATGAATCCACCAAAACCTCGCCGATTCCATCGTTTCGATGTTTCGGCGCAACTATTACCCTGCTGACTTCTGCGTACTTGATGTTATCCCTGACCAAGCGTGCGAAATACGACCTGAACCCAGCCAGGGATTCCAGTATATCGAAGGGATGAATCATCATACGGGGATATTCGAAAGTGGCCGTTAATTTGGCGTCTTTTTTGGCAGCGACCAGTTTGGAGATCAACGGAAGATGGTGTGAATCATGCCCTATCGGAAAAACCAGGCGCGCGCAGCCGATCAATTCCCCTTCCGGCGTGAACGCTCCAATCGGATAAGCCGTGCGGTCGGAATAATTGAGTTCCAGTCCGACATCTTTGCAATCACTTTGACTTGGCAAATAACCCATGGCTCGCCAAATCTTGTAACGGAGCGAAAAGTATTGGGTGAAATCGTTTTCGGAGTACAGCTCCCGGATAGTCACGTGATTTTTGATTCGCATCCGTAACAACGACTTGCGCAAGGCCGGCAAAGTGTCCTGGACGTTGACAACATGGTTATAGTCCAAAAGAGAAGCCAAAGGCTGTTCGTTGATCTCCGAATTGGCTTGCCTGCCGGTTCTGGGTGGGCGGATGATGATTTCCAGATGCTGTAGATCCTGGTTGTTCAAGTAATAAAAAACCTCGGCAGCTCTGAAACCGATGGGAATCAGGATGCTCTTGTCCGGAAATTCCCTGGCGGATTCCAGGCCGTCCGACAGATTTTTCTTGTTTTGGACATGGCGGATACAGCTGCTGGCGAGAGGATTTGAGAGATGCCACATCTTGATTTTGAGCAGGACTGGTTTCATGCTTTGGTCCGGGCACACAACGGTGATTTCAATCTTGTTCGATGCTGTCTCGCTCATGTATATGTCCTCTTTATGGCCACTGATCGATAGGATAGGAATTCTGGTCCAATAAGTGATATTTTTGATCTTGGCTTGTTTAAATAAGGCTTCGTAGAATTAACTAATCCTTCAGAATGTCCCGGAAAATCAATCGGATCAGGGTAGTCGTGCTGGGTTTGAAAACCTTGTAAAATCAATTTGATGGATATTTATAGGTTTCTCAAATGTATGATCACACATTGATTTATCGGCAAATTAAAAAGTCAAATGCGATTGCCCTGCCATGGGATATGATTCGATTGATTTTTTTCTCAGTTTCCTGTTAGTTAAGGTTTATAGAGCAAGAAACTGAATACGATTCAAGTATATGGATAGCCATGTTGGCTGTCTGTGACAAAATTCACTCAAAAACTGTGAAGTTTTTTTCAATTTGCAATTTTCAATGAGGGTTATCCATTAGCCTGTAGTTGTCAATAAGCAGAAGAAATCCCTCCCGCAAGTTACAAGACAAGCGCGCCAGGATTTATCGCGAAAGCTAAAATGGGATCCATCCTAATTTTAGGAGCGAAAAAAGACTTAACGATTATTGCCGTCGGCGACTCGCGTTCGTTCTGCGTCCACTAGGTCGTGTACTACGCTTTGCTCGTACTTGATATAGCTCCCACAATGATTTGACGCCGTAGGGGGATGGTCTTGTATTTTGAATACGCATCCGCTAGCGCTCCAACTTCGCCAAAACACCCAACCTTTACGGCTACGCAGGGTCGAAGTACACCGTTCAGCTATTGCTACATTTCCTGTACTCCTTCAAAGAGAACTGACTACCCTTAGATATCCCCACGCTTTTATTCTTCCTCAATCTCGTAGCTCGTAGGGTGGTATCGCGCTAACAAACCACCAATATCTATGCACACCATCAACAACAATCGACTATAAAACCGCTTGGAAAAGTTTAAACGGTGGCCAGATTCGTGGCTGGTGGATGGTTTGCTGGATGCGGACTATCGCGTGCATTTGGTGAACACGGCAGCAGTGAAACAATATGAAGGTTTAAAGCATACCGATGACGATTCGGATGCCTTTTGGCTGGCACATCTATTAGAGTTGAACCTATTGCCGACGGGCTATATTTGTCCGAAGGCAACCCGATCCGTGCGTGATTTATTACGTAAACGAGGACAGCTGGTTCAACAACGGACCTCACATATTCTGAGTATGCATAATTTGTACGCTCGCAATACCGGCAGCCGTCTGAGAACTCATGCGCTGAAGCAGTTGACAGAAGTAGAAATTCAAGATCAATTTGAAGATCCGAATTGGGTATTGGCAATCGAGAGTAATCGTTCAATGATGAACGCTTCAGACGAACAGATCAAAGTACTGGAACAAGCGATCATCAGGCAGGCTAAACCGGATCCTCGCTATCGTTATTTATTTAGCATTGGCGGGATCGGTCCAATTTCGGCCCTGACGATCATGCTGGAGACTGGTAATATCGAACGCTTTAAGAGTAGGTAACTTTACGTCGTATTGTCGTTGCGTTGGCAGTGAAAAATTGAGCAATGGTAAAAAGAAAGGGCGTGGCAACACCAAAAATGGCAATAAATATTTGTCCTGGGCTTTTGTGGAAGCGGCCAATTTTGCCATTCGCTTTAACGATCAGGCCAAGCGCTTTTATCAACGTAAATTAACCAAACGCAACCGGGGTGTGGCGATCAAAGCAGTGGCTCATAAGTTAGTGTAGGCAGTGGTGTCCAAAACCCGCCCAAAAATGGCGCATACAAACCGAAATTTCCCTGAAGATGAAAAACGAGCGGTATTTCCAGAGAAAATCGGGAAAGCTGCTTAATATGGCATAATTGTAACGAGGTTTTGCATGTATGCTTGAGATGCGGTAAAACGTGACCGCCAATAAGACCGGCATGACATCGATAAAAACCTGCAAGTTACGTCCGATGCCATGCCCCACACTGTACTTAAGACAAGTGCAGGAAAAGTATTTCATATTTTGAAAGCAGTGTCGATAACTCGTTGGCTTGGTAACCAACGATTTAATCAACAGGCCGAATTTTCAGGTGTGTTCTCTGCAGAAAACAAGTTTTCATTTGCCGTTTATGTAATCGTGGCCTGCGTTATTGCGCCCCTCATTGTTCAAATACTGCTCGCACGCAGGCACAAAAAGCCGCCTTCATCGTTATCAGCAAAGCCGCTCAGGCCGGTCAAATCATGCACGCCGAATGCGTCATTACCGGTGCCGCAAACAAATAGTGACGCATCAGGGTTCTCAGTCCACCACCCCAAATGATCTACTACAGGCGAACCCGGCAGAGGCCAGCAAGTCATCTGTAACACCTGATCAGCCGGTGACCACCGAAAAGTTTCAATGCCACTTTTGTGGCTGTCTTTGTTCTGAGGCACCACAACGTGCCTCGGCGATTGATCCCTATTTGCCGTTTATCCTGGATACACTGGAAAAGTTCCCTGCCCTGACAGCTACCCGTCTGCATGGCATGGTGACCGAACGCGGTTACGTGGGCAGTGCGGATCATTTTCGCCATTTTATTGCGTTACACCGCCCAAGCCCAAACGCGAAGCCTATCAAAGACTGCGCACCCTGCCCGGTGAACAAACCCAAATTGATTGGCTTTGTACGATAATCGGAAAAGCGCCGTACTGGAACTGATTTTGACTGACACTGGCCGGAACAGGGTGATCGGCTAGCCATTACTGAACTGATGCGTCGGCACTCGACAGCGCTTCAGCACTGCGGCGGCGATTGCGTTTCTACGCGGCACCCACGCTGCTAGAGCTCCTTGAGTGAGATTGATCTTTAAAATTGAGTCAAGTTTTCAGTTCGCCAATTTAGCCTCCTGAATGAGCCGGTCGATTGCCTGGCTAGCCTGGATTAGAACACGCGGAGCTTGGCCGG
>JAQTMV010000219.1 GCA_028714175.1 Methylococcales bacterium
CAAGTGGTACGGGTTTTACCTTATCGTCAATGAGGTGAAAATGCTGGCCGTGTTCTGTAATCACTCGGATGATGCGCATTTCGTAATCCTCGTTCATTGACGATAACATAGACACATTAACACTATCATAGTTAACAGCTATAGCTCCTTAAATTGATTTTTATCGCCTAGAGTAGAGTCGCGCTATTAAGTCTTAAATATTAAAAGCGCTCCCTAAAGTGTCTATATAAACTCAAAGAAGCCGGTAGCCGGAATCAAACAGCGTCGATGTTGGTAAGCACTTCTGAATGAGGGTTTTGAGTTATAGTTTCCGCTCCGGCATTGATTAAACGGCTGGAAATTTTAGGGTCTTTAGACCAATGTGGTATCAAACCCCAATGCAAGTTTACGCCTTTGTTTCTGCCGTCTTCCAGTCTTACGACAATAAGAATTTTTTGTATCTACTTTAAATTCCATGGAAAAAGCCAAATCAACTCGGCATTAGCTGCGCTTGTTGAGTAATTAATTCCGCCAAAGACAAAAGCTTACATTGACCTGTCACTTTGTCGTAAACGTAATCGTAAAAGCTCACACCCAATTTTTTAGCGGTCTGATTAATCGTCAAAAACGTATCTTTTATTTTCGTCCCCTTTTCGCTTCGGGTTTGAAAGCTCACATCGCGTACACGCGCTTGTACTCTTGCACCCAGTTCTGCTTCATTGTTATGCAATGGTAACTGAGGAAGTTCCAATACCTGCAATAACGCTATTTTTTTGGCCAGCGTTTTGGCGATGCGGTCATTCAGTTCTTCATAGTCTGTGGTGGCTCCGAAGAGCTCATCAAAGCGTTTTGAAAGCCAGTCTTTTTTATTCGGTGTCGGCGCACATTTATACTTGAGCAATTCGGTGTAATAAGCCCAATACTGACTTCGAAAGTCGGTTAAAGCGCGCTGATGTGCAGGTATGACAGGGTTTAGTTTTTTATAGTGTCTGGCATCGTGAATCCAACATAGGCCGAGAAACAGGGTAAGCAGTTTGAATTGTGGGGCATCATCAGCCAACAGTCTGTTAATGACTGGGAAGTCGGTTTGTTGTCGGTAAAAAGCAATGGCGCAGGCTTCGGTAAGGTGAACGCTTTGGCGGATGCCTAAAGTGTTGATGAGGGCCAAATGCGCTTTGAATTCGCCTTCATTCATCACCACATCGGACGGTAGTTGCGCGTCTATCGCCGCTCGGGTTTTGTCGGCTAACTTAAAGGTGTCGAGCAGCTGTTTGGCCGGTTGATTGTACAGGTATTGGGGAGGCATGAAATCGGTCAGCACCGACAATACCGATAGGCGATCTTTGTTTGGGGTGGTGAAGTAGGCCGTAAATAAAGGGCTGCACACAACCTGGCAATACTGGTTGGTGCCATTGACGCGGGCGCTGGTGTCATCGATTTGGACAAAGTCGCTCGCGCTAATGCCACTACGGTAAAGGTCGCTTTTTTCCTGGTGAAAAAGAGCGTAGCCCTCTGTCCATTGTTGAGAAATATAAGTGGGCGATACCTCAATGCCAAAGTTTTGAAAAAAGCCTAATATTCGCTTTTCGGACAGGTTGCCTTCTGCTTTCAGAATGGGTATCAACGCTCGAATGCCGGGACCATATTCGCCTTGCCCCCGGACCTCGTCCGGCAATTCTCCGCGATAACTTTTGTGTTGCGACGGTGAATAAAAGACTTCACGGCGATATTTGGTGTTATTGGTTATGATCATCAGGTCTTGAATGACCAATTCCTCATATCCCTTAAATATCAGGTCATCCGGCAATCCGTTTTTATCTAATGGACATATTTGCTCACAGTCTATTTTTATCTTCGGCAATTTCGCTTCGCGCCGACGTTTCTTATTTTCGCCGGCATTCACGACTGTTTCGTTATTGGCATTGGCCTCGGCTTCCCTGCGCTCAGCCTCGGATGACAGGTCGCCGTCTTTCTTTTTATTCGCCTTAATATCGGGCTTCCCCTGTTCACCTTTCAATCGTGCGATCTCATCATTCAATTCCTGCAGTTTATTTTTCAGGTCGCCATGTTCACCCGCTAACCGTTCTATGATATTGAGTAGTTTTTTGACGATACTCTGCGTAACGCTACTTTCTATTTGAGCTGTTTCTTGATCAATGACATTAAGTTCAACTTGCAAGTCTTTAACTTTCATAAGATAAAGACTCTATTTTTTAAAGCTGAATGTCAAGTTATTTCGGCAAGTTATATGTTTACCTTGGAATTTAAAGTAGATACAATTTTTTGTCCTGGCGGTATATTGTAGTCTGGTTGATAATCAGGTTAACGTTGCAAACTGAAATGTTCCATAATTTGCGGCTTAGTTGCGATCAAGTTAAAACGTCAAAACATACAATGCACCCGGAACTCATTAAACTGGAAAAAACCTTCAAGCCATCGATTCTAACAAAGATTGATGATCCACTGCTTGTTCGATATGAAATTGAACTATGGATGAAACGCGATGATTTGCTACACCGTGTTATTTCCGGGAATAAATGGCGCAAACTTAAATATATCCTTGATAATGTCTTGTCTTCAGGCGCCGATACTATGATCAGTATGGGCGGTGCTTATTCCAATCATCTGCATGCGCTGGCTTATGCGGGTAACGCATTAGGATTAAAAACCACAGGGCTTATCCGCGGCGAGCAACCGGAAACATTAACACCGACTTTACGGGATATGCAAAACTGGGGTATGGAACTGAAGTTTGTATCCCGTTCTGACTATAGATTGCTGCGGCAATACAAAAGGTATGACGATTTGCCCGGATTAAAGCCACAACAATACTGGCTTCCGGAAGGCGGGGCGCAGGCGTTAGCATTAAAAGGTGTCGCGGAACTGGTTAACGAAATAGATGTCCCCTATAATGTATTCTGCGCGCCCTGTGGCACAGGAGCAACTTTAGCAGGCATTATTGATGCTGTTCCTGACCAGGTATCAGTCATAGGTTTTGCGGCATTAAAACATGCGGGATTTTTACAGACTGACGTTGAATCTTTGTTACCACGGTTTTCCAATAATTGGCAGATAAATCAGGATTATCATTTTGGCGGTTTTGCCAAAACCAGTGCTGAACTCATGGCATTTATTGCAGACTTTGGACACAAAACCGGAATTCCTCTTGAACCCGTCTATACCGGAAAAATGATGTATGCACTTTACGATTTAATAGCAAAACACTATTTTAAACCCGGTCAGCGTATTATTGCTGTTCATACGGGAGGACTGCAGGGAAAAAGAGGATTCACAGCATGAAACGATTGTTAGAGCCGGAGTTAATGGAAGAGGAAAGCCAGGTAATAGCCTATTCCGAAGCCGATTTTGAAATACCGCATAATGAATTTATACAGCGGCTAAAAACCTTTGTTAACAATCCTGAATTTTGTGGTACAGCCCTGGATTTAGGCTGTGGCCCAGGTGATATCAGTTGCCGTTTTGCCAAAGCTTTTCCTCTGAGCAAAATAGATGCTGTTGACGGTTCGAAGCCGATGATAGCACGGGCTAGATCAGTGTTGCCGGCAGCGTTGGAAGCGCGTATAAACTTTATACATGGGCTGTTGCCGCATGTCATTTTACCGCAATCAAGCTATGAGATAATTTTCAGTAATAGTGTCCTGCATCATTTGCCTGATCCGCAAGCGCTTTGGCAGACAATAAAAAAATATTCCAGGCAGGGCACACGTATCGTGATTATGGATTTATTTCGTCCTGGTTGCGTTGAGGATGCGCAAGCAATGGTGCAAACTTACGCTGTTAATGAGCCTGAGATTTTGCAACGGGATTTTTATCATTCTTTACTGGCAGCTTTTAGCATTGAAGAAATTAATACACAGTTAGCACAGGCTGATTTGAACCTGAACGTTGAGCAAATCAGTGATCGACATGTATTTATCACAGGCGTTGCACCTTGATATAGTGTTTGCGCATTACCGTCGGTTTTTTTAAATCTCCTCTCCCTAGCCCTCTCCAGCAGGAGAGAGGATGAAAGTGCCTACGATGAAGTGCGATGAGTATAGTTTAAGTTATGGGCACAAAATGGAAATAATCGAAACAGACAAAATGATAGACCTTCAAAAACCCGAGCTTTATATTAATCGCGAATTGAGTGTGCTGGAGTTCAATAAACGGGTTCTGGCGCAGGCAAAAAATGAAAATGTGCCCTTGCTTGAGCGCCTTAATTACCTGTGTATCTCTTGTTCAAATCTCGATGAGTTCTTCGAAGTGCGAGTCGCCAGCGTTATCCAGATGGCTGCTATTGATCCGAAAGCCGTCGGGCCGGATGGCTTTACGCCAAATGAACAATTGGAGCAGATATCTGTTTATGCACATAAACTGGTGGAAGAACAATATCAAGTTCTAAATGAAATTCTGATTCCAAAACTGGCCAGGGAAAATATTCGTTTTATTCGCCGGACAGAATGGACCGAAGTGCAGCATAAATGGCTGGCATCGTATTTTAACGATGAGTTAATGCCGATATTGACACCGGTAGGATTGGATTCAGCGCATCCTTTTCCACGCATACTCAACAAGAGTTTAAATTTTATTATTTCCTTGACCGGCAAAGATGCTTTCGGCAGAATTAGCGGCCGGGCTGTTCTACAAGCGCCCAGAGCTTTGCCCCGAATCATTCAATTGCCTGCTGATGAAACCCGGAGTGGTTCAGCTGATTTTGTGTTTTTATCATCAATAATTCATGCGTTTGTCAGTGAATTGTTTCATGGCATGACAGTCAAAGGCTGCTATCAGTTCAGAGTCACCAGGAACAGTGATTTTTTCGTCGATGATGATGCGATTGACGATTTATTACTCGCCGTGCAAGGCGAGTTGGCGATGCGTAATTATGGCGACGAAGTGCGCCTGGAGATTGATCGTAATTGTCCCGATGACACCGTGAACTTTTTACTGGACCGCTTTGAATTGAGCCGGGATCGCTTGTTTTTAGTCGATGGTCCGGTTAATCTTAACCGGATACAGGAAGTTAATAATCGCGTAGATAGACCTGATCTTAAATTCGCCCCTTTCAAGCCGAGTGTTCCCCCTCAACTTGCGCGAAATAAAGACATTTTTGCAGCGATTAAACGTCATGATATTTTACTGCATCACCCTTTTGAATCTTTTTCGCCTGTCGTTGAATTTTTACGCCAGGCGGCGGCAGCGCCCGAAGTGCTGGCAATTAAACAAACGCTCTATCGTACCGGTTCTGATTCTCCTATCGTCGCGGCATTAATAAAGGCCGCAAGAGCAGGCAAGGAGGTTACTGTTGTTATCGAGTTGAGAGCGCGGTTTGATGAGAAAGACAATATTGATTTGGCCTCCAAACTACAGGAAGCTGCCGTCCATGTCGTCTACGGTGTAGTGGGTTATAAAACTCATGCCAAAATGTGTCTCGTCTTGCGCAGAGAAGAAAAAGAATTGCGTAATTATGTGCATCTGGGTACAGGCAACTATCACCCTAAAACGGCACAACTCTATACTGATTATGGTTTATTTTCCTGTGATAAAGAATTAGGTGAAGATGTCAGGCGCGTATTTGCGCAGCTAACCAGTCTGGGCAAGGTGACTAGATTAAATAAATTATTGCAATCACCGTTTACCTTGCATAAAGGGCTGCTTGAAAAAATTGAACGTGAAATAACGCACGCCAAAAATGGCAAACCCGCAAAAATAATCATTCAAGTCAATGCCATTGTTGAGGAGCAATCAATACAAGCCCTTTACCGGGCTTCACAGGCAGGGGTTGAGGTTAAATTGCTGGTTAGAGGTGTTTGTTGTCTCAGGCCAGGTATTCCGGGTGTCTCTGAAAACATAGAAGTACGTGCCATTATCGGACGTTTTCTGGAACATGCGCGTATTTATGCGTTTGCCAATGATGGCAATCAGGAAGTTTATGCCTCAAGCGCGGACTTAATGAATCGCAATATGTTTCGGCGTGTGGAAATCTGTTTTCCGATTGAAAGCAAGCGGCTCTATAACCGCATACTTCATCATCTGGACTTGTATTTAAAAGATAACACCCAAGCCTGGCTGTTACAGCCTGATGGCAGTTATCGGCAGCTATTGAAAGCTGACGATGAAGAACCGATACAAGCCCAGTCGGTGATTTTGAATGAATTGCAGGCTTAACCATGACTGAAATACGCGAGATTGCCCAGTTGGGCGCGAAGGTGCTCAGACTGCAAGCGGAAGCTGTTGATAATGTGCATAGCGCTGAAGTGCAGCAGATAATCAAAGCAATGCAAAGCACGCTGGCAACAACTCAGGGGGTCGGCATCGCCGCGCCACAGATTAGTGAATCAAAACGGATCATCATTATCGCCTCACGGCCTACTCCACGCTATCCATCAGCGCCGCTGATGGAACCGACGGTGATGATTAACCCGGCTTTCTATGCCTTGTCGGATATCAAAGAAAAAGACTGGGAAGGCTGTTTGAGTATTCCGGGCATACGCGCCCTGGTACCGAGGTATCAGGAAATACAGATCAGCTATACCGATC
>JAQTMV010000220.1 GCA_028714175.1 Methylococcales bacterium
GACATTCTATGACAGGTCCGATTACCCCATTGGCGATATCCCGGAAGATCGAGTTAACTGAAAGAACATTGACTGCACGAAATCTAAGCCTATTTTTAATTTTTAAAAAAAGGAGAACTTCGTGCAGAGTATAGACCTGAAAATAGATGATATTTGGGGACTTGACTTATCTATGACAGGTCGGGGCGGCAACGTGTATAGTATCGGCTGGCATATTGCTTCAAAGATGGAGCCATCCCTTTGCCACCCATGTACGGCGGATTCGCCACTACCGTATCGAACCGCATCCCCAAAACCTGCGCCTGCCGCACCAGTGGCAACAGATTTAATGCGGCCTCTTGCGTAAAAAGATCGCCGCTTTGAATAGCCTTTTGTAAAGCCTCCTCGATTATCGGCAGTTGTGCATTCAATCAATGAACCAAAGGTTTTGGCATGGGCAAAGGTGTCAATTAGGGATGCAATTATAGATCGGGTTAGCGTAGCGTAACCCGACAATGCTTGCGTCAGCTCATCGGCATCCAGCCTTTTGCTCTCCTGCAAGGCTAGTACGTTGAGCTTGGGTGGGTTGTCGAGCAGACGGCGGTCGTCGGCGCGGGCTTTCATTAGTAAGGCAAAACCCGCCAGTTGCGCAGCGCGGTCATCGATGTCCAGGCCAAACAGGTTATTTTCCAGAATCAGCCGTGGAATATCCCGCATCCGGTAACCACGCTCCAGGTAAATCGCCTTCAATACGTCATAAGCTTCCACCAGGATATGTCCCGAACCACAAGCGGGGTCGAGTACGGTGATGGTTTCTGGGTTTAGCAAAGTCAGTGACTTCATTCGGATGCTCTTAAGCCTTCTGCGGCAATGCCTAACTCTTTGGCTGCTTTGACTAACCGCTCATCGAGACTTAACAACAACGCATTGTGATTTGTCGCAACTGCAAGATGTAATGCATCACCAGCTCGTAATCCTGTTTGCCAATGCTTGAGCAAATCACTTGCTGTTTTGTAATCTTTATCGGTAACAGGCAGCCAAACAAAATGTGCTTTTAACAAATGATATTGTTCTTGTACATCTAACCATTGCGTTTCGGATATTTGCCTGTTCGACATTTAATACCCAAAGCGGAAAAGAATTCGGTTTCTGTCCATAAGCTAATGGCTAGTGGATAACGATTTTCTTGACGCAATGCCTTATTTGCCTGTTTTGAATAAGTTTCTTCGACTAAATAAGCAACCAAAACGCTGGTGTCTACATATTGCATCAGTAGCGATCCTCGTCACGCATTGCACGGCAAAATTCTCCTGCACTTATTTCTTGTATAGGAAACTTTGCACGAAATTCGGCAAGATCGGGCAAAATTTGCGGGTGAGTTTGTGCTATAACGAATTGGGCAATGATTTCTTTCAACCATTGTTCTGGTGTTTTACCTTGCTGTTGCGCCAGCTCTTGCAAGGCAAGCTCGGTTTCGTTGTCTAAGTTTATTGTCAACATGATTTCTCCTATTTACTTAATCTTTTTTCTATCAGTTCATCTAACTGGGCTTACATTACCGGCTTTTGCCTGGCGGGTTCAATGTCGTATTGCCCTATCACGCAACTTTCTAACAAATCCAGGCAGTTAATTTTACTGGGGAAAAATAATTGGGCTGGTATTCAAGACAATTTTCATAGCACGATATTTTCTACCGTTTTCAGGTCTTCCAATACGCATTCATCGGCAATTAAATAACCCTGACCAAAATGCTCTTCCAATCGGTATCGAAACGCATCAAAACTTAAACCTGCAATGTGCGCGGCACTGGCAAAGCTGATTTTACGGGCATGATATAAGCTCGCGGCTAAGAAAAACTCAACCGCGTGATTGCCAAATGGCTGTAACACTTCGTCAAATTCCGGCTGTAATTCTACTAACATAAGTTTTCCTTTTGTTCTGTTTTAACTAAGTGCCTGTTCGCGAATAACTGTTACATGGCATCACATTAATCATTGTTAATTCAATAGCTTGCAAATATCACTTGTTCCATTTATTTTTGGACAGGCCCTAAGTTGAAGCTCATCTGGGTTTCCAAGCAGGAGATTGGGAACCAACGCAACATATTGCATTAGTAGCGATCCCTATCACGCATCGCCCGGCAAAACTCCCCTGCACTGACTCCTTGCATCGGTAAAGTCTTGTGAAATTCTGTAAGGTCTGGAAATTCTTGTCGGCGAATTTGTGCTTGAACGAATTGGTCAATGACTTCTTTTAACCATTGTTCTGACGTTTTACCTTGCTGTTGCGCCAGCTCTTGCAAGGCATGCTCGGTTTCGTTGTCTAGTTCAATTGTCAGCATGTTTATGTCCTCGTTTCGTTTTTTATTGCGTTAACAATATCATCTTCGGCAACACGGGCGGCAATAAGCGCATCTAACTGTGCTTGTACTTCGGGTTTTTGCTCGGCGGGTTCAATATAGTATTCCCATTGATTTTTCAAATCAGACGTTGGGTTTGCCATCGTCCACAAGCGCCCGACGCTGTTTTGCACCAGGTATTTGACTATCCAGTTGGGTGTAAAGAGTTGAGTTGCTGCGGGAATATCCTCGGATTTGACCACCTTGCCGATGACCTGATCCTTTTTCTCGCTGATATAAAACTGGTATAGCCAGCCGATGATTTCGACTTCCTGCCAGTCTTCTTCAGGAATCGCTGTCACCAGCTTGGCGATGACTGAATCCGTCAGTAACAAATTGTCGGGCAGCAGCAGTTCGGTTTCATTGTCGATGCGCTCAAACAGAAAAGGCATGACACTGGATAGCGCATTACATTGAGCAATTAACGTTAAGCGATACAGTTCACCATCTTGATCACCGGCCAGTTTGAGTTCAATGACCTGTTGAGGGTTAAGGTCGGGGAGTTCACGGTTTTGCGCCAGTTCCGGCGCAGCGTTAAGTAATTCCGGCAAACCGCCTTCGCGGCTGGATAGCACCCGATAACCGTGGCTGAGGTAATCGTGTATTTCCATATACCGCAAAGCGGTTAAACCAGGTATAAGCCACCGCTTCCATGGTTTGGTTAAAACCATCTCTCTCAATCAGGGCAATCAGGTTATCGCGTTGGCGGCTGATTTTGGCAGGCCAGGATTGCCCGGCAATGATGATGAAATCGCCACTCTTTTCCGCAGGGGTAACCTCCACAGAACCGTTCTTTTCTTCCAGTCCGATGCGGTGGGCACGGGCAGTAACAGCGGCAATAAAGTCCTTACGGGATTGCGGGGCGTAGGCTTTGAGTTTGGATTTGTTCATATTGCGAAATCCTGTAAACGCATAATTCGACCCATGCCCTGTGCTTTGCGGTAGTAAGCATCATCGGCAGTAACGAGTTTTGCGCCTGGAGTTTGTAAGGCAACAGCATGATAAAGCGTGTCGAACAAATGATGCCGGCAACGGATGGCGAGATTCAGGGCTACTGCATAAATTTCGGGTCCATCGGAAAAAAGGCTTTCGATGCTCAACAAATCGAGTAAATCATCTTGTGCTTCCTCAGGCTTTTCGCAAGCGAGAACCGCAGCTACTTCCGTAATAAAATGCGGCGGTTGCAGCAGTTGGATACGGTTATGGTCAATGCCGGACAGGATGGCTAAGGCCCTATCGCAATCAGGTTCATTATCGCGGGCTTGAAAAAACCATTTGAGTGCGACGCTGGCATCGACCACCAAAATCATGGACGCCCTTCTTCCCGTGCTGCACGAAGCTCTTCATCGGTAAGTGCCGGGGCGTGCTTGCGTCGATCCAGAATTCGACTGATCGCTTCGTGACTTCGTTGCTTACGTTGCGCGCGTTCGACGGCTTCTCGCATCAATTCGGCAATAACGGCACTTTTATTTTGTCCCTTGTAGGCTTCATTAAAAGCCTCTTTAACATCGTCCGGGACGCTGAAATTCATGGTGGACATAGTGATCTCCTTTATTGTTGAAATTTTCAACAAATTATTGAGTATTGCCGGGTAAAGAGCAACATATAATTGGTTTCATTGAATCCGGGCTTTTTTGCCTTCCCGCAGGACAGCTACCAAGGCCTTCCTTAACTTGGTCAGGTAAGCATCGACTTCGTCTTCTGTCTCCAGATATGTTTTGTTGCTTAGCTCTTGGGCACGAATCACTTTAACGGGTTTTTGCGGCGTCGTACCCGTATTTCCAGCGCCAGGTTCTTTGATGCCTGGAGTAGGCTGTTTTTGCGCGGCAGCAATGCTATTCATTGCCGTATCTAAATGAGTTCCTGCCCGTTCAGCCAAGTAGCAGATTTGGGGGATACTGTTCAGTCCGGCAATACTGATTTTGAGTTGTTGCATCGGGTGCAAGGCCTTATTGCGTAAGTCGGCATTGGCTTGAACGTGATCCAGTGCTGTTTCAATTTCGGCCAGTTTCTGCTCAATGGCCAGTAACGCGATTTCTCTTTCAGTGGCTGCCAGGTGTTCATTGACGGTTTCAACGGTATTTAATAAAGGCTCGATACGGTTGATTTGACTATAGGGCGCAGGATTATCACGAATGGCTGTCAATTCCTTGATGGCATTGGTGGCGTTAATGTCCTGTTGCAGGGCTTCGTGATTGTCGGTAAAGGCAGTCATGGCCTCCAACAGCCGTTGCCAGAGGTTTTTTTGGGTTTTATAGAAGCTGATAACATCGTGAATCTCATCACTCAGGTCCAGCCAGTCGTCTTTGCCTATCAGTAAGGTTTCAATGAATTCGTAACTGTCCCGAATAGCCAGTTGTTTGCCAATGCGGTTAATGGCTTGGTCAATCACTGTTTTGCCGGGGTAATATTTACTGGTTGCGACATGGCTGTAGTTTTTGAGTTCATTTTGCCATGTAGTGAAGCTGTCACGCGTATCGGTAACTAAGCCGTCTTCCTCTTCCCTGGGTAATTTGGCAAACAGTTCACGGTGCAATTCCCGTGCGCGTTTGAGCGAAACACTATCTGCCGATTTACGTTTGAGTAGGGAAACCTGTTTAAAGCGGACGGATTTGGTTAATGGGTCTATGGCGGCTTTAGGTTCAATGTCAGCGCCTTCGAGCATCAATTTAATCTCACCGGCCATATAAAGCCTGGCAACCAGCAAGACAATTTCCCATTCCGGTTTACAGCCCCAGGGAATACCGGTAAAACGGTCGATTATATCGGACAATAACACGCGCTTTTCTGAAGCCGCCAGTAACAGGTATTGACGCAGTTCGTTGACTGCCAGTGGGTTAAGTTCTTCGTTTTGGGTGTCTTGCAGGAGCGGCTTAATGTCATCACCGGAAAGAACGGCTTTGATTTCTGCAATGGGGTCTGGTGTGCGATATTTAAGATAAGGCAGTTTACCGTAGTTGTTGGCAATTAAATAATTGACCACTTCATCCAACAGGCTGGTCGGATGCAATCCGGCTTTAATGCCGGGCTTTTGTCCCAACACATAAAATTCGCCAAGGGTCATCAGATTGCCAAGTTGTTCGACCAAACGCAGTTTTCGTTCACGGTTTTCTTCTTTACGGTCAGCCAGGATACGTTTTAATGACGGCGTTGCCTGGCCGGCTTTAGGACTGACGATGTATTTTTCAATTTGCAGATAAAGCGTGAGTTCTTCGTAGAGCCGTTGGCCTTCTGCCATGCGGATGATCGTTCGACCGGTTGACTCGCTACTACGCATGATACAAGTGGCCTCGTGCATCCGTTCGTAGTCATCACCCAATGGACTGAGGATTTCCAGCGTTAATGTATGGTTAGCCGTTTTCCACGGCGCACCATCGAGCAGGCGGTTAAAGTCATAATCGCCTTTGATGTCACGATGCCTGACTTTGGTTTGACCTTTGAGGATGTCTTCAAAAACCAACTCGGACAGCAAACGTGTTCTTTCCGCCGATGAAACGTCCACATGACTCAATTCTCTGGCAACATCGCGTTCTTCATTGGTCAGGAAAAACCAGTGATCACCGTTACGGCTAACTAATTGTTGTTGTTCCAGTCTGGCTAAGGATTCCTGAATTTGACGTTTAAGAGTGAGTTTATCGGTATCCACTTCATCGGCACACAAGGTTGCCAGATTGTCGATCGTAGGCTTGATGGTTTCCGAGATGTAACGGATCAGGAACAATGCCTTGAGCAACTGGGTGTCGTAGGGTTCCAGAGCCGGATTGTAAGGGCTTGATCAATCGATTTCTTGGCGATGCTATCAATAAAGCTGTCGATAGACGGATAAAAATCATAGAGAGGTATTAAGGTATTAATGGGCTTGCCGGCATTTTGAACAGCGGCTGACTGGAAGGCATCCAGTAAGGAACGTTCGCCACGCGATAGATGTTTACCCGTTGCCCCCACTTTGCGGATCGACTCGAATATCTTTTGCAGTAATTGGAATTGATAAGGCGTAAACGGATATACTCCGAACGGTTATTTTTTCGGTTTTACTTTTGTCAAAATATAGTAAAAATACCCAAAAATCTGTCCATCATCAGAGTGTCCGTTATGATCATCCTGGAACTAACCGAAAAGCAACTTGATG
>JAQTMV010000221.1 GCA_028714175.1 Methylococcales bacterium
CGCCCTACGGGCGTCTTGCGTGTCCTCCGCGTTCGGCGGCGCGGCCTGAGAAATAGATTGTGCAGTTGTGTCGGTCATGAGCTTGTCTCCGAAAATGTTCCCTAATTAAAGCATGGGTCGGTGTCTCGGGTATATTGACACAGAGGGACTTTGCTTTTTCATTTTTGGTTTAGGCGGTTTGTTATTGCGGATGCTGGTTTTTCCGATACTGTTTATTTTGTCAGGCAATCGCTTGCAACGGATCAGTCGGGAACTAAAAGCGGTGCATTACAGTTTTTATTTTTTATCGGGCTGAGGCACAGAATCTGAATCAAGACTTACAAAATAGAAGACCAGGAGAAACTTAATCGTCCCGGGCAGCTGAATTAAGCGGACACCTGTTTGTTAAAATTAATTTCTATAGCATGGTTGACTGTGTGGGGCGGGTTTCTTCTCAAACATTTTTTTTAACTGCTCAACATAGGGCTCCAACTGGCTTTTGGCCTGTAATAGTTTGCTTTTAGCAATCCTTGTAAGCCGCCGTCGGCGAATATTTTCACATGGTTGGTGATAGTGTCTACGTCTGCTCTTGCGAAATCCGCAATTGCACAGCGCGAATAGCCCTTCGCTCTGAGGTAAATGATCAGACATTTTTTTCAAGCCAATGAACCGGTGTTCGACAACATTTCGTCATAAAGCTCATCCAGTTACTTTTTACATACCAACCAAACTGAATACCGAATTAAAATTATTTTGCCCAAGACGCACTTGTCTCTGCTATCAATCTTTAGATAACACCATAACCAAAGACGGTGCATATACGACCCAAAATGATGGCATGGTTCGACAGATGCTTTACTGTGGGGAAGGCAAACATTGTTTTTCTGAAACGGGTTACTGTGATTTATTCGGTAAGCATGGCAGCTTTAAAGAATATGAACAAATGTGCAAGCCAAGCTGCTATGGCTTGTCGACTGATGCCATAGCGGACGTGTTGCTCAAAGATACCCGAAACATGGCAACGGGGTGTAAGTTAAGAAAATCAATCTATTTCATGATCTTATCTCCTTATCCATAACATTAACCGTCCTGTTTATACAGATGGATGAGTTGTGGTCTTTTTTGAGAAACAAAAAACAACCAGTTATGGGTGTTTGCTGGTTTTGATGCAGGCTCTCGCTTTTGGATGAACTTTGCTTTAGGTAGTCGCACCACGCACACAGCAACCAAACTAGTAAAACAAATAAAACACTACCTCGGCATACTGGCGCAGGCAAATCCATTAAAGATCACGACAGATAAGTTGGCGGCTTACAACAATGCCCTACTATCAGTATTCACGGACATAGACTAAGTTTATCTGCAAATTGTCAAGAAACGGATAAAAATGCAATTGATCACCGTCAAGAAGTGATTTGTCAAAGGAACTGAAGCCGATTTTACTGACACTCTTTGGATTAACCTCTATGACTACAACTACCGGTGTCACCATAAAAGCTTAAAACTACCACTGAGGCATCCAGGTACGTCCAAATTCCAAAAAAATTGGTCGCATCGAACACCTGCCATGGCAATGGGATTGACTCAAGAGGCATTAACCTGGCGATTCTTATTCGTGGCACTTATACTGGTAACTCATTGATAAAAATCAACCTGCGTTGATTTGTGGGGACTACCCGGTCAGGCCAATATGAAAACGCGCATGGGGCTGGCGCTGGCGGTTATGATGGCCATGGCGCAGGGTCATGTGAAGGCGGGACGCATCGAGCAGATGCGCCCGCTAGTTCAGCCGATTCGACAAACTGGTTAAATTCATACTGAGACGTTTACCAGCAAAAGCTGATGACGCCGGCAAGGGGAACCTACTGCCTAAAAACAGGCTCCGATGAATTTTTTCGATATTCGGCAACTAAAATCGTCAAATGCCGTGTTAGTGAGCCCTCCAAAAAAAATTTTGAGACGAAATATCCGCCCATTTTTCGCCAGTGAATCTGGAAAGCGTTACAGCGCAAATGTCTCATTTGTAAATGGCATAGTTTTTTCTCCCTAAAGACTATTTCGATTTAAAAAAATGGCGGTTGTAAGGTCTGTCACTTGGCTATGGAATATGACGTGATTTACATTATTTCTGTCCAAGGTTTTTGAGTATTTCTTTTAAGGGGACAAGGTTCATCGTCATTCTGAACAAAACGTCATGATTCTTCAGTAGGCCGTAACAATGATAAGTTCTTAGCAGTATGTTGGTATGGTTCAATGTGTTATCACTGGATTCCGGAAGTTGTTTGACCAGGATATGCAGCGTGTCATTATTTTTAAGCTGGCTTAAATGCTGCCGGTCTAGTGAAATTTCATGGGATGTGTAAACCATAGGATTGAGTTTAAAGTCATGATGTTCCAATTGCGCCTTTTCCAGCAGGGCTCCGGATGTAAGGCTGCAGGGAAATATTTCCGGATAATGCGCAACATGAGTTAACTCATCAAAATAATCTGATTGTTCAGCCAGAGACCCGGACAGAAAGTTTTTAACAGAGCCGTTATTCATATATTTCCGTTTGAGAAAATAATCCGTGCCGGCAATGGTTGTGCAGTCCGCAATTTCGTTAAGATCGGGCAGGCTGTCAAGTTTTGTATTGGCCAAAAATAGCGGAGACTGAGTTTCCTTTTTAAAGCCCAGCAAAACGGTATGATCATCGGACTTCATCGCAATACGATTACCCAGAGTCAGGTTGGGAATGGTTTTGATCAGTGTCTTTTTAATATCCAGATAAACCGGTACTCGAGGGCGGACAGCATTTACAAAAGTGATCTGGTAATTACTGAAACGCAGATTGTTTTCGGCAATAACCTGGTTTTCATGATGCGCTTCTCTGTACAGGCGAATTTGATACTCAATCAGCGTATTGAGTTGATAGCCTAGAACGATAGGGCCTTTGAACGGGTTATGAGTAACCTGCAGCCATTTATGCTTGTCATGAAACAAATTAAAATCATCAGAAGCGTTACGCGCCACTTCAATATGAATCTGATCAAAAGTAAACTGCTGATTATTCATTATTTTCTAAGTTCATGGCTGAAAGGATTTAGCGTTAAGATTATAAGGTCGCCGATTGGCCCGCCTTTGTCAAGAAGCCAGGCAAATCACTCAAGCATAACCTTGAGGATATTAAAGCAATGCAGTGGCCTCATCATCAATGATCTCCTGTCCAATGCCCTTAAACATGCCTTTGCAATGATCGTTACGGCGAAATCGGCATCAACTTCACGCAAGATCAGGGCGAGTTCATCCTCATCATCGCTGATAACGGAATCAGCTTTACCGCCGACCTGGACTTCAATAAAAGCGCCACGTTAGGCCTGCGGTTGGTCGCCACATTAACAAGACAACTCATATATTATTCAGCATTGAAGAGGTGAAAAAACGCGATGAGCACTCTTACTAACTACCAAACTATACCGGGCAATGGCGGCAAACCGGCATTAGTAGTGATTCCCTTTGCTGATTTCATTAAGCTTCCCGGCGCGGTTACTCCTGCACGTTTCCCAATGCAGTGGTTGGAAGGCGCGTTATGGATGAGGCCAATACGCTGGAAAGTTGGCGTATTGAGGATCTGCTCCTTGAAATCCGTACGCCTTTATTTAAAGCATTTTAGATAGAGACCGAATAATTTTAGCGTAGCCTTAATTTGTGCGATATTATTTGATAGCACATAAATATACCAAGAGGTCTGAATATGACCGATAACCTGGAAAATAGTGTCCTTGAACATTTACGCTCTTTACGGGCCGGTCAAGATCGGATTGAAACAGGTTTAAAAGAAGTTAAACAGCGTTTGGCAGGCGTTGAATCAGGCATTGCTGGACTCAGACGCGATAACCTGGGTGCTCAAGAAGATGTCTATCGGCAACAAACAGTGATTGACGCAATTCAAGAGCGCTTACAACGCATTGAAAAAACGTTTGGAGTTATCGTAGCAATAGTAAGGGTGCACGGCACGACTGTATACCGAAGCAAAACAAGATATGGACCTCGTCCGGAGGTTTCTTTCACGGTTTCAAGATAGCGGTAAACTCAAAACGTTCGGGACGGGGGTTACAAACCCCGTCCCGCGGGGGAAGATATTAACCCGTTTGACGGCGAGTGCCTGGTAAGCCCCGGTTTTGAGTTGCTCGTGCAGCTCTTGCAGATACTGCTCCGCTTGCCCTTCAAAGCGCTCTATACTGATCCTGTCTAGTCTCTTCTGACACTGTGGATTCTACCTTCTCGGTTGCCTTGCTATTTTCAGTTTGCATCTATCTTCCTACCCCCCTTTGCTAACAGCGGTTTTGCTAGCCGCTCTTCTCACCGTTTGCTTGACCTAAGACAGAGTTGATTTCACGCTACGTCCTGCTGTCGGGATTTCTTAGGTCTGCTTTCCCGCAAGCTGTTCGTTACTCTGTTAGCTAACTGCATCGCTCGTATGAGGGCTCTGACTCCTGCCTGTCGTTCACTGCGACGAGCAGGTCTCCCCGCTTACTGCGTACTACCTTCCTGTCATTCCATCCCCAAACATCCCATACAGTCGAATCATCGCTTTAACAGCCAAGTTAGCGTGATCCTTGATTTTCAGGCTTCGCCATGAATCCGAAGGCTCGCCACTGCATAAAACCGAACGGGTTCGTCAACCTACGGACTGACAGTTCATTTCCAGTTACTTCCCACCCCACCTCACGGTGACGCAGTTACTTTCAATTTCAGATTTTTTGGCTTACTCTGGTACGGACTTTCACCGTACTGATAGTACGCCCATACGGGCGTACGGATACCGGCATCCATGCCGGAATGACGATCTTGGAAAATAAAGATCATGTAATCTGACAAAGTAGAAATAACCCCATTCTAAATACTCCGCCGTTTACAGCTTTATTTTGACTTTATAGTGAAGACAATAAATCTAAGTTTAGGCTAAGAGGGTAGAACTACAAAAGTAAGTATCTCCAGCTTATAACATACACTTCGAAAACCCCAGCCAAGCTTCTTATGCATGACGCTAATTGGCATTTAATTTGACGGGATAGGTATAAATACTCGATGATGATACAAAGTGTTTACAGGTTATGTATCTGTATCCCCTGTGTTGCCTGAACGGGGAATTTTTGGCAATATGCAAGAAAACTCTAGTTTGATGTATATCCATATTTTGTACAAAAAGCTAAAATTGAGAATCTTTAGACTATATTTTTAACAAAATAATTTTTAACATTTTTAAGATAAAATCATGGAAAGCAAAAAAAAAGTTTTAGATTTGCCTATTGTTACTTCTGTTAGATATAGTCGCAATCTGATTGATGTAGCAGTATGCGAATTACGTTTTCCTACACTTCTAGAGTTAGAAAAAAAAGCTCCAGAGAAATTACAAAGTAAACTAAGGAAAAAATATCCATATTTTGAAATACAGGAAAAAGTAGAATTTAATAAAAGTGAAAACACATCTGAACATTACCGTTATATTTTTCGATCAAAATCTAAGGATTGGGCTGTGACTATCCATTGTAACGGAATATCTTTGGAAACAACTGCATATACAGAATTCAGTGAATTTTATAAAAATTTGTACGAGGTAATGGAAGAAAGTAAAAAGTTAATTGATTCTGATTTTTTTACTCGCGTTGGTTTTAGGTATGTTAATACAGTTCCCATTGAAGATGGAGAAATTGATGGTTGGTTAAACCCAACTTTAATTGGCAGCTCAATTCAGAAACCATTTGGGTCAATTGCCAAATATATTTCCGAAATTAGAGGATATACCAAAGCTGGGGACTATACTTTTAGGCATGGAATTAAATCTATAGAAGACCATGAAATAAAAGAATATTTTCTTGATTTCGATTATTTTAGCGAAGATGTGGAATATGATAATGCCACTTCATTGATCCAAGAGTTTAATGAAATTAACTTTTCTTTTTTCGATTGGTGTTTAGGTCCCAAAGCCAAGGTGTTTTTAGGCGAAGGCAAACCAAAAAGGGGAAATAAAAATGGCTAATCATGCTTTATCTATAACAGAAATTGGAAAACAAAATATTTCTATATATCCTGATTTTTCTGATACATGTGATATTTCGGCTTTTGCTTCGATGAAGCAGAAAATAAAACCACGTCTTTATCTTGTTGGTAAAGCCACAACAGAAATATCGACTAATTTGACAAGTACAACGAGTACCTTGGATGATTTTACATCAATTGATAGCCTAGATATTGATGAAATTAAAGGTTATAAAACAACGACAAATCAAGAACCTGATTATTCTGATATCACAAATAGAAACCGAGTAGCACTCTTAGCTAGAAAATATGCTCAGAAAGGTTTTTCAAAGGAAGATGAAGCCCGACTAGCCTGGATTAGAACACGCGGAGCTTGGCCGGATAGCAGGGGTTGTTCGAGAGCCAGTGCAATGCGAAAGAAGCGCGCATCGGCTCGGGTAAAAAAGAGGATGATCCGTATGCCGTCTTGTGTGA
>JAQTMV010000222.1 GCA_028714175.1 Methylococcales bacterium
AGAACTCCAATCTCAAGCTTGCACCCCCTCCCAAATCGCTGAAAAATTAAACACAGAAGGCTGGAAACCGCCAAAACGGCGACAAACCTTTAATGCCCCAATGGTTCGATGCTTACTGAACCGGCAATGAATCCGGGTTGGAACCCAAAAGCAGCTGCATACCGCGAATATTCCACGGGGAGCCGATGAGTGGACTTTGACAGAGTTAGCTGTAGCGGCCCGATAACATAAATCTCAGGAACCGATTACATCGGTTTTTCGAGACCACATTAGCTGAGAATATCCGGGATCAGGAACCACAATAAATGAGAATGAGCCCACATTAATTGATAACAGCCCGATAACATCCGCCAGGAACCACATTAAGTGAGAATGACTATAGATGCCGCTTATGCGCTATCGCTTATAGTAGTACGCCAGCGGCTAGTAATTGATCATGGAGTTCCTGCGTGCGCTCAGGTGGTAGCTGACCGTTCAGGAAAGACCGGATTTCTTTGGGTTTGGCGGTGAGTATGTCTGTCAGCAGCTTGATGTTGTAACCGTTACGTGTCATGCGTGCTTCCAAGCCCTCCAGATCAGGTGCCAGAATATCTTTAATGGTATCGGCATCGACCGGTTTTTGCCCGACTCGGAAGGCTTCCACGAAAGCACGCGTTAGGTAAAGTTCGAACTGGAACGGTGTCGTCAATTTCTCACATAACAATGTCACGGCGGCATCGGTTATTAAGGTTTCCAGTTTAGTTTCTGCCGCAGTAACTTGTTCGAGTAACCAGTACAGATACTTTTTCTTGTCGTGCCCGAAGCCGTTCAGTTCAAAAAACGTCGTCCGTGCGCCAATTTCCTCCATTGAGGCCCGAAGTAAGTCATTCTTGAGTTTCGGGTGTCCTGCCAAGACTATTTACAGTGTACCTTTGCCGCTACGCACGATTTCCATCAGACGTTTCAGGGCTATCAAGGTCTTGCTTGGCAGTTGATGGGCGTCATCAATGAACAGCGCGACGGGCTTTTTCCTCTTACGGATCAGGTCGCGCAATGCCCGTTCCCGCAGCCCCACTACTTTAGGCATTGGGTCGTCCTTGTCGATGGCTAGCTCACTGAATAATGTCTGCACCAAAGTTGCCGGCGTTACCTGGCTAACATCCAACGCCAAGGAATTGGCAATTAAAATGGCTTTATCTTGTTCCAGCAAGTCCTGGATTTGTTGCAGCATCGTCGTTTTGCCGGTGCCAACCATGCCTGCCAGCACAATGAGCTTGCTGTCCTTGATTGCCAGCTTGAGTTCGGTGACAACCTTTTGTAATTGGGTCGTTTCAAAATAGGCGATCTGGCTGATAGAACTGATTTCACGGATAAGACCGTAGTGGTTTCTAATATCACTCAGCATGGGGTTGGTTCTCCGGTAAGCGTTCGTCAGGTTCGATACAGGCACAGACCTGTGCCAGCACTTCCTGTTTGTTCAGCGTGGACTGGACCAGCGCGTTAATTCGAGCGAGTTGATCAGTAGACAGTTTTGCCAGCGGCAGACCCAAAAATTCCGAAATTGCACGTTTCGCTGCCAATATACTTGGGTAAGTCAGCTGGTTGAATGGATCGGGGGCGGCAAAAGTTTGGGATGGTATGCCATCGGGTCGGGTGAACACGGCAACGTCAGGCCTATTTTCCAGTGCAGCGCGCGGCAATTCGAGTTGGGCGGCCAATATCTCGATCCGATCCGCTCGTCTTTGCACAGATGATTTCTTGAAAGCGCAATAGCGATTCAGCGGGATGGGGCCGCCAACCGGCAAGTAAGGGCCGAAGTGTTTTTCGCCGTGTTCGACAAACAACTCTTGGTCGAACAGTCCCCACCACAACATGACGTCCTCACCAGCCAATTCAGAATCAACCTCATACGGTGTGCCGTCCACCGTTACGCGCGCATCTATCGCAACCTTGCGCCGCTCCGGTTCGCGGGCGAAGGTGCAAAAACGTTCCCAACTGCACATGGTACGAATGCCACCGGCGGGAAGGTTCTGCAACCAATCTTCGGTGCGCGAGTGCGGCTCAGACCGATGATTCATTGTGTTGTAGCGAATCAGGAAATTTTGCAACCAGGCATTCGCTTCAATCTCATTGCGCGGTTTCTGGAAGTGATACAAGGTTTCGTGTATCTCTTTCACTGTGCGGAACGGGCGTTCGACCTTGCCCTTAGAACGGGCGGTGGTGCGGCGGCCGTCCTTGCCGGCCGGCATGTGCGTGCGCACCTCAATGCCAAGGTAACGCATCACGCGCTGAAACACCTGGCTGCGTGCCACCGGCCCATTGTCCATGTAAATCACCAGCGGAATGCCTTGCAACGGAAAGTCAGGCGACGCTTTCGCCGCCATGGCGTTGAATAGAAACCGTAAAGCGGTTACGACATCCTCGCCGTAGACGCAGTGGTACTCCTGGTAAGCAACACCGTTACGATCATCAACGACGGAAAATAGCATGAGGGTGGGCGCTTTCATATCCGGGCGTATCCAAGAGGGCGCTTCGACCTGCTTGAGGTCCGATGGCGATAGATCGAATTGCCAGCAATCGTTGCTGTGTTCCGCCTGGAAACGCACCGCAGGCGGTGGTCGCCCAAGCGTTGCGCGATCATAACCCCATTGTTTGAGATAGCGATTAACCGTGGTCTTGTTGAGTGTGTCGGCAGCGGCCTGGACATGCCCGTCGGGGGTGTCGATACCGAAAGTCTCGATCAGCCGGATCGATTCGGCGGTCGAAAGATGTCGGCCTTTCTTATTTGAGGTCCGCACTTTTATCGCGGCGATCAATTCGCAGTAGTGTTCTAACTGCTCTGCCGGCAGCACACGCGGCGCTCCTCGATCAGAGCGGCGCAGAGCCTTTGGCCGGCATCGCTCTGCCAGCGCCCGGTATATGGTCGGCTCGGAAACACCAAACGCATGCGCCGTTTCCGATACGACCAGGCGGCGTTCGTGACTGCGAGCCGGTAGCATTGCCAACCGCCATGCCAGATCGACCAGTGTCTCAGCGGGGATGGTCTTTCTCGGCACTGGAAAGTCCCGGTTCTATCGAAACCACTCTTGATACGCCGATGGGTACGCCACGATGGTGCAGATAGGCGTACAATGTGCTCTTGGAAAAATGCAGGTGCTCGGCAATTTGCTGTGCGCTGAGCTTGCCTTCACGGTACAGTGTTTCGGCGGCGCAAGCGGTGGATTGGGCTTGTTGCGGCAACCCTTTCGGACGCCCCCCTGTGCGTCCACGAGCGCGGGCGGCGGAAAGACCGGCTTGGGTGCGTTCGCGAATCACATCACGTTCGAATTCAGCCAGGGAGGCGAAAAGATTGAACACCAAACGTCCTTGTGGCGTGGTTGTGTCAATTGGATCATTCAGGCTTTTGATACCAACATCCTGCTGTAACAGCAGGTTCACTGTCTCAACCAAATGCTTGAGCGAACACCCCAGTCGATCCAGTTTCCAAACCACTACGATGTCACCCGGCCGCACTTCGTCGAGTAGCTTGGCCAATATGGGCTGCTCGGCCGCCGCTCCGCTAATGACTTCCGTATAAACCTTGCCGCATCCAACCGCCTTCAGTGCATCAACCTGAAGCGCTACGGTCTGATCACGGGTACTGACACGGGCATAACCAACATTCATGGAAATTTCTCGGAGCCTGATAATCGTCCATTATACTCATCACAGAATAGTAAATCGAACGCTGTTTTATAGAACCAGTATTCTGCACTGAAAATAGGCAAATTTCGCCGGAAAATGGCTTTGCTTCCGGTGTTCGACAAAACGATCGTTTTATCGAACCAATAAATTTTAAGAAATGGCGTGACTATTAAAAGTCGTCAAATTGACGTACAATATTAGCTAATATAATGAACATGACCCATGAGGTTCCGCCATGCCCAGCAAGAAAGTGCAGTTAGCACAAAACCCAGTACACAAGGAAAGACTCGGTTTTCGTCTGGATGAACAGACGAAGGACTTGATCGAGCGCGCAGCCAGTCTGGAATCACGAAAGCTGACTGACTTTTGTGTAGCGGCACTTATCGATGCTGCACGACGAACCATTGCTGAGCATGAAACACTGATACTTTCCGATCTTGACCGAGAGGTGTTTTTCGATACGCTTATGAGCCCGCCGCAAGCAAGTGAACGACTTGTTCGCGCACTGGCCGAGCACAAACGGCGGATCATTTCATAAATGACTGAAGCGATATCGCCAGACTTAAAAATCGAACCATTCGCCCCCCATCACAATCGCAATGGTTTTGCCTGCGGCGTCGAAAGCCTGGACCGCTATTTCAAAACGCAAGCCAATCAGGATGTGAAGCGCAAAATCAACGGCGTATTCGTTCTGGTCGATCCGCGCGAACCGGCTGAAGTACTCGGCTATTACACCTTGTGTGCGACCGCGCTCGCGCAAGGAGACGTACCTGTGGCTGCCCGCAAGCACGTTCCACGCTATCCTTTGGTCAGTGCAACCCTCGTGGGTCGTCTGGCCGTTGCAGGCCATCTACAAAGACAGGGGTTGGGCGCACTGCTGCTCGCGGATGCGGTGAAGCGGGCTTATGCGAGTGCAAGTTCTATTGGATCTTCCATGCTCATCGTAGACGCCATCAGCGAGCAGGCTGCTGCCTTCTATGAAGCTAATGGCTTTGTTCGCTTACCAGGCTCTCTTCGACTGATACTGCCAATGCAAGCGATTGCAAAGCTGATGGAATCGTAATCGCCAATGGTGCCGATTTCTGAGCCGGAGCGACCCTACGGGGGGCCGCTGGCGTGCCCACGGCCCCATTCTCAGTTAATGTGGTTCCTGGCGGATGTTCTCGGGCTGTTCTCAATTAATGTGGGATCATTCTCACTTAATCTGGTTCCTGGCACCCAGATATTATCAGCTAATGTGGTCCCGAAAAACGGATGTAATCGGTTCCTGTGGTTTATGTTATCGGGCCGCTACATTTAGCTAATGAATTGAAAATGCCGGAACCGACGCTTTATTCTTGGATAAAAAAAGGCCAAGTAAGAGCCCGGCAAATCAAAGTAGATACTCGTTCCTTTTGGATCATTACTGCAAATCAACAGGAATTGGAGGAATTACGTAAATTGCGGACTGTTAATCGTACCTGGATAAAACCAGTCGCAGAACCGATACAATAATTTTCTTAAAACACTCTTATGGAGGCAATATGGCTGGTCGATTTCGGCGTCCCATCTAAGGTGGTACAGCTCTTTGAATTCACAGGCAGGGAAAGCCTGCTCATCCATCAGATTGGTGATCAGCACTTCAACTTCGCCATCCTCCAGTTCAACACGTATCAAACGGAGTCTGAGAGGCTGCGTCGGCAAGCCTTTGCTCAAGCATTGTTCGACGGAACGCTGGTTGGGTTCGAGGGTAATCACGGCCTGTGCCTTGCCACTCTCGGCAAACTGTTTGTATAGTAGACCACTGTTGATTTTGGCACGCATACAAAAATACCGGCCGGTTGCCTCATAAAGGGCGTATAGCCAAAAGGCATTATAACCTCTGTCTAAAATGGACAGGTCGTTGGGAAGGGCATAATTTAAATGGGCTGCGGCAGAATCTCGTTCGGATGCAGTCGTGTGGTTGATACTGGAATCAATGCTGATGTGGTTAAGAACATCATAGTAAACGGACACGAGTGCCAAGGGACAATCTTTCTGATTTTCCTTGCCAGGGTTCACCCCAAAGGCATCAACAATGTCAGGTTAGTCTGGGACTCTGAGCTGGGAGCCGTCAATGGCGCAAAGTCTGAAGCCATGCCAGGTTTTGAACTCAGGATGGGCGGCATAGTACGCATCAACCGCATGCCGGTTAAGATAGATAAAAGCAGTATGAGATAGCTGTTTACGCGCTTGGCTTAGCGCGGATTTGGTAACCACTTGGGCGGGTGGATTGCCGGGATTTGCTACGTTAAAAAAATTGTCCAATTCTTGCTGATAGGAACCTTTTGATAAGTTCAGAAAATAAGTGATCAGTGTTGGAAATGAGAGTTTTCGCGTTCGGGTGAAACTATTTTCAGTGAGGCGGTGCTGTATTTTGAAGGTTTCGCTGGAAAGGGTTTTGTTAAGTAGATTGTAAATGTTTTCTAGTAGAGTGAGGTTCTATTTCTGTCATTTTTGCCTTCCTTTATATTTTTTTTAGGTAGGGTTTATTATATCATATTCAATGAGTTAGTTCTTAACTTAATGACATTGGTAAAGAAACGCTCCAATAGGGGCGCTAAACTGGTGGCAGTGTTCATGGCCGGCCCTCCCAGCTCTGCTCAAGGCGGCGCATCGCCTCGCGCATCAACTCGGGAGCGCCTTCTAAATACCACTGTGTATCCGCGACGTGAACATGGCCGAGGTAGGCAGACAACAGGGGCAGGCGG
>JAQTMV010000223.1 GCA_028714175.1 Methylococcales bacterium
ATGTCTCGATGAACCATGTGCACCTGTCGGAAATGGACATCGGCTTCTTCGACCCGAATTGCCATCTGGTTCCGCCGCTGCGCAGCCTGCGCGACCGTGCTGCGCTGCGCGCCGGATTGCTGGACGGAACTATCGATGCAATTTGTTCCAACCACGCGCCGGTTGATGAGGATGCCAAACAGTTGCCGTTCGCCGAAGCGGAAGCAGGCGCGACCGGACTGGAATTACTGCTGCCGCTGGTGCTGAAATGGGCGCAACAGGACAAGCTCGCATTGCCCGATGCGCTCGCCAAGGCCACGCTGCAACCCGCGCAGATACTCGGTCTGGATGCAGGGCATCTGAGCGTCGGTGTGGCCGCCGATGTGTGCGTGTTCGACCCGGAAGCGTACTGGAAAGTCGAGCCGGCCGCGTTGCAGAGCCAAGGCAAGAACACGCCGTTCGCCGGCTTCGAAGTGCAGGGCCGGGTGCGTTACACCCTGGTGGACGGGCAGGTAGTTTATCAAGGCTAATGTCGTTAGTATTTAAGCCAACAGCCGCGCCAGATGATGTAATACAATCGCCGCAGCAAATCAGCCCCAAAGGAGGCTCTCACATGTTGGCTCTTGAAACGACGGTATCTATTGACGATCACCGCCTTGTCATACAGGATGCAGCGTTGCCCGACCACGCCGAGCATGCGCGCGTCATCGTAATGTGGGAGTCCGCCAAACCAGCCGGGCGGCGTTCGCCGCCGCCAGCATTGGCAGGGATGGGCGAAGAAAAGGGCGACATCCTCAGCGGTCCGCCGGAAAGCGATTGGGATGTATTGTCCTGATGCTCATCCTTGATACTCATGCCCTCTACTGGTGGGTCAATCGCACACCGGGCAAGCTTGGGCAACAGCAAATAGAAGCTATCGAGACAGCCGATTCTCTGGCTGTCTCGGCCATGACCTGCTGGGAGATGGCGTGGCTGGTGAAGTATGGGCGGATTGTTCTCAAGCTGCCTGTCTCCGATTGGCTCAATCAAGTTGAGGCAACCGGCGTGGCGGTTATCCCGGTATCAAGGGCAATTGCCGAGCGTGTCGTCTTGCTGCCAGATCACCACAAAGACCCTGTTGATCGCATCATCATCGCCACAGCTGTTGAGCATCAAGCACAACTGGTCAGCGCTGATGGGAAATTTCCGGCTTATCAGGAATTGGCTGGATTGCTGGTGCAGGAGTAAGGGTGTCTTTTCTATTGCCTCCAAGAAATAATGCGGCGCTGACCCTTTTAACCCGGAGCTGGCGAGAGGATTGGGGCAGCATGGCTTCGGTTAATAGCAAATTTGCTGCGTCTGTATAATTCGCGACCATGGAAAATATCCAACTGCAACTTAACGCCCAGCCCAAAGTTATAGATTTGTTTGCAGGAGCTGGCGGGCTAAGCTTGGGTGCAGCGCGCGCCGGATTTACCGTATCTGCTGCCGTAGAGCTGGATAAGTTTGCGATAGATAGCCACACTAAAAATTTCCCCTACGTAACGCATTTGGACAGTGATATCGCCAAGCTAGGCGGCAATGTACTTCTAATGCGCGCCGGCTTGAAAAAGGGTGAGCTGGACGGGCTGATCGGAGGACCACCATGCCAAGGATTCAGCACGATGGGGAAGCGCCAGCTTGATGATTCTCGGAACGACTTGTTTGGGCACTTCATGCGCCTTGTTAATGAAACCCAACCGGCTTTCTTTCTTGCCGAAAACGTACCTGGAATACTGAACGAAAAATATGATGGCATTAGAAAAGCAGCCTTTGCCCGTCTCCCTAAACGATACGTTACGCTCGAACCGATAACGGTTAAAGCGAATTGCTACGGTGCGCCCACCACGCGAACACGCATTTTTTTCTTCGGCTATGACCCTTCAAAAATGGCGGGTATGGAAGTGGCCGATTTCATGCCGGGCAGCAATATTGAATTAACAATGGTAAGGGAAGCATTGCATGGCCTACCCAAGGATATCCTTTCGAACTGGAAAGCCGATATAGATAAGGGCTGGGGGCGCACCCAGATTGAGAAGCAAAGTACCTTTCTAAATAAAGCCACGAATGCAGTTCCTATCGGGGTCGGAAACGATCTAGCGCTTGAGATTTATATGGAGAAAAAAATTGTTTCCGGATGTATCGGGACGATACATTCGCCAGAAGTCGAAAAGCGTTATGCCGAATTGGGCTACGGTGAGCAGGATGTAATATCGAAAGCCATCAAACTGAACCCGACTGGTTTCTGTCCGACTTTGCGTGCCGGAACGGGAAGCGATAAAGGCAGTTTTCAGGCAGTGCGGCCTATCCACTATTTGCGGCCTAGAGTTATTACTCCACGCGAGGCTGCAAGGCTTCAAGGATTTCCGGATTGGTTTTTGTTGCATAGCACCAAGTGGCACAGCTTCAGGCAGATTGGCAACAGTGTTAGCCCTATAGTTTCAGAAAAGTTACTCAGAGTAATAATCAATAAACTTGCCGGGTAAGCATGCCGTTGGTTGCCCGACAAATTTGAGGAGGTGTTAGCTTGGCAAAAACCACTGTTCCAGCAAAAAAGTCTCCAGTAAGCACTCGTCCTGTTAAACGTTTCTTTGTGGAAATGCTCACGAGAGATATTGCACTTGAAGATGCGATCCTCGATTTACTCGACAACTGTGTCGACGGTGTTCAGAGAAGCCTCACAAAGAAGCAGCGGCAGGGAGAAACGCCATACAAAGGTTTTGAAGCAAAAATTACTTTTTCTACCTCGAAATTTGTAATCGCCGACAACTGTGGGGGTATCCCGTGGAGCGAGCATGATCGCGCCTTTCGCATGGGTAATCCCAGCGCCAACAGAGCCGCAATGGTTGACGGAGCACTGCTGGTAGGCACGTATGGGATAGGTATGAAGCGGGCAATCTTTAAAATGGGGCGATCCGCAGTAATATCCACCCGAACGGATGATGATGCTTATGATGTAACAATCCCTGCCGGCTGGACAGATGAGGAAGACAACTGGGAATTGGCCGTGACCGATTCAGTAACTCGCTTAAAACACCCAGGAACATCCATAACTATTGAGAACTTAACTTCGGCCTCTTCATCGCGCTTTCGCTCATCTGATTTCTTGGATGCCTTGCTGGAGAAAATCGAAACGCATTATTCAGTAATTCTCACAAAAGGTTTTTCCGTAACTGTAAATAATCGCGAAGCCAAACCCAAGAGAATAGCCGTGAAATTTGCGGAGCCGTCGGCGAATAGTACTTCAGCTCAGACAGCAATAAGGCCGTACATGTTTAGAAGCGGAAAGGAAGATGATGTTGAGGTGTTTGTTGCGGTTGGACTCCGCGAGCCAATCCCAGATGCTGAAACAACACTTGATGAGCAAGAGGGGCCAACATTCGCCACTGATTTTGCTGGCTGGACGGTCATTTGCAATGACCGGGTGGTTTTATACTGCAACCGTGATGAGCTGACAGGTTGGGGCACCGCTAACATTCCAAGGTATCACACACAATTTATAGCTATTTCAGGCTTTGTGGAATTTAAGGGCAATGCAGCAAAGTTGCCGACAACCACAACTAAGCGCGGGCTTGAATTCTCATCAGTGCTTTACCAACAGGTGTTAAATCGAATGCGGGATGGCACTCGAATGTTTGTTGATTACACAAACTGGTGGAAGCAGAATGAGGCGCAATCGAAACAACATGTTCTGCCACTGCCATCCAAGACCATGAATGAACTAAAAACCATGGCCGAAAGTGCAACAATAAAATTCAATCCCACTCGAACAGGCCTTGAAGGTGAAATCTTCAAGCCCAATCTGCCCAGGCCAGTAAGCGAAGCAGTAGATATACGCGTTGCGTTTTATAGGCCCAAGAAAACAGTGATGCGTCTGGCGGAAGAAGTATTGAGAGATTTCGAGGATATTTCCGAAAAAAATATCCCTCGGTGTTTGGGTGAGCATTTATTCGACGAGGCACATTCAAAAATTAGCAAGAAGGTAAAGAAGCCATGAGGCATCCCGCCTATCATTTAAGGACCAATAAGGCGGTAGATCGTTTGTCGTGGATATCACAAGTCCGAGACTCTTTGATTAACGAGCGCAAGGCTTCCTTTTATTCTCTCGGCGGCCCATTCTTGGAAGACTTAAAGTTGGCGCATGTGGCATTCCCAAAGTTACGCCTCATTTCGATTGAGTCGAATTTTCAAACATACCAGCGTCAAAAATTCCACAACTTCACCACTCGCTTAGAGCTGAATAATGCTACGGTTGATGACTATTTAATCCACGATTATGAGCCAAGTGATCAGGATTTTTTCTGGCTGGATTTCACTGACCTATCGCTGCAACGGCTTAACAGTTTTCGCTCCCTCCTTACCAGAGTACCCCCTTGCTCATTGGTTAGGGTCACCCTTAGAGCAGAGCCTGACACCACGTTAAAGTATGTGGAAAAATATTTACCCGGTGAACAGGCCAGCAAGCTTTCTGCCGAAATCAACGAGAAATTTGAAAAAGATTTTAGTACTGCATTAAGCCATGACGCTTCCAAAACGCCTCTGTGTTCGCGCATTGATTTTGCCAGGACAGTGCAAATGATGGTGCGACGCGTTTCCTCTGAAGCGCTGGCAAATGCAGATACACAATTCATGCATCTGGGTACCTCAAGGTATGACGATGGCAGCCAAATGCTTAGCGTGACAGGTATGGTCGTTGATCGAGTCAACAATCAAGATTTCCTGAAACACCTTAAGGCAAAAGGCATTTCGCCTGAACCTGACACTTGGTCTGAACCAGTTGAAATTAAAGTACCTGTTCTGAGTATTCTCGAAAGACACTGGCTTGATAAGCATTTACCCAAAAGAGATCGTGAGGGCCTTGGAAAAGTGCTTTTGCGGAAGCTGAAATATCAAATAGACGAAGGGGAAAAACACTCCGAAGATGCGCTGAGGCAATATGCCAAGTACTATCGGGAGTATCCGAATTTCGCAAAGGTTAACTTTTAAGACCGGCTCTCATATTGACTGGCTCATGCAGGGTTGTTGCGCGTGTGCTTATCTGACCATGGAGTTTGCAGCCCTACTGTTATGGCTTCGCCAAAATATCCTCCAACCGTTTGGAAAGTTGTAGCAGCACTGAAGAATTGCTACCACGACTTCAACCACCACAACCTCAAAAATCCGCTGGACGAGTTGTTGTTCATCATTTGCAGCACCAAAACCGGTGAAGCGAGCTACCGTAGCACCTATCGCGCGCTGAAAGAAACTTTCCCCACCCATTTGCGCGTCGCCGAAGCGCCAGCCGAATATATCGCCCGACCCATGGTCAGCGGCGGGTTGTCGAATCAGAAGGCGAAGGCGATCCGCGAAATCTACGATGTGCTCGTGGAAAAATTCGGCGAGCCGACGCTGGCCCCTTTGCGCAAGATGGGCGATGCGGATGCCGAGACGTTTCTGTTGTCGCTGCCGGGGGTGGGTAAGAAGGTCGCGCGTTGCGTGTTAATGTATTCGCTTGGGCGGCAGGTGTTTCCGGTGGACACGCATTGCTGGCGCATCGCCCGGCGGCTCGGTTGGATTAGGCCGACACAGAAGGACAAACACTGCGCCCCACGCGATATGGATCGATTGCAAGCCAAGATACCGCCGGAACTGCGCCACTCACTCCACGTAAACATGATTTCGCTGGGGCGCGAGATTTGCACACCGAAAACTCCCCGTTGCGGCGTATGTCCAATAACTGTTTGGTGTCCGAAGATCGGCGTGCCGCGAACGCGAAGCAAAAAAGCACACATGTAACGAGCCGAAATATCGGGTGTAGTAAAATACAGCGGTCAGATTTTCCACCGCAGTTTTTATTCCCAACATAACCATGAATCCACTACTCGACTTCTCAGGTCTGCCGCGCTTCGCGGAGATCAAACCCGAACATGTCGCTCCGGCGATCGAACAACTGCTGGCGGAGAACCGCGCGCTAATTGCGCGGCTGCTGGCGGACAGCGCGCCCCCGACCTGGCAGGATTTCATCGTGCCGATGGAGGATGCCAACGAGCGGTTGTCGCGCGCGTGGGGGCCGGTCGGGCATTTGAACGCGGTGATGAACAGCCCGGAACTGCGCGAGGTGTACAACGCCACGCTGCCAAAGATCACCCAGTATTACGCCGAGCTCGGCCAGAACCTCGCGCTGTTCGGCAAATTCAAGGCATTGCGCAACAGCCCTGAATTCATCGGCTTGAGCGCGGCGCGCAAGAAAATCATCGAGAACGAGCTGCGCGACTTCCGCCTCGGCGGCGCGGAGCTGCCGGAGGGCAAGAAGGCGCGCTATCTGGAAATCCAGGAACGCTTGGCGGAATTGTCGTCGCGCTTTTCCGACAATCT
>JAQTMV010000224.1 GCA_028714175.1 Methylococcales bacterium
AATTATGTATAGCGCGCTGCCAGTAATCGCTGGTAGCGTGCGGGGTACAGGTCGAAATTAAATATTTCTATACATAGTTAGGTACTATACATAGGGGTCGCTATGTAAAGCTTTACATAGCGACCCAAAGCAGACCCATAGATAATTGAGGTTAGTAACTGGAAAATAATGAACTAACCCTCTTGTCGGGTTAAATAATTAGTACTGATTAGCTTGATAGGTGTCTGGATAATTTATTTTACTCTGATCCCTTGTTAGTGTTAATATTTCTAAATAAAGAAATAGTAATACCCAATACCATTGAGGATTTTAGATTGCCTGAACCACAGCTTGTAACACCTGTCGATTGGAACATTGTAATTGCAGGTGCATGGAATGTTGCGATCCTAACACCAACAGGTGTTGCGAGTAGACTATTCGGCCTACCGCAAGGCACACCTATTGAAATACTAGTTGATTTAGAAGGCAGAGCACCTATTCGGGTTAAATACGAAGATATAATCATTGAGCCCTCTCAAACAAGATTAGTTATCACCCCTCAAGTTCCAAATTTCGAACTGTTAGAAAAATGTGTCGCTATTGCTGAACGCGCCCTAGAAACGTTACCAGAAACCCCATTCTCTGCCATTGGTTTGAATTTTCGATTTAAATTTGACGAGATTCCTGATTCATTAATCGAAGCAGGTAAATCAATAATTGACGACAAACTATCCGATAATGAGTATAAAATTCATGATAAGGTACTCAAACGGCAAATTGCATGGAATGATGGATTCTTAAATCTTGATATCCAGGAAAGAGAAAACTCCTCTGCCCTCATAGTTTTTAATTACCATAAAGATTCTAATACATCGACAGAACTCTGTAATTGGTTGAAGCAACATAAAGAGATGCATGAGAATACTAACAAAATAATGAAAATTTTAATAAATGAATAATGTTATGAGTACTCAAAAAAACAGCATTCCAGGAGTTATTAACACAGCAATTTTGCCAAGAGAAGATTCAAAATATGCATCTGCTGAACAAACTAAAAGCCATATTGCACCGAATACATCAACTCCATCATCAAATGTGTTTGCCGTAGCCTCCTCTAAAACACAAGGTTCGATAACAATTCGTACAATTCCAACAACGGTCCAACGCACAGTTGATGATGGACTGACAAACTAGTTATTATAGCGTGTGCACTGGACTTATTCTCTACATGAACCTGGATCAGATCTTCAGCAAGGGGATTTTCTTGCCCCAACATCAGAATTAAAACAGATTTTAAATGAAGTAAATCCATATTTCAGTGCTGACAAGTATATTGGCTTTGTTATCACAACTCAGACGTGTGACCTAGTACGTCATAATCGTAAGTCGCCTAAAGCCCAATATATTAATATAGCTACGGTAAGATCACTTAAAGAGGTAAGTACACGGCTACTTGAGAAAGTAGTTAAACCGGTGGGAAAAGGATTGTTTCGAAAAAGCGATCAAGAAGACGCGCAAAACTTTTTACATCGTCTATTTAATCAAAATGAACAAGCACATGGATTATTTTATCTTCATCCTGATGCTGATATTGAATTAGGCGATCCTTCAGTTGCTTTTCTTCGCATTGTCATTACGCTCAAAGCCGAAAAATACAACTCTCTGATATCAGCTCGTAAAGGAAGATTAAGACCCGATTTTCAGGCGAAATTTGGTTGGCTTGTGGGAAATTTGTATTCAAGAGCAGCAACTCCTGACTGGTCTGATCAAATAGGGGGGGATGACGTACTTTCTCAGCTTGTAAAGTCTTACCTTGATGAACGTATACCTGGTCATGGCCCAGTTTGGCTAGATGATGTTCTAATCAATGCAGGGCAAGAGAATAAAGTTGTATTCAGTAATCGTGATACCACGGAATTAATAGAAGGACTTGAAAAATACCGCCCGCCTCCGGTGCTTGATATGCTTGCTTCAGAAATAGTAGAAGTTGCTAAAAAAGCCTTAATTCCTCATCCACAGCTCTTGATTGAAAACTCAGAAGCATTTGAGAAAACCGAAGAAAAAATATTGAAACTCTTTGAAGATAAGCTTATTCAGTATTCAAAATCTGCTAATGTTGAATTAGACGATATTCATGATGAAATTAAGAGTGCAATAAATGACCTTAAAGTTCGTTCGTTTGATCTTATAGCTGTCAACGAATCCAAACTTAAAACATTATCAAATCGTTTAAAAATCAATGGAAAAATAAAAAAACTAATAAAGTGATATCTATAAGAACAATGAAGATGTCGCACTATTATATTGTTTCAGAATGAAACGGTGAAAGCCAAACTGACCGTCCGGTTTTGGCCGGTTGGAGCCTTTTAGATTTAATCTTTTCTATTTTCATAATGCCTGTGGAAAATTAAACGGATTAACTGACAATAGAAATAAACCATTATTTTTTTGAATCTGGATGAATTTATTTACCTCACATGGCTCTTTAGGGTTGGAGGCAAAGTCAATTTTCCATGTGTGAGGTTGTGCTGGTAAAAATTGATTGTCAGCCTCAATAGCAAATATTTGCCAGCCTAGTGGCTAGCCGTATTTTCCTTCCTGTTTGTTCCAGTCAGGTAGTGTGGGCAGGTTTTTTGTCCACAAATATTTATTTCACTTCATTAACGGTGTAATAATTTCCGTTATTAACTCTCTGGATAATCCCCCCGGATGCCGGTGTATGATTTGTCCTTGCCGGTCAACAATGAGTGTAAAGGGGACGGCGTCAACGCTATTACCCAGTTGATGAGCCAGCGCAATGCCGTTAACGCCGCCGATTAATATCGGGTAGTTGATTTTGGTCGAAACCAGATAGTCTTCAACAGCATTCTGATCGTCTATCGCGATACCAATAAATTGCACTCCTTTGCCTATGAATTGTTGCTGCAGGGCAATAAATTCGGGGATTTCTTTTAGGCAGGGCGGACACCAGGTCGCCCAAAAGTTGATGATGAGTATTTTGCCTTGCCATTCTGAGATGCTGTGCAGATTACCGGCTACATCCGGCAAATTAAAATCAGGTAAAGGCGTTGGACTGATTTGTTCAGTCGTTGATAAAAACTCCTTGGCCATCATTCCGCCAACGAGGGCCAGCAAGGCAACAATAAAAATCAGCCCTGTTCGTTTCATGATTTGACCTGATGCAGTGTTTTTATAAAGGTTTCAGCATCTTGATAGCCGATAACGCGGTGCTCAGTGCTTTCCTGATTGTCAGAGTTAAAAAACAAAATTGCCGGCGGCCCAATCAGTTTGAATTTTGCCAGCAGGGCTTTGTCCTCCTCGGAATTTTTAGTGACATCTGCTTGCAACAGCACAAAATTTGCCAGAGCTTTTTTCACTTTGGGGTCAGTAAATGTATAAGCTTCCATTTCCTTGCACGATATGCACCAGTCGGCGTAGAAATCCAGCATGACGATTTGCTGATTGGCTTGTGCTTGCGCAATTCTGGCTTCCAGCTCTGCTAAAGACGAGACTTTGGTAAAGACAAGTCCCTGTTCTTTGGCCTGCGCGTTGTCCAGAGCGAATCCCTGCAACGGTTTTAACGGATTGCCGTTGCCCATGCTAAAGCCGATTAGCAGTAACAAGCCATAGGCCAGCATCATTAGACCGACACCTTTCCATAGCTTGCGCCAGCCAGTGCTATTGGCAGGCAGCGGATCGATGGCATTGAGATAAATGGCCGGCAGGATCAGCAGCATGGCCCAGAGCAGCAGGGTGATGGCAGGCGGCAAAATACGGCTCAGCATCCAGACCGCAACGGCCAGCATAATAACCCCGAACACTGCTTTGGTTGAATTGAGCCAGTTTCCGGCTTTAGGCAATAATTTTCCGGCAGAGGCGCCTAATAACAGGAGCGGGACCCCCATACCCAAGCCCATGGTAAACAGCGCACTGCCGCCTAACGCAGCGTCGCCGGTCTGACCTATATAAATTAACGCCCCCGCCAAGGGTGCGGCGACACAGGGCCCCACGATAAGCGAGGATAATGCGCCCATGATGGCCGCTCCCCAGAGCGAGCCATCCTGGTGTCTTACGCTGGAGTTATGCAGTCTGGTTTTAATTGAGTTGGGTAATTCCAGATTGTAAAAGCCAAACATGGACAAAGACAGCAAAACAAAAATGGCGCTGAATAACCCAATAATCCAGGGCTGTTGAAAGGTTGTTTGCAGATTACTGCCAAATAGTGCGGCAAGTATGCCAAACACCGTATAAGTGAGGGCGGAAGCAACGACATAACTGAGGGACAATAAAAACGCCCGCGTGGTGGTAATATGATTGCCATGACCCACGATGATGCCTGATAAAATCGGAATCATCGGAAAAATGCACGGAGTTAGCGATAACAATAGTCCGAACCCGAAAAAGCTGAGCAATGTCATCGCCAGGCTGTCTTGTTGCAACGATTGCACAATCTGATCCTGTTCTGACAGTGTTGGCGCCAGTGTGGTACTAGAAACCGTCGCAGTTCCTTGCATGGCAGGAAGTTCCAGATCAATTGTTTTAGTCATCGGCGGATAGCATACGCCACGATCAGCGCATCCCTGATAGCCTGCCTGCAGGGCAATAGTTTGCGCTGAACTGTTCGCGCGAATAATCGGCAGATCAAAGCCAAGTTCGTTGTGGAACGTTTCAACCTGGCCAAAGGCTTCATCGTGTTTCGGCGTGCCTCTGGGTATCTCATAATTACCGATTTTTACGCCGGCAGCGTTAGTCAATTCAAACTGGACTTTTTCCCGGTAAAGATAATAATCCTTAGCAATTTCCCAGTTGACATGCAGCGTGTTGGCGTCTTTGACTGTAGCGAAAAACCTGAAAGCCTGTTCAGGCGGCAATAATTCGTCTTCGGAGGCAGTAGATTTTAATCCGCTAAGGCCCCTAACCCATTGCTCAAGAGGATTGGTATTGGCAACAGTTCTTGCTACCGGTAAAGCGACGTCAAAGATTTTTTTCTGCGGCGGATAACAGACGCCTCTATCGGCACAACCATGATATTGCACCATGAGTTGTATTGAAGAAGCGCCGTTCGTTGTCAGGGAAACAGGAATTTTTAACGTATCCCGGTAAATTACCCCATCACCTAAAAATTCATCATGCCTGGTTTCACCTGCCGGATAAGCAGGCGTTACAGTTGGGATTTGTCCAGATTTGGATTCAAAATGCATTTTGTTGCGGTAAAGGTAATAACCTTCGGCAATATCCCAAGAAATTTCAAGCTGATCGGAAGTGACTGCTTTTGCAGAGATTTTAAAAGCCTGTTCGGGTGACAACAACTCGTCATCAGCCAGCGCAACTGTCGAACCGGTAATCAGTGACAATAAGCAGATAAAAATTATTTTTAAGAATGGCATGAATCAATCCAGTGCAGGTATTCAGGCAAACCGTTTTCAATAGGGACGGCGATTATTTCAGGAATTTCGTAAGGATGCTGCTTTTTTATTTTTTTTTCAATCATCTGATAACAGGTTTTGTTTGCCTTAATCAGTAATAAATGTTCCTGTGCTGATTCTATTTGTTCGTGCCAGGTATAAATAGAGGTAATACTTGGCAAAATATTCACGCAGGCGGCCAGTTTGTCCTTTACGAGCAGGCGCGCAATGCTCTCCGCCGTGTTTTGATCAGGACAAGTGCAGAGGATTATTTGATAACTGGTTGACATTTTTGCAGCTTATTAGAACTTATTATGTAGATATTATCCTGGAATTTAATCTGAATTGCCTTTATATTGTAATGTTAAGGTTCAGGATACAAAGCGAAATTTGTAAGTATTTTAACCTTTCCCGATTTTTGACGAGTATATTTAGATGAAAGTTTTCCAAGTGTTGTTCCTTGTTGTGTTGATTGTTCCTTTTGCAGAAATTTATTTGCTGTTGCAAGTAGGTGCAATCATTGGCGCTTTACCGACTATTTTTTTAGTTGTATTTACTGCGGCGTTGGGTGCGTGGTTATTGAGACAGCAAGGTTTTGCCACATTTCGGCGGTTTCAGGAGAATTTAGCGCAAGGAATGATTCCTGCGTATGAAATGATTGAAGGCCCCATCATTCTGCTGGGCGGTTTATTATTGTTAACCCCCGGTTTTATTACCGATGTGCTGGGCCTTGCCTGTTTAATTCCCTCATTGCGAAAAAAAATAGCACAATATGTGATTGAAAATCACCTGATTCAGGCTGGGGGGCATTTCCAGCAGGAAAAAGCCACTGAAAAAAACGTACTGGAAGGTGAGTTTCGTAAAGAAGA
>JAQTMV010000225.1 GCA_028714175.1 Methylococcales bacterium
CAAAACCCCCCTTGTGAAGCACGAGACGAAGCCGGTGGGGCTTGAAGAGGCGATGGACGAGTTCATCTGATTATCTGATTGGAAGGAAAGAAGGAAAACGCCCCTCCCCGGGAGGGGCAATCAAAAGATGGTTCAGGACTGCTCAATTATCCATCCGACCAGGCCGTAATCCGAGAACTCCAGCGAGAACGTGTAGTCCTGGTCGTTTATTTCCACCTCGTCGCCGTCCTCGATTACCTCATCATCCCCGTCTATTTCTATCGTCACGGTTTCGTTGCTTATTGCGGTTACCTTGTAGGAGCCCCCCAGCATTTTGACTGTTGAGGCAACAAGCTTCGGGTAGAATTCCGAAGTTTCAACATCTATGTCGTATTCGTCCCCCTTGGTGCATCCCAGGCCCGTATAGGTGGTTATCGTCCCGTCCTGCGTGTAAACCTGCAGGTAGGCGACGTCGCCCCGTATCCTTGCATATTCATCATCTATGCTTGCGTCGCTGACTTCCAGCGAAATCCCCTCGCCGCAGAGGTCGTTCGTCTCATCCCCATTGTCCAGGTCGCAGGTATCTACATCATCCCCATCCCGGTCATAAATGGTGAAGGTCGCGGTTTCCGCGCCCTCTGTCCCACCAACGTCATCCAGCCTGACATAATAGTCGTCGTCCACCATGGCATTCTCCCCCACATATATGGTGAGCGAGCTGGCGGTCTTGAACTGGAACCAGTTCAGGTCGTCCCCATCCAGGGATTCATCGTCGTCAATGCAGTTGATTTCCACGCAGGCCCCTTCGTCGCAGACATACCCGCTGCCGCACGAAATCGTTGTGTATAATATGTCGCCTCCGCCGCAATAATATTCCGTGACCGAGGTGTCGCTGTGGCAGCTGTCCGAGCGGGAAATCGCCCCAAGGGTGGTGGTGCCGGCCGTCCCTTTTGTCTGGCCCCCGTCGGAATCGGTGCATGTCGCCGCAACGCACGCCCCCTCCCTGCACACCTCTTCAGACCCGCAGGCGATGCTGGCATTGCGTATGCTCCCGGATTCGTCGCAGTAGTATTCGGTCACACTCCTCCTATCGCTGCTGCACGTGTCTGTTTTCCTGTTGTCCCCTATGGAGGCTGTGCCGGCTTCCCCGGCTTCCTGCCCGCCGTCCGAATCCGTGCATGTGTAGGCGATGCATGCCCCTTCAACGCAGTGTTTCCCCTCGCCGCAGCTTATCGTGCTTGAGAGTATTGCGCCCTCCGAACAATAATATTCCGTCACAGAGGCCTCCCCCGCGCAGGTGTCCTCGTTGGACGTGGCCCCCGCGGCCGCCGTTCCCCTGGTCTCGCCCACCTCCCCGCCGTCGCTGTCCGTGCATGGGACCGCGGTGCATGCGCCGTCCGTGCAGATGTAGCCGGTTCCGCAGGAGAGTTCAGAAGCGCCCAGAATCGCCCCGTCTTCGCAGTAGTATTCCCGTATCGTGTATGCATCAACGCAGGAGTCGGAGCGGTTGACGCCGCCCAGGGAGACCGTGCCAGCGGAATAAGTGTCCCTGCCCCCGTCCGAATCAGTGCAGGCTGCCGCCGTACCACCCTGGGTTCCAGCCCCCCCCTGCTGTGCACAGCCCGCAAAAAGCAGGAGCATGGCAAATCCAAAAACAGCCAGTATGCGCGAGGATGTCATTTTCATTCAAATTACCCTGCACAGGAATAAGGGTTTAATTTTAAATTTCTTTGCAAATGGCGCCAGACCGGTTTTCTAATCTATCCTGGCTATTTCCCCGCCCATTTTTTTCATATTCACGACTTTAGCGCTTCCGTTCTCAAAGAAAAGCAGCTGCCCCTTGGCGCCGGTTATCTTCCCCTCTATCTCATCCGCAACCTCAAATGATGGCGGGACATTATACCCCAATTCTTCCACATTCGCCCCGTCCAGGACGAATTCCCCGAACGCCACGCTCTCCTTCAGGAGCGCAAGCGCCTTCCCAATCGGCTCCCTGTTCTCCTTCCCCAAGAGTTTCAGTTTCGTGTCGTTCCTTACCGCGTTCCTGAACCCGTACTCCTGCTGGAGCAGCGCCTCCATCTCATACGCATCCTTCCCGTTCTCCAGCCGCATCAGTTCCACAAAGAAGTCCGCGCCCTGCTCACGCACCCTCTCGCGCACACGCTCCATTTTCGTCACCCCGCATTTCACCAAATCCCCGAATGAAACGAGATAAATGGAATAAGGGCGGTTCAGGAACTGCTCAGCCACCTCCTCGTATCCGGTGAAATCCAGCCGCGTATGCACTTTTGCGATGTCCTTGAACCTGCACAGCGGGCACTGCATCACCCCCCTTTCCCCGTGCGGGCAGCATTTCCGCCCCTCCATGTCCGCATACCCTACGCACGCCTTGTCCCCGGTGCGGGAGACGCTCCAGAAGCCCCTCATTTCTTCCGTGCAGAGCTGCCCCCCTTCCCAGAAATGCAGCGTGGGCGCCGTTCCGGAAAAGAAGGAAATCAGATGTGCCTCGCGCATGCGCCCGTTTCATTTATGAGATTTATAAGGGTTTGCCGAGTGCTTTGCCGCTTACTTCTCCTCAGCCAGCCTGCGCATCGTTTCCGCCAGCACTTCCGTTCCAAGGACGAGGTCGTCCATGTCCGTGTCCTCAAGCGGATTGTGGCTTATGCCCCCCTTGGAGGGGACGAATATCATGCCGGTCTTCACTCCGAAGCGGGCAGGAACCTTCGCATCATGCCCTGCGCCGCTAGGCATTATCCTCGCCTCCACGCCCATGCCCGTGCATGCATCGCCTATCCTGTCCACCATCTCCCCGGACAGCTCAAACGGGTCTTCAGCCGCAAGGTCCTGGCACTCGCACGATATCCCTTCGCTCCGACATATCTCTTTCGCATCCCTTACAAAATCAGCCTTCGCGAGCTCCAGCAGTCTCCTGTCCACGGACCTGAAATCAAATCTCATCGCAATGTCCTGCATCGTGGTGGTCATCCCGCCCCCGTTCTGGATTATCATCGGGCATGCCATGCGCACATCGCTCAGCGCATCCACCCTGTGGCGGGTATTGAGCCCGTTTGCCATTTCCCTAAGCCATAGTATTATCTTCGCCATCGCAAAGCTGGCGTCCGCGCCCTCCGCACCTTCGTTGCCCATGCGGTCCATCATCCTCGTCGCTCCCGTGTGCAGGCCCAATCCGGCGAGCATGAGCTGGAACCTCCTGTTTCCGGCTATGCTTGTGACTATGCCTATCCTCTTCCCTTCGCTCTCCAGGACCCTGCCCTGTTCCACGTGCAGCTCTATGTACGAATGTATCCACTCCGGCTTCAGGTGCGCCTTCAGGCATGAGGGGTCCGCCCCGCAGAGCCGCATCGCCTGCCGCAGCGTCTTCCTTCCCTCGTCTTCAAAATCCTTGACTTCCATCCGCTCAAGTGTCTCCTCGGTGCATTTTCCGAATGCTGCGCCCGAGCCCAGATAGGTCTTTCCGAACCTCACGGATTCCTCACCCCTCCAGGCAACCGCCATAAGCGGCCTCCTTAGCTTTGCGCCGGATTCTGAAACCATCCTTACCGCTTCAATTGCCGCGAGAACCCCGGCGACGCCGTCAAATCTGCCGGCATCCTCAACCGAATCAAGATGCGAGCCGCTCATGACCTTCCTTCCACGGGGCCCAAGGATGCCGTAAAGGTTTCCGAAAGCGTCCTGACTAATGCGCATACCTGCGCCGTGCATCAGGTTCCAGGCGCGTACGAACGCCATGTTCTCTTCTTTTGTATAAGCGAGGCGGGACCTTTTTCCGTCTTTCATGCCGCACTGGCCGATTGCCTCCAGCTGCTGCTCAAAGAATATTTTTCTGGCTTTCATAAGTGTATATTTGTGGAAAAGTGTTTAAAACCATTATTCATGAATGGTAAGATTAATGCACTCTCCCAGCCCGCTACTCATGCAACCGCCGAAAATCCTTTCCAAAGGAGATAAATCCCGAAGACAAGGAATATCGCTGCAACTATGTATCTCCCGTATTTCTGCATCCATGCGCCGACAGGCGCGAGCGTCTTCTCCGTCCTCTCCGAAGCCACCGCATATATCGCCAGCGGCAGCAGCACCGGAAGGATGAAGAAGAGGTCCGCGACGAGCACCAGCAGCGCCTCATGGAACGTTCCCACGCCCGCCTGCAATATCTCCTTCACCGCGGTGATGTTCAGCAGCACCGCGTCAAAATTGGTCATGTTCGCGACGAAGCTGATGGCAAACCACTTCAACAACGCGGGCCCCTTACCCGCCTTCTTCAGCCCAGGCCGTTTCCCTTCCTTCTCCAGGGCTTCCTTCGCTGCGAAGGCCACGAACAGCGCCCCCAGCACCACGTCCACGTATGCGGGTATGTGCGGCACGTTTCCAGAAGCGGCGCCCGCGACCACGGCAAACGCAATCCCCGCAAGGATGAGCGCAACCACCGCCCCGCCCAAAAGAAACGAGATGGCCCGCGCTTCGGGGTGGTTCTTGCCGGCGAGAAGGGAGATTGCCAATCCGAGTATGACCGGCGACATCGCAGAGGCGATTGAGAGCGGGATTATCCTTGCGAGAAGCTCGAGCACGCTTCCAATTGCAACTAATGGATATATAAAAAGTTGCAGGGGGCAGGATTTGAACCTGCGTAGGCGCTAGGCCACGGGGTCCTAAGCCCCGCGCATTTTCCAGGCTCTGCCACCCCTGCTCTCCTTTTTGTCATCGTGAAGCTCGCCATAGCTCTGCATCGCTGCGGCGATGTCTGGCAGAATTCTGCGGAATTCCGCCATCGCTTCACTCTGCCTTTGGGTTGCCTCACTCACGCCCCAGCGTTCGCTCGGCGCAAAAAGGAGCCCAAAAACCTCAAGCTCCACGACGCCGCCAGCCAAACAAGCCCAAAAACCACAAACCATGTAAACCACGGCTTGCGTAAAGAATACGTTCCGGACGATAATTAAATGCTTCCGCTTCCATCCCGCCATTCCTAATCCTTATATATCTTATCTTCTATTCCCTTCCCGGGGAAAACATATGAAATACCTGATCGGCTTATTAGTAATATTTGGGATGTTGCTCTCCCCTGCCTTCGCGCAGCTGGGATGCAACCCGGGGACCTCGGAATGCATAGACAGCACGAGCTACCACGTATGCACGGACTATGCGGTCTGGGGCGATGCCCAGCACTGCGGCCAGGACGAGGAGTGCTCCGACGGGCAGTGCATGGAGCGGCTCGGGTGCCAGCCCGGAACCTCCGAGTGCCTGAGCAGCAACAGCTACCGCGTGTGCGGCGAGCACGCAATCTGGAACCCGACGCAATACTGCAGTTCGGGGCAGACATGCTCCGGAGGCACGTGCCAGCCGGTTCCGCAGTGCTCATACAAGGACAAGCGCTGCTCCCCCACGGACGGGAATGAGATACAGCAATGCAACTCGCAGGGGCAGTGGGCCAACTGGCGCCACTGCAGCTATGGGTGCAGCAACGGGGCGTGCAAGGACTGCCGCCGCGGGGACACCCAGTGCTACGACGACACCCATTACCAGGTGTGCGATTCGGACGGCGAATGGGGCCGGAAGAAGAGCTGCGGCAGCGGCTACGTGTGCGAGAGCGGGGATTGCGTGCAGAGCGCGCACACCTCCTGTTCCACTAGCGGCCAGACGCGCTGCTCTCCGGCCAGCGTTTATGAGCTCCAGCGCTGCTCGGTAGGCTATTGGAAGGACTATACTTACTGCTCCGACGGCTGCGCCTACGGGATGTGCGTGCAGTGCGGCACCGGGAACAAGCAGTGCGTGGATTCCTCCCACTACCAGACCTGCAACAGCCAGGGCCAGTGGGGCAGCTTTACTTCCTGCCCGAGCGGGCAGGTATGCACGGGCGGTTCGTGCCACGCACCGAGCGGGGACGAATGCGCAACCCCCGGCGCGAAGAGGTGCTCGCCCACCGATGCGAACATGATTCAGCAGTGCGGCGACAACAACGCGTATGTGGATTACCTGCAGTGCGCCCAGGGATGCCTGAACAGCCAGTGCGCGGAATGCGAGGCGGGGACAACCGCCTGCGCAGGCGCGACCTCTTACCGCGAATGCTCCAACGGGCACCTCTCCGACCCGATAGAGTGCGCGGCGGGATACACCTGCGACAACGGCGCCTGCATTGCCACTCCAGTATGCACGGACGGCCAGCGCAACTGCGTCTCCAACAATGTGTATAGCTGCACAGGGAGCCAG
>JAQTMV010000226.1 GCA_028714175.1 Methylococcales bacterium
CATATGGCCGTAAAACTAAGCTGATTGTGTTATTGGTAAATATATTGCTTCGTGTTTGTATTGACACACACTTGATGCGATGGCCAAGACCAGTCTGATTCAGTAAAATCTGACAATGGAGCAGGAAACTACAAGGATAATTGAATGAAAAGAATGCTTATCAATGCTACGCAGGCAGAAGAACTGCGAGTCGCTTTGGTAGACGGTCAAAAACTTTATGATTTTGACATAGAAGTCCCTTCAAAAGAACAAAAAAAATCCAATATCTACAAAGGTATTATTACCCGCGTAGAACCCAGCCTGGAAGCGGCATTTATAAACTATGGCGCTGAAAAACACGGCTTTTTGCCTTTTAAGGAAATTTCCCCGCTCTACCGACAAACTCAGGAAGGCGCCGAAACAGACGGTCGTCGTCCAGCCGTAAAAGATCTGCTTAAAGAAGGTCAGGAAATTCTTGTTCAGATTGAAAAAGAAGAGCGCGGAAATAAAGGCGCTGCATTAACTACTTATATCAGCCTGGCGGGTACTTACCTGGTATTAATGCCTAATAATCCCAAAGCAGGCGGTATATCGCGGCGCATAGAAGGTGAAACCCGCAGTGATTTGCGTGAAGTAATGGCGTCGCTTGAAATTCCTGAAAGCATGGGCCTGATCGTCAGAACGGCAGGTTGCGGCAAAAACGCCGAAGAACTGCAATGGGATTTAAATTATCTGCTGCAACTATGGGAAGCGATAGAACGCTCGTCTAGTGAGCAGAAAGCACCATTTCTTGTTTTTCAGGAAAGTAACGTCATCATCAGAGCCCTGCGAGACCACCTGCGCGGGAATATTGATGAAATTTTAATCGATAATGAAGACTCTTTTAAACTGGTACAAGACTTCCTTAAGCAGGTTATGCCGCATTTTTTGCCCAAAGCAAAACTGTATCAGGATGCTGTGCCTTTATTTAACCGTTACCAGATTGAATCTCAAATTGAAGTGGCTTATGGACGTGAAGTTTCGCTGCCTTCGGGCGGTTCAATTGTCATCGATCATACTGAAGCATTGACTTCAATAGACATCAACTCCGCTCGCGCTACCAAAGGCAGTGATATTGAAGAAACAGCCCTGAACACAAACCTCGAGGCAACCGATGAAATCGCCCGCCAACTCAGATTGCGGGACTTGGGCGGTTTGTTTGTTATCGACTTCATCGATATGTTGTCCAATAAAAATCAACGCACTGTTGAAAATCATCTGCGTGATGCCCTTAAAATTGATAGAGCCCGCATTCAAACCAGCCGCATCTCACGTTTCGGCCTGCTGGAAATGTCCAGGCAAAGAATGCGCCCTTCTCTGGGCGAATCCACGCAATTGCCTTGTCCACGCTGTAAAGGCCAAGGTACTATTCGTAATGTTGAGTCGGTCGCACTTTCAGTATTGAGGATTCTTGAAGAAGAAGCGATGAAGAAAGGTACGGAAAAAGTCATTGCTCATTTGCCTATTGAGTGTGCGACTTTTCTGTTGAATGAGAAACGCCATGCCATTGAACAGATCGAAGCCAGACTGAAGGTTGGCATTATCATTTTGCCCAGTAAACATCTCGAAACACCGGCTTATGACATTGAGCGCATCAAGGAAAAAGAGTCTGCCGAAGAAAAACCCAGCTACTTACAAATAAAAGCAGAAGACATCACCATTCCGGAATTTGCGCAACAAATAAAACCGAAAGTTGAAAAAGCGGCAATCAAGGAGTTTATGCGTGATTCGCCTGCACCCGTCCAAAGCAAAAATGAAACTGCCAGTTTGATTAAACGCTTCTGGCATAAACTCGTAGGTCCCAGTGCCGAGCCTGAAGTGACAACACCGCCCGCGCCGGTTGTTGAAAAAGTAAGATCAACTGACGAAAGCCAGCCGAGCAGAAGTCGAAGAAGAGGCGGTAGAAGTCAAGGTCAAAAAACCCTGGAACCGCGCCCTGGCCGTACCCCGCAAGAGCAAGACACCAAGCAGGAGCAAAACAAGGAACCCCGCCCTGGTCGTAATATCCGGGGGCCGGGGCGGAACGTAAGGCGCAACCTTGCGCCAGTCAACAATGCTGTCGACGAGGCTGTCGAACTTGTTAAAAGCGAACCTGTGGCGGCTAATGAAACGCCAATAACTGAAGCGATATTAGTTACCCCTGAAGTTTCTGCATCGACTGAAGAGCAAACTAGGCAAAGTGCCAGTAAAAATGCCGGCAGAAGAGGTCCAAACCGCAGAAGACCACGCAATCCCAACTACAAAAAACCAGAGGCAGAGGGTGATTCAAACGGTGGTGAAGCCGCATCTGACGCACAAGGCGAAGCTCGTTCCATACCATCCCGGTCTTATGACAACGATTTTGCTGAAAGAGTAGAAAGAACTGAGCGTTTGGAACTTCAGGCTAATATGCCAGCTATTCCGGAACCACAAAAATCAGTTGCTGGATCTGCACAAAAAGCGGTTGAATCGATAAATCAAGACGCCGGAACTGAATAGTAAACGACAACCGTAGAGACGCGCAAATCGCGTCTCTACGGTTGAACCTTATTTATATCTGATTTCTACGGCTGAAGAGCCAAGCCACGATCTTAAGCGTGCAATCAATTCATTAGTGGGATGCACGCGCCATTCATCACCCAGCTGAACAGCAGCCCGTGCATGCTGCGATGCATAATTGATGCTTATGGGACAACTGCCGCCCTTGAAAGGACTCAAAACTGCAACTAACCTCTCAATACAAGCGCTGGATTCAAGCTTGTTTGCTGCTGTAGTCCAGGTTAGCTGAATACCTCTTGAAAAACTTTCTCTCGCCTGCTCTATGTCGTATAACTTCTCAACCGTCAAGCGCAACGCGCCGGAAAAATTATCAATAGCCAAAGCCCCTTCGGCGACTAAAAGATCATCGCGAGCAAAAATATCCCGATATTTATCGTAAACTTCGCCAAAAGCGGCAATTTCCAGTCTGCCGGATTTATCATCAATGATAGCAAAGCCCATCGTTTTGCCCAGTTTGGTCTGGCGGGTGCGCATTTCTATTACCAGGCCCGCAACACGCGCCTCCATATTCCCGCGCGACACCTGCAAAGATGCTATTTTTCCGTTCGTAAAGTGTTTTAATTCCGGCTCGTACTGGTCTATCGGATGCCCCGTCAAAAATAACCCCAAGGTTAATTTTTCCGCAGCCAAGCGTTCATTGTCAGACCATGGCTCAACTACAGCAGCATAAGCCTCGGTACCTGCTGCATCCTCAGTAACCGCCAAACCAAACAAATCATTCTGCCCCGTTTGCGCCATTTTCCCGTGCTGTTCCGCTACTCGCAAGACGGTAGGTAATTCCGCCAAATGACTCGCCCGATTAGTTTCAAATTCATCAAAAGCCCCGGCGCGGATTAACGCTTCCAGCACTCGCCGGTTAAACTTTCGTAAATCGACACGCTTGCATAAATCATATAAGCCTGAAAAACGGCCATTATCGTCCCGCTCTTTGAGCATATCTTCAATCGCGGCCTGGCCCACGCCCTTGATTGCACCCAGGCCATAAACAATATGATCAGCGTCATTGACGGTAAAACGATAGGTCGACACATTGATTGTCGGCGGTAGAATGACCAGCTTCATCTGCCTGCATTCTTCTATCAATACTACTACCTTGTCGGTATTGTCCATGTCGGAAGACAGTACCGCAGCCATGAAAGCAGCCGGGTAATGGGCTTTCAGCCAGGCGGTTTGATAGGCGACCAGTGCATAGGCGGCGGAATGGGATTTGTTGAAGCCATAGCCGGCGAATTTTTCCATTAAATCGAAAACATACGTTGCTATGGCTTCATCGACCTGATTTGCAACTGCGCCGGTGGTGAACTTTTCCCGTTCCTTTGCCATTTCTTCCGGCTTCTTTTTGCCCATCGCCCGCCGCAGCATATCCGCCCCGCCCAGCGTATAATGCGCCAACTCCCGCGCAATCTGCATCACCTGTTCCTGATACAAAATAACGCCATTGGTAGGTCTGAGGATGGGCTCCAGCAACGGATGCGCGTACTCCGCTTTCGCGCCATGTTTGACATTGATGTAATCATCGACCATGCCCGATTCCAAAGGGCCCGGACGAAACAGCGCCACCAGCGCAATAATATCGTCAAAGCAGTCGGGTTTGAGCTTTTTAATCAGCTCCTTCATGCCGCGTGATTCCAGCTGAAACACGGCTGTGGTCAGACCGTTTTTTAATAGTGCATAGGTAGAGGCATCATCTCTGGGAATGGTGGTGATATCAACCGGCGCTTCACCGTTTTGCCTTTTTTTGACATTAATGGTTTGCAGCGCCCAATCAATAATCGTCAGCGTGCGTAAACCCAAAAAGTCGAACTTGACCAGCCCGACCGCTTCCACATCATCTTTATCAAACTGGGTTACCAGATTACCGCCGCCTTGTTCACAATACAGCGGCGTAAAATCCGTCAACTTGGTCGGCGATATAACCACACCACCCGCATGTTTTCCGGCATTCCTGGCAGTTCCTTCCAGCGACAGCGCCATATCAATCAGCGTCTTGACTTCTTCTTCGGTATCATAAAGCTGTTTAAGCTCTGGACTGTCTTTTAATGCTTTGGTCAGCGTCATACCGATTTCAAAGGGAATCAGCTTGGCCAGTCGATCGACAAAGCCGTAAGCAAAACCCTGCACACGTCCTACATCACGAATAACCGCTTTGGCCGCCATCGAACCATAGGTGATAATCTGCGCAACATGATCGCGGCCATAATGGCGTGCGACATAATCGATCACCTCATCGCGTCTATCCATGCAAAAGTCAATATCAAAATCGGGCATGGAGACGCGCTCAGGATTCAAAAACCGCTCGAACAGCAAATCAAATTCGATGGGATCCAAATCCGTGATTTTAAGCGCATAGGCGACCAATGAACCCGCGCCTGAACCGCGTCCCGGGCCGACTGGAATATGTTCATTTTTTGCCCACTGAATAAAATCGGCAACAATCATAAAATAACCGGGGAAACCCATTTCGGTTATCACCTTCAATTCGGTATCCAGACGCTGATAGTAAACCTTACGATTTTCCTCATCCGTGCCTTTTCCAGCTGCCGGGTATTGCATTAATCGCTCTTCCAGGCCCTTTTTGGACTCGTTCGCCATTAATTCACCGAGCGTCATACCTGCCGGAACCGGGAAATCGGGCAGAAAGTTTTCTCCCAGCGTCAGCTTTAAATTGCAGCGTTTGGCAATTTCCACGGTGTTTTCCAGCGCTTCAGGAATATCAGCAAACAACGTCAGCATTTCCTCGGTGCCGCGTAAGTATTGCTGATCGGTATAATCCCTGGGCCGCCGTGTATCATCCAATACCCGACCCTGATTAATACACACCCGGACTTCATGAGCGGCAAAATCCTTTTGCTGAATAAAGCGCACATCATTGGTGGCAACTACAGGCAAACCCGTTGCCAACGCCAGATCAACAGCAGCGGCAATATAACGCTCTTCGTCGGGCTTACCTACGCGCTGTAATTCCAGATAAAAACTCTGTTCAAACAATGCGCCCCAATGTTCCGCCAACCGTTTAGCCGCCTCGTGATTTTCTGCTAACAAGGCCTTGCCTATATCCCCGTTCATTGCACCCGACAATGCGATCAGACCGTTATGATTCTGCTCTAGCCATTCACGTTGCAACATCGGCACGCCCTGATGCTGTCCTTCCTGATAGGCTTTTGAAATCAGCTCGGTCAGCGTGATGTAACCCGTGTGATTATTGACCAGCAAGGTCAAGTGATAAGGTGTAGCTGGCTCTTCAGGATTAAAAATCAACACATCAGCTCCCGCTACCGGCTTGATGCCTTGCCCCAATGCTGCCTTGTAAAACTTGACCAGCGAGAACAGATTGGCATGATCGGTAACTGCAACTGCCGGCATATTCAATTCAGCCAGATGCTTAACCAGGGTCTTGATTTTAACGATACCGTCTACCAGCGAGAATTCGGTGTGTAGTCTTAGGTGGATGAAAGAGGGTTGCATGGAGGATTATTTTGAGTTGTTCTGGAAATGTTACTGGCGCGGACACGAATGCGTATAATAAAAAATATCAGCATCCTATATACCAAGCCTGTTGTCAGAAGACTTTTGCTTTTCTACTGGTAACTATTTTCTCACACAAC
>JAQTMV010000227.1 GCA_028714175.1 Methylococcales bacterium
ATTGCATCAGACCAGTCAGCGTCAGACGCTGAAGATGTAGTTGTAGTGGGAGACCATGCGGGGTCATGGGAATCGGCATTAGCATCAACGGTCCAAGGGCAATTTTCCCAGCAATGAGCGAGAAGATAATCACAGTTAGAACGATCACCGTTAGAGACTGTACAAGATCCCTTGATAAGTCCTTTAGAATCATGTGCAGTATGAGCACCGTTCTCAAGAGAATTAGGGTCGGATTTTTTTACAACCCAATGATTTTGTGTATCGTCACAAATAGATGTTTCAGCGCAAATAATAGGCAAAAGCTGCAAACCGAGACCAACCGGACCTGAAAAACGAGCAAGAGTACCGACAGCGGCACCAACACGGGCCGCATTGGCAGTCAGAGTACCAGCAATTTTAAGATCGGCTGTAACACCTCCGGCCTGAGTGATGGTAACTGGCATTCGTGCTGTGTTGATAGTATTAAAACTGGGAGTGACAAAAACAACACCTGGAGCGGGACGATAAACAGGACCAGACGGAGAGGCGGAAACGCCAGAAATACGCACTGGATAATCGGTAGCGTACGCGGGTATCAACACGAGCGAAAAGCAAACGCCGACCAGAAACCAAATAAAAAGCCTCATCGAAAAAGTATCCACGCAGCACCGATAATCGAGAAAGCAACAGACATTGAATAAAATTCAATTGGCATTAGAAAGCCCTCCAAAGTAATTTAAGGCCAAACGCGGCAGCAAGAGCGGCAACAACCGCGCCGCCCAACTCAACAGCATCAACAACTTCGGGGATGCAATTTTCCAAAGTCGGAACGACAGTAATCGCAGAACCCGTGCCAATTGTGACCGTGTAGCCATTAGAAACGGGTGAACACGATAGCGCTGCGCCAGAACTGGTTACCGGCGGACAATCCCCGGCCATGGCCGAATAAACAGACATGGCCGAGGCATAACAATTACCCTTGTAAAGGTAAGAGGGCATTACTTACTTGGCCCCGCGCAACCACTTGAATGCTGCGATACCGATCAACACGGCAAGAATCAAACCGCCCAACGTTGCACCATCGGTGGCAGCCGTAGAGATCGCGGTGGTGACATCGGTCGAGAGGGCGGCATTCGCAGACTCGGCGAGGCCAAAAAGAGCCAGGGCAGAAATAACAACTGAGGTAACAGATTTAAACATAATAAACACTCCATTTAATGACGGGTACCGCCCGACCGGAAACGCCAGATGGCGAATTTAGTTGGCCCAGGTTGTAAACACAGGACGGGAATAAATGGCTCATGCCGCATTCCGTATTTCGGGCAAGACATACCAATCAGGTATTACAAGCGGCCTAAGCTCGAAAACCGGGAGAGCATCAAGCATGCATTGCAAGGCCGCTTCGGAGTTCGGGCGACCATCCACCCGGCGCGGCTCGCTGGCATCAATGCCGTAATGAGCAAGGGCTTTAATCATGCGGTAGAACGTGGCGCGGGACATGAGCAAGCGCAGATCATCGCCCCTGATCCAGTGAAGCGCGGCAGAACGCACCTTAGGCGGCAAATCGGCAATTACCCGCGCCGTTCGATCCGGCGAGGCATTTAATAGAAAATTGGTTTCTGCTTTGAATAGAGAAATGATATTTGTCATGGTGGCTTCGCCTATAAATCTTAGTTTGTTGTCCCTCAGGTAATCGGTTCCCCATTTGCATTCGATGCGAACAAGCCCTGTTTCATGGGCTAATTGGTATTCTTCGCTGGCCTTGACCCGCTTCTTGGCTTCCTGGCCTTTTGCATGAGCCAGCATTTCGGCAGCTTTGCGGTAGACCACAATCGCTTTGTGCATGCGCTTGCCCTTACGCGCCAGATGGCCGAAAACGATTGACTCATCCCCATAGCGGCCTTTGGCGATACGGGCGGCACGCAGGCCACCCATATAATTCATAACTTCCTTTGCAATCGCTTCGCTTCCCGTGCTGAAATTTTGGGTAACGTGCAATTCGCGCATAACCGCGCCGGTCCACTCAGTCCACAGCCCCAGATCACGATCATGTTCAGACAACGTTGACTTACCGTGGCATGTGCCAGCCGTGAAGGAGGGCAGGCCATATTGATTGACCACTGCGGAAGCCTTGGTGATGGTTTCATCAAGGACATAATTAAAAATGTTGTCCGGGCGATCCAGACGCCCGACATTGCCGGATAACGTGACGGTCGACCCCTCGCAGCGGGTAATCACTTTTGTGTCATGGCTCCCTTGATGCTGAATGCTGGAAATCGTGTAACCCGGCGCGGCTTTTTCCTTGTCGTTCGACATGACCAGATATTTCACGCCATCAACTTCCAAATGCTCCACTTTGTCCGACTTGGCCCGGATAGTTCCACCGACCAGAGGCAATTCGGCAGCATGGGTTTGTGCCAGATAAATCCAGTCGATAAAGACAGGGGTTTCAATCATACTTTTGTCTCATTTTGAGACCCCACAGAACTCTTTACTTGTAAGTTCTGTGGAAGAAATTGACGGGAGGGGAGAGCAGGGCATTCCCGAACAGCAAAAAGCGACATTTGTAATGCCAGAAAACGCGACTCCAGAGAGCAATTAAGCACCCTAGAATGCGTTTTCATCTTGCCAGGGTAGTAGTACACCCAAAAAGCCTTAATCTTCGACTACGGTCAGGGAATTGCGCGCGGAATACACGGTTTCAGACTCGCCGGTATCCTTGTCCACGGATTTGTAGGTGTTAGAGGTGCCGCCAACCATCACCACGCCAGACCAATCGTCATTGGATTTGCCAATGCGGTTGAGCGAATGCAATTCGATGGTTTGCGGGTGGCTGAATTGATCGACTGCTGGCATTTTCGCCACGGTGAGGAAAACCGGCCCACTCTTTGTATCAATTTTGCGCATGCTGGCGAGACGGCAGGAGATGAACGCTTGACCAGGTTGAAGCTTTTTGGAAGCGGGCAATTGGGCGATAGGTTCGGGCAGGCTCATGACGAAAAATCCTTATCAGTATGTCATTAGGGTTAAGAATATCCCCTTATCGGGGATGCGCATTTATATCCCCATTACGGGGAGCTTGTCAATCCCTAAATTGGGGATAAAATAAGCGCACCAATAACCGAGTAACGGGGTAAGGAAATGAAGCCGAGCGAATATCTGGACAAATGCAAGATCGCGCTTAGCGTGAAGACGGATTACGCCCTCGCCAATGCGCTGGAAATTCCAACCCAGCGCATTGCGGATTACTACAAAGGGAAGCGCTGGCCGGATGCCTACGCCTGCGCGCTGGCGTTGAAGCTCGACCCGTTCGAGGTGCTGGCCGACATCGAGGAGCAGGCGGCGAAAAACGAAAGCCGGGCGGCTTTCTGGCGGGGTTTTACTGGGCGCACCAGGAAGGCCGCCGCCTTCCTTCTCGCGGCGCTGATATTTGGCATTTCCTCCATGAGCGGGGATGGCGTAACGGCAGGGGCGGCGGCGGTAGCGGCTAGCGCCGCGCTGGTGATTTTGTTAAATCGACTGCTTCGTATAATGGCCGGATATGGCAAACCGGCCACATAGCCGAATGCGAAAATGAAAAGCCCGGAGAAATCCGGGTCTTTTTACGCCAGCAACAAAAAGCCGACGCAAGGCCGGCTAGTGGTAAATGAGGGAAAAATCAGTTAGGCAAAAGGTGGTCATCCGGGGAGATTTTCCCGGATGGGCCTATCGGCCCGAATGCTTCGAGACTCCGGCCAGAACAAACCAATAAATATTGTGACATTCACGGAATAACGCTTGACTTTGTGCGTGACAGTCACTATAATTGATTTACCGTGACAATCACAACAAAGGAGTGCGATATGAAACAAATGGAAGATCAAATAACATACGAATTGAAATTACCGGCTAAACGTGGGCGCCCATCACTGGGCAACCCAAAAACAGCGGCACAACGAAAAACAGATCAAAGGAAACGAGAGGACGCGGAAATCTGGCAAAACCCGGACAACCCGGATTTTTCGAATATAAGCGATGCCGGATTGATAGCGCAGTTTTCTGGCAGAAAAGCCACACACAGCGTAGCGGAGAAGGCCTGGCTGGAACTAGGCAGACGTCGCGGGTTTGTTACCGGGTAACGAAAGAGAGGCCGGTTCCGCCCGGTCCTCGTCCTTCGTCCTCGTCCCGTGCTCCGCCGGCTTGTCGATTGCATTATAACGACCACCCCAGCCGAATTTAACTGCGTCATTACAAACGGCCACTGGAACCGCTAGACGCTGGCCGGAATCACCATAACAGAGGCATTTTGACACGCCAGAAACACAGGCGGCAATCTGTGACCAATCCACCTGATTGCTAACGAGGCGAACATCGAGATATCGATGCGAGTCGAGAGCCGGAGTAGCGGTAAACGAAGAAACAGGATCGCTAGGAAGGCCAGGACCGGACGCAACGACCTGAGCAGGTTTAGTGCGATCCACAATTGATTGGACAAACGAATATCCCGCAACCGGCACGGCCAGCAACACCGCCATGAAAACGAAATACTGAATAGGTTTTCGCTTAGACGTTTTGACGTGCAAACTTGCGGATTTGTACAATTCAAAAGCAGCTTTTGGCAAACGATAACGGGTTCGAACGCAATTTGTCCTGGCTGATTTTGTTTGCGGGTTTTCGCACCATTCAGGAAATTCGTAGAGATAATTTCCAAGAGCTGTTGCACGCAGATGGATATGCCGTCCAACAAGGGCGCGAACATTGCGGTGTAACAAACTCGGATGTTGTGTAATAACAATAAAATCCAGACCGTGATGCCGGTGAGTTTCCAGCGCGGCAATATCCGGTGAAACTGACCCCGCGCCAGTAGGACGCCAAAGGCGTTGAACCTCATCAATAACAATCATCGACCCTTCGGCGATGGTAGACAACACGGGCGACTCATCAGGATCATCGTCATTGGATTTCGGAATGGTCTTATACCAATCGCGCGCTTGATCGTCACTCAGAGGGATGGCAGGCAATTTGAGATTGGGTATACCGCATGAATAAACAATGCGCCCGGCCTCAACTGCGGGTTTAATTTCGTGCCAAACGGCATAAATAGATTTGCCAGAGCCAGGAGTACCAGTTATGAGTGTAATCATTTAATGAGAGAACCCAACCTAGGCAACGCAAGATAAGATGCTCGGAAAACGAGAGCAGCGGCGACGATGCCCAAACCGTAGCCGACACCGGCCAGGCCAAGAAAAGCCGCCGCAAAAGCGGGCAACCCGGAATACGCGGTTTGCGCATATCCCAACGCGGCATTGAGAGCGGCAGCAATAGATGCAAAGGAGATAATGCCGAAACCCAACGAGACAAGCACGCGTTTTGCCAGCGATCCGACAGCGCTTTGCAAAAACGAACCGAGCGGAATTTTAATCAATGACATGGTCATTATCCCTCAAATTTGACGCCTATCACAATATAGGCGGCAATCAACGAAAACAGCAAAATAACAGCAGTACGAACACCGCTCATGTAGGTGCAAACAACGTGGACAGGAATCGGTATCGGATGACCGAAAACAGTTGCGACTGGGTCGGCAGGACAGGTGCCCTCACCCCATGAAACAGGTGTTGCCATGTCCGGCAAACTCTGAGTTGGCAAATCGACATCGTCGACAGTATCAAACTCGACAGAGGGATCATCAGGCGGAGAATCTACAGGAGGCGAATCATTGGTAGTCGTGGTAGTTGTCGTAATATTTGTAGTGTTGTCGGTGAACGTCGAATTAACAATGGAAGTAATATTAGTGATCGGATTATAGCTATTGTCATAAATGTTAATTGGACTTGAATTATATGTAACTGACTCAGTAACAGTTTTAATGACGTTACCGGCAGAATCCCTAATCACCGTGGATACCGGAGCAGTAGTAATCGAGGACGGGGATAAAACTGGGTTGTCAATAGGAATGGCCTGACCCTTGCCCAAAAGTCCCTGAACCATATCAGATAATTTTTGCAAACTGTTAGCAGCAGAGGACAATTTAGAAATTGCATCAGACCAGTCAGCGTCAGACGCTGAAGATGTAGTTGTAGTGGGAGACCATGCGGGGTCATGGGAATCGGCATTAGCATCAACGGTCCAAGGGCAATTTTCCCAGCAATGAGCGAGAAGAT
>JAQTMV010000228.1 GCA_028714175.1 Methylococcales bacterium
GCCGGACATTACGATAGGCAAAGGTACGGATTATCTGAAGGCGTTTATCGGCTATGGATCGCCAGGCGGGATGCCGGGCTTCTTGTCCGGTGGTGAGTTGACTGAAGAAGAAGTCGATATCATGGCGCGCTATGTGCAGCAATCGCCAGTGGCTCCGCCTGAGATGGGTTTGAAGGACATTGAAGCGACCTGGAAGGTTATTGTACCGGTGAAGGATCGCCCGACGAAGAAGATGAACAACATCAATATTGACAACATCTTCTCCACCACGCTACGTGATGATGGCAAAGTGGCGCTGATCGATGGCGATACCAAACAAATCATTACCACACTCAATACCGGTTATGCGGTGCATATTTCCCGGTACTCTGCATCCGGGCGTTACCTGTACGTGACTGGTCGTGATGCCAAGCTTAGCCTGATCGACTTGTGGATGAAGATGCCCGCAGTCGTGGCGGAGGTCAAGACTGGGGTTGAGGCTCGTTCGATCGAAACTTCGAAGTACAAGGGTTTCGAGGACAAGTATGCGATCTCCGGTACTTACTGGCCACCGCAGTATGTGATTCATGAAGGCGATACGTTGAAGCCATTGAAGGTCGTTTCGACCAGCGGCATTGCATCCGAGACCAACCAGTTCGTCAGGGAAGCTCGTGTTGCAGCGATCGTGGCCTCTCACTACCACCCCGAGTTTATGGTCAACGTGAAAGAAACCGGCAAAGTACTAATCGTAAACTATTCCGACCTGAACAACCTGAAGACGACCACGATCGACACACCGCGCTTTCTGCATGACGGCGGCTTTGAGTCAACCAAACGCTACTTCATGGATGCCGCCAACGCCTCCAACAAGATCGCGGTTATCGACATCAAGGAAGGCAAGCTGGCTGCGACGATTGATGTGGACAAGGTTCCGCACCCGGGTCGCGGTGCAAACTTCATCGACCCGAAGTTCGGACCGGTCTGGGCTACCAGCCACCTGGGAGCAGATACCATCGCGGTAATCGGTACCGACCCGGTTAAACATAAGCAATATGCCTGGAAAATGGTGCGGACCATTAAAGGCCATGGCAGTGGATCGTTGTTTATCAAGAGCCACCCGAAGTCGAAGAACCTGTGGGTCGATGCGCCGCTCAATCCGGATGCAGCGATCAATCAGTCTGTCGGGGTGCTGGATATCAATAACCTTGATAAAGGCGTCACGGTGTTGCCGATTGCCGAATGGGCCAACCTCGGCGAAGGCTCCAAGCGTGTTGTTCAGCCGGAATACAACAAGGCAGGCGACGAAGTCTGGTTCTCAGTTTGGAACGGCTCGAAGCAGAAATCCGCCATTGTGGTCGTTGACGACAAGACTCGCAAGCTGAAAAAGGTGATTGACGATCCAAGGCTGATTACGCCCACCGGGCACTTCAATCTTTACAACACGATGCACGATATTTACTAGGAACTTCTGTCAATCCTGATCTTGCCATTCCCCGATCTCCGGCGGAATGGCAAGACTGGGAACGGGAAGCGTGTGTGTGGAGGACGGAGATGGCATGCCATTTTTTGTTTCCCAATCGACAAGCTTGTAGAAAAACACCATGAGAACTCAAGTAAGCAAAGGGCGGCTATTTCTTGCCTTGGGCTGTATTTATGGGCTGGTTACAGCGGCGGACGCAGCGGAGAGTGGTGACGTGGTGGAGCTGGGCGAGGTGGTTGTGACGGCAACCAGAACCAGCGCTTCGCTTGCCGATGTGCCTGCCGCTGTAACGGTAGTTAACGCCAGGAATATCGAGACAAAAAATGCCTCGCGGCTTGGCGATGTGCTGGATCAAGTGCCCAGCCTCTATTTGCGCGGCGGCGCGCTTGGACAGTCGCAGGGCACCATAGGAACAAGCGGCATGTCGCTACGCGGAATCGATCAAACCAAAACGCTCATCCTGCTTGACGGACAACCTATCCAGGATGCCAGTTCCGGGAAAGTGAATTGGCGGATGCCGTTTGTCGAGGATATTGCCCGTGTTGAAGTTGTCCCCGGCGCCTTCTCTTCGCTGTATGGCAGCAATGCCATCGGCGGTGTGGTCAATATCATTACCAAACAACCGGACAAGCGCGAATTCACCGCCAAAATAAAAAAAGGCTGGAGCGATGCCAGTGGCGGGGATGCCAGCCTTTATTTTCGCGATAAAATGGACAGCGGGTTAGGTTTCGTCGCCGGACTTGGCTATCAGAACCGCGACAGTTATGTGAACGATTTTGTCGTCAAGGCTTCGACATGCCCACCACTTCCTGCCCCCTGTACTCCTGGTACACCAGTCACAGGTGCGCAGGCAATCACCACCAGGGAGGGCGTCCCGACTTATCTGGTGGGGGATTTGGGAGCCGTGCCGTGGAAAGCGGCCAATGCAATTACCAAATTATTTTATGAACTGAATGCGCGCGATAAAATTTACGCGGGCATCAACTACCAGGAAACCAAACAGGGATATACACAATTCAACACGTATCTTAGAAATACCGTTACCGGTGCACCAGTTTCAAGCGGGACACTCGACATCAACGGGCAGCGGGTATCACTGACCAGTTACGACTTCACCCTTTTTTCGTTCTTGCCGCTGCATGAGGCGGCAACCCGGTATTTTGCCGGTTATGACGGCACTGTCGGCAACGATTATTTGCTGAAAATTGACCTCGCAAAAATTGAACGCGCATACAGTTTTACACTGGCAAGTCCCACCGCTGTATGGGATAGCGGCGCTGGTGCACTGTCGGATACGCCGAACATCGGGCTCGACGGCGCGGTTCAGTTGACCCTTCCGGTCGGCTCCCGGCAGATTCTGGTGACCGGCCTGGCACTGCATAAAGACTCGGTGAACCAGCAATTTTTTGCGCTTTCCAACTGGCGCGATCCGGCTTCCAGAACCGTTGTGAACAGTGGTTATCACGGCCATTCGATGATAGCTTCCGTTTTTGCGCAGGATGAAATCAGTGCGACGGATGCGCTGAAGATTTATCTGGGCGGGCGGTGGGATGACTGGCAGACCCAAGGCGACAATTTTTCCATTGTCGCGCCGGTCGGTTCCACATTTTATCCGGCACGCAACGTCTCTGCGTTCAGCCCGAAGGTGTCTGTGGTGTATAAGCCGCTGGAAACGGCAATACTGCGCGCCTCTTTCGGAAAATCTTTCCGCGCGCCGACCAATCAGGATCTGTATACAACTTCGACCAGCAGAGGCAGGACGACGGCTGGAGATCCAAATCTTCAGCCCGAGCGGGGTGCCACATGGGAGGTGGGCGGCGAATTTCGCTTCACCGAAGATGCCCAGGTTACCGCCACCTACTACGATACCCAGCTCAGCAACCTGATTTACCTGATGCAGGTCAATGCGACTAATTCGCTCCGTATTAACGCAGGCAAAGCAAAAGTTAACGGGATTGAATTGGGTGCTACGGCAAAACTGGCAAAGTGGCTGGAACTGGATGCCAATTACGCCTATGTAGATTCAAAAGTACTGGAGAACGCAGCCGATCCACTGAGTGTCGGCAAGCGATTGACTGATTCTCCCAAAAATATAGCAGGCATCGGGCTGACTGCCCGGCAAGGATACTGGTCCGGCACACTGAATGCGCGCTACGTTAGCCATATTTATTGGAATGCGCAAAACACTGACGTGGTGGAAGGCGTGCCGGGCAGCTACGACGCACATACCATGGTGAATGCCAGATTTGGATATACTTTCTCCAAGGAGGTGAAAGGGGCGGTTGCGATTAACAATCTGCTGGACAAAAAAGCCTACTCGTATTTCTTGTTGCCGAGCCGTAATGTGATAGTTGAAATGAATTTCTCTCTCTGAGGCCAGGTTGTCTGCCATGGGGGTGATTCGTGTCATTGCAGGGCTTTGCTTGATTGGGCTGCAGCTTGAGCTTGTAGCTGGTGCGGCTTCGCTTGCGGATAAGTTTACGCCGGGGGTATCACACTATTTCGATCATTTTGATTCTGGGCTGCGACCTTGGGAGCCGGGTCAAAATTTGAACTTCGAGGAAGTATTTAAGAATTATCAGTACTATGAGATTGTGCTTGATCGGGACGGCAAAGAAATCATGGTCAATCAATATATTCAAGGTAACAAGACCATTAGCGAAAAATATCTGAGATTGCCAGATGGAGCATTGCAAAAAATAAACAAATAGTTTTCTTAAGGTTTAAGATTACACTTCACCGTTTGCAATAAACGTTTACATGTTGACGTTCACTTTAAAAAGTTTAACAAAAAAACATAAATATTGTTTATAAATAATAGAATGTAATTCTGGCATGATTCTGGCTTATGAGATAGGACTAATAAGGATTTGGTTGTAGCCTGAATTTCAAGGAGGATTCATAAATGCAAATAGTATGCAACGTGGTGCTCGCATTTTTTGGATTCATCAGTTTTTCTGCTCAAGCGGGGAGCGATATTGCGAATCAATTTGCCCGGCAGTTTAATGTCGCGCGAAGTCTCGCTGCTGAATATGGACAAGAAGCCCAGAAGCTTAATAAAAATTCAAAATTGTCTGCCGAGGCAGGGCGTGCCTTTTACGTCAAGAAGGTGATTGTTGGGGGCAAGGAGCTTTCCTGTTCTGCGTGTCATACCGACAATCCAGCCAAAGAAGGCAAACACAACGAGACTGGTAAACCAATCAAGCCGTTGGCTGTTTCTGCTAATCCAGATCGTTTTTCAGATCCTAAAAAAGTTGAAAAGAATTTTTCGGATCATTGTCGTGACTTGTATAAAAAAGATTGCTCGGCCCAAGATAAGGGAGATTACCTTACGTACTTGCTTTCAGTGCAATAACCTTTTTGCAGGGCAATAACAATAATAAAGCTGGTAAATAAGTTTACAGCGCCAAATAAAGTTTAATAAACAGGCGCTTAAAATAATATTTGGCCTATAAACATAAAAATTGCTGAGTTGAGCGGGTGTGCATTTATCGATTCATATTTGTTGATGATGGATATCAATGTTTAATTGATAACTTATTGAGTTAATATAATAAATATTATTGCGTGGATATTTTCTTGACATGACTAAGTTATTGGGACAGACTTTTAACGTGTGGCAAATTGTCGCACTTGATTTGTCGCAAACAACATGTGCATAAATATAAATGCAGTGTAAAGGGGGTGTGGCAATGGAATCATCCAAGACTGGGGTTGCACCAGTTTCCTTCATGCAGCAGATGCTGCATAACAAATTTCTTCTTCTGGCTGTGACGTTGGCTATCAGTGCTGCGGCGTATTTTGGTATCGGCCTTTACCTGCTGCTCAGGCATTAGACCTGATCCTGAATTCCAGCAAATCTATAGAAATAGAAGTAGAAGCAAAACTAGAGTTTGTTTTAATAAGTTTTTCTATCAATCTAGATAGTGTTAGCTATCAATTTTAGGGAGGAATAAGCGATGTCAGAACCAACTTCAAGTGGTGCAAGTCCCCACTTCATGCAAAAAGCACTGGATAACCAGTGGCTTATGTTAGCCTTGGCTGTGTTGACACCTATGGTGTTTTATACGCTGTGGGGGTTATGGAATGTAATCAACATACCAGCGGCTCCGTAATATCGCCGTACTTGATTAATTAAATATTAGGGAGAAATATAGCTATGGGAACGTCTTATACCCCCCCCACAAATCCTGACTGGTGGCGCGAACCGATTGAGCGTACCGAAATATGGTGGATTGTGCTTTCATTTACATGGTGTGTGTTCATGTTCGTCTGGATGGTTGGCTGGCATTTTTCGGGCCCCCAGAACATGAGCAACGAGACCTACAAGACTACGCCGGAAGCATTTTCCAAGAAGATGGCGGATATGCAGGCGAAGTACACTGTTCGCAAGGATGCTGCAACCGGTGAAGATGTTGTGGCGCCTCCTCCAGGCAGCGATGTCTATTTGGCTGCCATGCAGTGGCAGTATCGCCCTATTCTTGAGTTGCAAAAAGGGCAAAAATATCGCCTGCATATGACTTCTCTGGACGTGGGCCATGGATTTTCGTTGCAACCCGAAAACATCAACTTTCA
>JAQTMV010000229.1 GCA_028714175.1 Methylococcales bacterium
GCAGTCTTAAAACCGCCAGATTTGATAAGTTACGCGAGCTAAACGCTCTACATAACTCAATTTTTCTTGTCAAGTTTATGCTGGTTTTTATTGGCAGGGATATGTTCAACTGCGGTTTTTAGGTTAAATAAAGCCAGCAGCTCTAAAACTCTCTTTGCCTGAGTTTGCTCCAGGTAGTTGATGATTCGCTTGGCAGTATAGGATTTAAAACGTTGCATATCCCGGCTCAAATCTGGTGACGAGGCGATAAGATGCAAGTGGTTCTCCAGAATGACGTAGCCATAGATTTCAAACTCAGCCTCTCGCTGAAGAAACCTCCAGGAATCCAACACTATTTCAACTGTTTCAGTGCGCGTGAACAACGGTTGCTAATAATTGATCGTCGCTGTCAAGAAATGGGGGTAGGTCATGTTTAGAATACGGTAACGGCTTCTGGGCATTTAAAAACTCTTTCATAAAGTCAGGAAGCTGGAGCTTCCGGTTGAAGTTCCCAAGCTGGAGCTTGGGAACCAGCGCAAATGGCCCTTATGCAAAGCTTTGTTTGCATAACGGCCATGAACAGACATACACAGATTTCCAGCGAACGGCTGGTAAGCTTTGAAAAGCAGTCAATCGGTGACAGCCAATGATAGGCAGCCACCAACACATGATTCTGTCATTCAAGTTTCCTAAAGGAGACATTCAACTTTTGATCTATATGGCGAGACGGAACCCGATGAAGTTGTATCGGGAGCGGTAATCCGGCAGGTTCCTGTAACGGAAAGCGGAACGGGCGTATTTGCCTTCGAAGTTCCAGGAGCCGCCTCGCAACACCCGGAAAGTTCCTTTCTTGGGACCGTCTGGATTAACAACGGCTTCGGGTTTATATTCATCGTTCAAATCTGCGCACCATTCCCAGATGTTACCGTGCATTTCATATAAACCCCAGGAGTTGGGCGGCAATGATTTCACCGGTACCGTATGTCCCCGTTTCTCACCATCGGCGCCACCGGCATAGGGATAGTGACCGCTGTAGTTTACCTGCTCCGGCGTGATGTTGTCGCCGAACCAGAATGGTGTGGTCGCCCCGGCTCGGCAAGCATATTCCCATTCCGCCTCGGTCGGCAGCCGGGCCTTCAAATCAGGAGCCATTTCGTTCAAAGCTCTGATAAATACTTGAGTGTCGTCCCAACTGACCATTTCCACTGGATTGTTTGGATCATTTTGAAACCCGCTCGGGTTCTCACCTTTCACTACCAGCCAAAGAGCCTGCGTACAGGCGGAATCAGCCAGCCAAAATCCTTTCGTCAGGGTCACTTGGTGTTGAAGTTCGTCATTTTCATAATCAATTTCAGTTTTCGGTGAACCCATCAGAAAATCGCCCGGTGCAATCCAACGAAAACGCTGGAGGATGCCTTTTAGTTTTAGATCGGCATAGAGACCGAAATCATCCCGATCTATCGTATTTGCCCAAATCGGCCTGCTCAGCCAATCCAAATGCAATTCTTCAATATCAGTGCTGATAGTCAACCGCTGCTCCGGCACGAGCGGTATTGGCTGAGCAATGCTATACAACAGCGACATGGATTGACTAGCTTCACTATCTGAGATTTTGATTTGAAAAACCCCCAAGCTACGGTCAATTTCGCCTACACGACTGCCAGTGGCAGAAGCTGTGACATCAGTAAAAACCAATTCCTGTTCCCTTTGATAAATCCGGCTCTTAACAACAGACTTGGCTTTTAACGCCCAGACCAGCTTTTCCAGCGCTAAACCCTCGGGTCTGGGCTGGCTTTTAAACTCGTTCTCCTCATGGGCTTTCAGCCAGGCAACAGCCAAGGGCTCATTGTTCCAAAGCGAGACGTGCTGTCTGGCTCCCATACGCCCAAGCCAATGTTTTGCCAACCGGCTAATTTCGCTTCCCGCCTCGTCGACAGTTTTTGCTAATCGTTGAGCAAATGCTTCGGCATCTTGCGGAGCCGGGTCTCCGAATAGTTCGGCCAGAACGATTCGTTCTTCGTGAGCGATAACCGGGGATAAACATGCATGATGGTTTATTAAGAGATTGGAAATCTTTTGCTTCTGCTCAGTCGATAAGCCTTGATGGTCGCGAAAGCCGCAGCGATAAGCTTCTACTTGCGACGGTTGAAAATAAAAAGCCAAGAGCGTTGCCTGCACTGCCGGATGGTTCCAGGCAGCGAATTCGGCCCCGACATCCATTTCCGCAGCAGGAAACAAATAACGCGCGGCCCGCAGCAAGGCCGGTTCGACCCGCACGGCGACAGCGAGCAAGGACAACAATCTTTCTGTAGCGAAGTTGTCACGCTCGATTTTACCTGTCGCTGAGTATACGATAGTCCGGTCAAGTCGCTGAGGCGGACGGACGGCGCGATCCCAATAAGCGGAATAAAACAACCGGGTTAGTTTGGCATCCCACCAACGTGGCGGACAGGGCATTAACGCGACCGCACGGCAAGCGGAACGTGCCAGTTGTTCACCAAACCGCTGCCAACGCAACCGCCGTTGTTCGCTGGCTTCGTTACAGCCTAAATCACTCAAAATTAATATGGGTGTACCTGCCAATGGCGGTAGGTAACGCTCGACTGTGCGCCAACCAGTTGGGGTATCCTGCCAACATAAGCCGGTAGGATCACCGGTAGGAAATGACAACACATTTAAACCCACCTGCCCTCTCAGTTTGGCGAGTTTTTGCCTCAGCACATTAAAATCATTCCAGAACGGCAGCAAGGATTCGTCATAATCGATGATTAATTGCGCCTGACTGGCCCAACCTTTGCGACTGGCTTTGGGTAAATGTCGCAATTGTTCACCACGTACCAAACGATCCACAAGTCGAAATAAGTCGGGTTTGTGACTTGAAACATTTGCACCTAAAGCCAATTTCAGAAACGGCCAAAGCCTGAGCCAAGCCATTAATGGTAGCTGTGGTGGAGGATTGACTCCTTCGGGGGCTTTTAGTGCGGCATCGTTGTCTTGATAAGGATTGGCGTTACTGTACCATTCAGGCGCTTTGGTCACCATTTCATCATCTTTGAAACGGTGGTGCGCAACTACGTGAAGATAACTGTCCCGAGAGTTAGTTGTCTTATAGGCGGGAATGTCGGCTGTAGGTTCAATTTTATCTACAGAAACAAACGATGGTGTTTCTACCTGTTCTATCCCTGAGAGTATTTCTATATGCTTTGGAACTGCATAACTTAAAATGGCAGCAAATTCTTCTATCTGTTTTGCGCCATACTGTTTAATGCAATCCAGCAAATCGGCGCGATTTATTAAAGTCGTCATAGTTGACGTGGTTAGGTTTATTTTCGGTAAACAAAACGGCGCAGAACATCTAGCAGTTCAATCTGCGACTGTTCCTTAAGTTTCTCTTTTTCTTCTTCAATTTCATTTTCTTTTGTAAGTTTTTTTATTTTTGTTTTCTGCCTTTCTTCGAATTCAATCTGTATTTCTTCGTCTTTTACCATACCAGTTATGGCTTTTAGCAAATCAATGTACTCAGCTTGCCCAGGCCTTAGTTGGCCCGGTTCCACGGCAAGACGATCTTCAACCAACAATTCAGCGGCACGTTTCCGCACTTTGTCACTGCATTTCTCATCACCAACATGCGCTTTACCCCGACTGGATAGAAATTGAATTAATTCATCTTTTTTTTCTGGCAATGTCAATTGTAAAACCAAACAACGGCGTATAAATGCGGCGGGCAATTCACGCTCTTCATTGGTCGTGATGACCACCAGCGGCGCTGGTACTTCAGTCTGCCGACATACTGAGCCACCTATATAAGGCACTTTAAAATCGCCGTTGCCCAGGGTTTCCAGGAGACTATTGGGCAAATCGGTGTCAGCTTTGTCGATTTCGTCAATCAGTAATACACTGCCACAACTGGGCTCCCAGCCTTCGGAAAAGTCGGGAGCCGGGTCACTGGGATTGATAAATTCAATAAACTGCTGTTCGGCGGTATGCCAGTTCAGCGCCCACCACAAAGGGCCGGGGCTGAGAAAACGCGCCGGTCGTAGACGAGCAAGTCGATCTGCGTCTGGAATCGAAGCCAAGATTTGTGCCTCACCCAAACGCCCCACCGCATCGAACTTCCATTGTAAATCTTCGCATTCGGTGCGAGCGTTTACCACCACCGATAGAAACAAGCGCCCTGTGGCGACAGCAGCAGCCCTCGCCAACTGGCTCTTGCCGGTGCCCGGTTCACCCCTTAACAGCAAAGGCCGCCCAGCCGCTTCCGCCGCCATGAGCGCATAACCGTGCTGGTTGTCGAAGACGTGAAAACTATCAGGCCAGGAGCCTTGTTTGGGGAGAGGGATGGTATTGGTAGGGTATCTAAACTTCATAAGAACTCAGCCAAGGTAGTTAGAAATGTTAGGACGAGGGCTTCCAAACGGCTTTCATCCATAATCAATATCGTATCACCGCCTATATCACTCGTGCCGGTGATCAAAATCCTCAAATGCGGCAAATCCGCTTTTAATTGTTTTATCGTATCCACAAGTTCTGAATGGCGGGTTCGCGGCAACGTGAGATAATACATCTTGTTTTTGTCCACGGCGTTGAACTCCAGAGTATGCCTTAACCGCCCCAGCCAATCGTCGCTTAAAGTCGGTCCCTTTTTGAACACTTGGTGATAAACTTATTTCTGTATTTCCCGCAACCAATCAGCCTTAAGTAAGCCCAGTTCAAGATCAGCAGGGTCAACATAGCCTTCGCCAAGTGCCTTATCCGTCCCCTTGAGTTGAAATTTTGCCGGCCTTTCCTGTAATCTAGCGACGAACACCTCGATGCCTGCCTGCGTTTTTACAGGAATGACGATTTCTGTCGCATTATCCAAATCAATAAAGGAAGCGCGATCTTGTTGCAATCGATTACCATCGACACAGAGTAAAATCAACCAACCCATGATGTCGCTAGCGCATTGTTTAATTTCAGCTAAATGATCACGCGCTTGCTCCAGAGTGGTTTGCACCGTCTTCCGCCACACCCTGATAGCAGATTCAGGTGAAACCGAACCGTGGTTTGGTATCAGGACTTCTTCAGGGGCTAAGCCCGGCAGCTGATTTTTCAATAGGGCTTCGCGAAATGCCAAAGCGCCCAGTTTGTCGGTCGCCAGGATGCACTTTACCTTATCGCGCACTATGCGGATGAAAACATCATTCAAAACATAACGGGGTGAAGCACTCTCTCTATATTTCTTTAAGCTGTTAAGATCTTTCAACAACCACAACCCATCATTGGTCGTCCTCCTAGCAATAATTCGTGGAATCCAGCCGCCGCCATCGCCGTCAAACTTCCGTAACCAGATTTCCGCTTCGCCGGTTTCCAGGTTCAAGCGTACAAAATTGTAGCCGTTTACCTGATCGGCCCTTTCGTAACAGGCCGCAGCGGCAATGCGAACATGGCCGTCGATGCCGGCATTTACCCAACCCTGATGCTCATGACCGTGAAGGAAAAAATCAAAATCCCGTTCCATTTGGTTTCGCATCTTGGAATCTTCCTGCTCGACAAACCAGCCGGGCGGATGATGAATCAAAGCCAATTTCAAGTCGGCATTTTGCTTATTGAGACTGTTAACGATAGTGCCGTTTTGCCAATCGCCGCCTAACCATAGTTTACCTTTTTCGCGGTCACGGGAACTATTCCAAGCGGAGTTAAAGCCGCCTATACCAATTTTAAGGCCATTTATTTCCCTGACTTCGGCATAAATCAGACGTTCGAGGTCATTGAGCAAATGTGTGTAATCTTGATTTTGTAAAAAATGCCGGTATAAAGTTAATCGTTCCATGAATTGCTTCCATTCCTTCTTGCCGCCCTGAATTAGCTGGGTAATTTTGTCCGGGTTGGTTTGTTGTTTTATCCAATCAGTTTGCGCCTCGGTAACTTCACTGCGGTCTACGGTATATGTCAATGATTTTGAGACACCCGTTATAAGAATATTAGTGTAGATCGAGTGTACCGTTTTCCTGGTCGTGAGCCTCCTTTACCGTCCGTGGAAGGGGCGGGTTAATCCAAGCGGCTT
>JAQTMV010000230.1 GCA_028714175.1 Methylococcales bacterium
AGATGCATCAGGAGATTATGGGGTTGCATCATGAAATAAAATTGTTGATGCGCTGGAGTTTCGGCACATTACTGGCGATTGGCGGTTTAATTGTTGCGGTGCTCCGGCTGGCACCGTAGCCGCGTAGGTCGGGCATGCTGTTTATGCCCGACAATTCGATACTGCACTTATGCAACACAACACTTAACCTGTTAAATCGCACACAAACCATCCAATCCTTCACGGGCCTGGATGGTTTTTTGTGTGTGCCCTTTGGGTTTTATTTTGGCGGGCAAAACCGCCTGTTCACTCCGATGTTACCACATGGCAACGGCTTCCGGAATTGCTTGGCTTACGTTCCATCATCGGACATGGTAATGTCGGGCAACGATAAAACTGTTGCCCGACTACGCTTGAATACTACGCTTGACTTACCCCGATCAACATTTGGAGGCTTTCCGCTATGCGTTACCGTCGCGCCCAAACTCCCGGCGGCACTTATTTTTTTACCGTGGTAACTTACAAACGACGGAAATTTTTATGCGAACCGGATAATGTCGAACTTTTGCGGACGGCTTTCCGTACCGTGAAATTGGTTTATCGTTTCACCATCGACGCCTTTGTACTGTTGCCGGAACATTTGCATTGCATTTGGACCTTGCCGCCCGGTGATAAAAATTACCCGATAAGCTGGAACGCCATCAAAAATTATTTCACCCACCAATGCCCGGCTGGCTATAAATCACCGCAAACCCTCTCCCAACAACGCAAACGGGCGCAAACCGTCTGGCAACCGCGCTACTGGGAACACCAAATCCGCGACGGCCTCGACTTTGAAAAACATTGCGATTACATTCACTGGAATCCGGTGAAACATGGTCTGACGTCCCATCCAGGCGATTGGCCGTATTCAAGTTTTCACAATTTTGTTTCGCCGGGGTATTTATCTTTCGGATTGGACATCGATTACCGAAGCTGTCAAGGGCGATGTTTATGGAGAATTATAGCCGTGTTGGGTTGCATTTTTTCGCAACCTAACATTTCACGCTTAAACCCTGCACAACAAACCGCTCTTGGGGGAAACCCGTTCGCGGTTTTTTTGTGGCTATGTTAGACTGATTATAATATTGAATTTGATGGAATGTGTTATGGCAACAATTACCTTTGATACGTTGAAATTTGCCAATAAATTAAAATCTGCCGGGGTGCTTCCTGAACATGCAGAAGCTGAAGCAGAAGCATTGGCCGATATATTTGAGGTTAATCTTAAGGAAGTTGCGACCAAGGATGATATTAAACACCTTGAAGAGCGGATCGATAGTAAATTTATTCAACTTGAACAACGCATGACTATTAAATTAGGCGCATTAATGGTCATAGCTGTTAGCGCTGTTGCAACTTTGGTTAAATTATTGTAGCCGCATAGGTTGGGTTGCATCTTTTCGCAACCCAACATTTCACGCTTAAACCTTGCACAACAAACCGCCCTTGGAGAAATCCGGTGGCGGTTTTTTTGTGCGCGCATGTTGAAATATTGTTGGGTTGGCTATCGCCAACCACAACCTACGCGCTATGGCGCTCTGAACAACCTCAGTTCCTTGGGGCGCAGTCGAGCGGAGCCGGGTGGTCCGCCTTAGGCTTTGCAACCGGGTTGGTCTGGGTGGTGTTGCTCCGCATAGCGATTCACGGCATTACCGCACAGCCTTGGTTATGCCGGGTGCGGAATTGCTTATTAATATTATGTAACTGCTTCAAAGTGGCGGATGCACACTTGGGAATATAAGAGGTACTTGAAACGAAGTTGAATGCTGGATAATCGGAGTCACATTTGCTCCGGATTCCGTGGTGCTCGATCCGCACTTTACTGTAATTGGCTGCTACCAGGTCTTACCAAACAGGTTTTTGAGTTTTCCGGCTACTCCACCCGTTTTTTCTTTAACGGGACCAACTGGCTGTTGTTCTGTATCCGATGATACCGGCGGGGCTTCTTCGCCAGTCTTTTGTAATTCATTTATGGTTTCATTGACATCCTGCTTTATAAGCGAGGCTTGTGGTTGTACTTTAATTTGATCGGCTGGTTTACTCTTTTCCAGTTGTGCAATCAGCGCATCTCCGGCGTTTAATTTTTCTTCCGACTGCTTCACTTGTTGTCTGGTATGAACAAGCTCAAATGCTTGCTGTTTTAGCTCATCGAGATGTGCTAAACCCGACTGGTATTTTTCCTGTGCATCGGATAAAGCGAGTTTGGCGCTTTCCAGTTGCTGTTGCACCATGGATTTTTGCTCTGCAAGAGATTGTTCCAGCTTGGCAATCTGGCTGGTTTGAGTGACGAAGTTTGTTTGTAATGCGTCAATCAATGCTTCTTTTTCAGCTCGTTTGAGCGTTTCTGCCTGATAAGATTGTTGCAATTCAGTTTTGGCCTGCTGCTCATTTTGCAGACGTGCAGTTAACAGAGTGATGATTCTATCGTGTTGTTGCCACAAGCCTTCCGCCTTGATGTCTTCGGTTACAGGCAATGGGCGTTCGCCAAGATCAAAGCTGGTTGCCAAAGTCTGGATAAACCCGGCAATCTGTTTATTGCGCTGAGAAAGTTGTACTTCAAGTCCTGTGGCGCGCTCTGCTTCCTTTTGAGCCAACTGCTTGTCTTTTTGCATTTGCCCGGTATTGGCAGTTAATTCTTCTTGAATAAGCTGCATCTGTTGTTGCGCAGTATTGAGACTATTTTGCATTTCAATACGCGCTTTTTCACTGGCGATATTCTTCTTCTTTAAAAAGGCAACCTTAATGCTATAAACAATGGCTGTCAGTAACCAGACCACCGTTGCTAAGGCCGCAGCGTACAAGGGATTGTTAAGGGTCAGTTGAAACCAATCAGAAAGAATGGTTTTAATGACGGGTAAATATGTTTCCATAAGTATGGTTCTCAATAAAAAATGTTGTTAATTTGTCGATTGCATTTCTATAGTGTCTGCCTATTATTGTCGGTTTTTTAAACAATAGAATCAAAATTCAATACCCTGTTCAGCTTTAATGCCCTTCTGAAAGGCATGTTTTATCATTGTCATTTCGGTCACTGTATCAGCAATTTCTATTACTTCCGGTGCAGCATTACGGCCCGTCAGAATTAAATGCAGCCAGGACGGTTTTTTATTGCGAATAAAATCAGCAATTTCCTGGCCTGAAATCCACTGATAACCACAGCAATAATTAATTTCGTCCAGTAAAACTACATCAAATTCTTCAGACATAATTTTCTGTTTACTGAGCTCCCATATTTCCCGGCTGGTTTTAATATCCTGTTCAGGATTTTTAGTATCCCAGGTAAAGCCATCACCCAACGCGTGCCATTCAATATTTTCAAAACGTTCTGCAGCTTTTTGCTCGCCGGTTTGCCATTGCCCTTTTATATACTGGATAACGCAGACTTTCATGTTCCAGCCTGCGGCACGAAATACCATTCCTAAAGCGCTGGACGATTTGCCCTTGCCTTCGCCGGTATTAACTACAACCAGTCCTCGTCGTCTGTTTCTCGATTTCATGAACCATTCCCCGTAATTTGGTTTCCAATTTTTTATAGGCACAAAAGGTTAAGCCTTGGCATTCGTCCCACTTTAAGTGGACAGCCCGTAATTTGTTTAAATACCCTCGCAAATATGGCCCAAGTTTTTCATATTAAGCGCATTGAGCGCTTTCAATCATGATAAAGTTGCCCTATTCTTTACGTCACTTATTGTAACCTTATTAAAGACATTATGACCGAAGCAGCTGTTTTATTTTCCGATGCAAAACAAGTCATTCCAGGCGGCGTTAATTCGCCGGTACGCTCTTTTAGCGGTGTAGGCGGCACTCCGGTATTTATTGACCATGCCTGCGGTGCTTATATCTACGACAGCTTGGGCAAGCGTTATATCGATTATGTCGGCTCCTGGGGGCCTATGATTTTAGGCCATGCTCATCCTGAGGTTATTGCCGCGGTTAAACAGTCCGCTGAAAAAGGCCTGAGTTTTGGCGCTCCGACAGAAATTGAAACACTTATGGCAAGGCGGGTTTGTGAGCTGGTACCGTCTTGTGATCTGGTCAGAATGGTCAGTTCCGGTACCGAAGCCACGATGAGCGCCATTCGTTTAGCCAGAGGCTATACCGGCCGCGATAAAATCGTTAAATTTGAAGGCTGTTATCACGGCCATTCTGATTCATTGTTGGTTAAAGCCGGCTCCGGCGCCTTAACTTTCGGCGTACCCAGTTCACCCGGCGTACCTGCATCCGTTGCTGCCGATACCATTACACTAGCTTATAACGATAGCGAGTCGGTCAGTAAGCTGTTTACCGAAATAGGCGAACAAATCGCCTGTATTATCGTGGAGCCGGTTGCAGGCAATATGAACTGTATTCCGCCTGTACCGGGTTTTCTGGAAACCTTGCGTCGGGTCTGCGATGACTATGACAGCGTGTTGATTTTTGATGAAGTGATGACGGGCTTTAGAGTCGGACTGAATAGCGCGCAAGGGTTTTATAACATCAAACCGGATTTAACCACACTGGGTAAAATCATTGGCGGTGGAATGCCGGTCGGTGCTTTTGGCGGGCAACGTAAAATCATGGAATATCTTGCTCCGCTCGGTCCTGTTTATCAGGCGGGTACCTTGTCCGGTAATCCTGTCGCGATGGCGGCCGGACTCAAAACGCTGGAATTAATTGCCCAGCCTGGTTTTTACGAATCATTGACTGCAAAAACCGAAAAACTGACTTCCGGCCTGAAAGAGCGCGCTCAACAAACTGGCATTGCCATGAGGACTAACGCTGTTGGCGGCATGTTCGGCCTGTTTTTCAGCGCAGAACAGCAAGTGACTACATTTGCACAAGTCATGGGCTGCGATCAAAACCTGTTCAAGCGCTTTTTTCATGCCATGCTTGATGAAGGTCTATATCTGGCTCCCTCGGCGTTTGAAGCGGGCTTCGTGTCTGCCGCGCATAGCGAGGAAGATCTCGCATTAACCCTGGATACTGCTGAGGCAATATTTAACGTGCTTAGCAAGAATTAAGCAGAATCATTGGTATGGACTTTATCAATAACATATCTCCCGCTTTAATAGTAGCTTTCATCAGCCTGCTGGCGGGCATATTAATAATGGGCCTGTTAACGGTCAAAGATAAAAGAACTATTGCAAAACTCTCAACCAGTCTTGCTGTATCGGAAGAAAAATTAAAGCAGTTTCAAAACAAGGAGACCGAATTACGGCAATTACAACAACTCTATTTAGAAACCAGAACAAAAAATGTTGAATTGCAAACCCGCATGAATGAGCAAATGAAAAATGCGGCGGAGAAATTGGCCTTATTACAGGATGCAGAAGTCCGTCTAAACACGCAGTTTGAAAATTTGGCCGGTAAAATTTTCGACGAACGCAGCAAACAATTTACTGAACATAATAAAACCAGTCTGGACCATATCGTCAAGCCGTTGCGCGAGCAGTTAGGCGAATTCAAGCAACGCATCGAAACGGTTTACGACAATGAAAACAAAGACCGTATTTCCCTGCGCGAAGAAATTATTTCGCTAAGGCGCGATACCGCGCAAATGAACCAGGAAGCCCTTAACCTGACGCGCGCCTTGAAAGGCGATAAAAAAAACCAGGGCAACTGGGGCGAAATGATACTGGAAACTGTGCTGGAGAAATCCGGGCTACGCAAAGGCATAGAATATGAAACGCAGGGCGCATTCCGGGATGAAGACAACAAACTGTTCAAACCCGATGTGATTGTCCGTTTGCCTGAAGACAAGGATGTCATTATTGATTCCAAAGTTTCTTTATCAGCTTATGAACGGCACTGTTCGACTGAGGATGACCATGAACGCATAGCCGCATTAAAACAGCATAATGAAGCGGTGCGTACACACATTAAAGGCTTGAGCACCAAAGACTACTCAGGACTCAAAGGCTTGCGATCCCTGGATTTTGTATTGTTATTCATGCCTATAGAAGCCGCCTTCATCGCCGCTTTTCA
>JAQTMV010000231.1 GCA_028714175.1 Methylococcales bacterium
CCAACTTCATCAAGATTTTAGGTAAGGCGATCAGCTTTAAGCTTCTAATGGCACCATTGACTACCCAAGCATCGTCATAATTATCTATTGCGCAATCACGTAAGAACGCCCATTCTCTTTCTGTGGTAGGCTCGACTAACGCACTTACAACATGGTAAGCCCAACGGTTCCCCAAAGGCTCAGGCCTTTTAGGTTGAATGGAGTCAAGTAACAACCGGATGTCATCAGGCTCCCCGATAAATGATAGTAGGCTGCCCGCAGCAATTCCGACATTCGAATCCTTAATCAACGCTTTCAATCGTAAGCGCTCAATAAACCCCATCTATAAATCCTAATTGTCTCAAGAGAAAATGGTGTCCACCTATAAACAAGTGGACACCTCTGATGGAGAACAAGATTGAATTAACACGACCGTTGATCATGGGTCATGGTCGCGATGGCCGCTGTCTGTATGATCCGGAAGCCAAGCAGGAATTAGTCAAAGCCTGTTTGCAACCCGGCGTTTCAATTGCTAAGACGGCCCTACACCACGGCATTAATGCGAATTTATTGCGCAAATGGATCAGTCAAAGTCATCATCTGCGCCGCTCGATTACTGTAAATCACTCGGCATTGCCGGCTTTTGCGCCGGTTATGACGTTATCGACCGCAAATTCGGTTGGCTCTTCATTGAATATGGCATTGCCGAACGGCGTGAAGTTGGAATTGCAAGCGGTGTCGGTCACTGATGTGCTGCTGTTATTAAATACGTTAGCGACATTACCATGTTCCGTTTCCAAGCCGATTTAAAGGTTTACTTGCACCGGGAACCGGTGGATGGTCGTAAAGCGATTAACGGTTTGACCTTGCTGGTGGAACAAGCCTTGGGCTTGAATCCGTTTGAGCCGGCCATTTATGTGTTTAGTAATCGGCGGCGGGATCGGATTAAGCTATTGTTATGGGATCGGACCGGCTTCTGGCTGATGATCAAGCGCCTGGAAGCTGATCGATTTTGTTGGCCTAAAACAGCGGCAGTAGTGACATTGACGGTACAACAACTTCACTGGTTATTAGAGGGTATTGATTTAGCGGCCATGCAACCGCATCCGGTGAGAAAATATAGCAAAACAGGCTGAAAATAGCGCTAAATGTCGGTAAAATACGCATATGACGACAATTACGCTTTCTGCCGAAGATTACCAAGCTTTGCTGGATGAGCAGCAACGGCTTAGCCATCAACTCCGCTTGATGACGGTTGAGCGTGACTTGGCCGTAGAACGGTTCGATGCGCTTTTTCATCGGTTGTTTGCCGCCAAATCCGAGGCACGGAAAAACCCAGGCCAAAGCGACTTGTTCCTGAACGAAGCAGAAGCACTAGCGCCTAACGGTACGCCAATCGCTGAAGAGGATACACCGGAATCCTTGCCGGTAGCCGGTCATCAGCGTAAAAAGCGTGGTCGCAAACCCCTTGATCCGCATCTGTCGCGCGAGATCGTCCGTCACGAATTGCCGGAAACCGAGCGTATTTGTGCGCATGACGGCGCACAACTGGTGGAAATCGGCGCTGAAATCAGCGAACAACTCGATATCATTCCGCAACAGGTGCGGGTAATTCAGCATCACCGGATCAAATATGCCTGTCCCTGTTGTGATGAAAGCATCCGCGTCACGCCGTCGCCGATGCGTATCATTCCGAAAGGATTATTCACCGAAGCGGCGTTGGCCTGGGTGGCGACCGCTAAATATCAGGATGGCCTGCCTCTCTATCGGCAAGCGGCGCTGTTAGGGCGGTTCGGCGGCGACATCTCGCGAAATACCCTGGCGGCCAGCATGGTTCGAGTCGGTCATGCGGTGCAGCCGATCATCAATTTACTCCGAGAACAGTTACTGGAAGCCGATCTGATCCAGGGCGATGAAACCGTTGTGCAAGTGCTCAAGGAACCTGGCCGGGCGGCACAAAGCAAAAGCTACCTCTGGGCGCAAATCACAGAGGCCGGCCCACCGATTCGACTGTTCAGCTACACCCCCGGTCGCAGCGGACAGCATGCGCACAGCCTTTATGACGGTATCAAGCCGGGGGCGGTGCTGATGAGCGATGGTTATGAGGTCTACAACAATCTGACTGCTGCCAAAGGTGTTACCCATCTCGGCTGTTGGGCGCATGCGCGCCGCTACTTTGTCGAAGCCGAGGCCGTGCTCCCCAAAAATGCGCGTGGACCAGAGCAACCGGCAACACAATTTATTGCCGCCATCGGCCAACTCTACGCTGTTGAGACCCAGGCAAAAAACCTAAGCCCGCAGCAACGCGGGCAACTACGGCAGGAACAAAGTCGACCCGTATTAGCCAGCATCGAAGCATTGTTAACACAGCATCTACACGCCGTCATTCCCAAAAGCTTACTGGGTAAAGCCTTACATTATCTATCGACACAATGGCCGAAACTCACCCGTTTTGTCGAAAACGGCGCTTGGCCCATCGACAATAACCTCTGTGAAAACGCCATACGTCCCTTCGTCGTCGGACGCCGCAATTGGCTGTTTTGCGACACCATTGCCGGTGCGCGGGCCAGTGCAAATCTCTACTCGCTGATTGAAACCTGCAAAGCTAATAGCATTGATCCCTATACCTATCTGGTCGACCTGTTTAAAAAAATACCTTTAGCCAAAAACGCCGAGGACTTCGAAGTTTTGCTGCCTTGGAATCTTTCACCTTCAGTCAACTAATCCTGGTGCTGCGGCTATTATTTTGGTCGTGAAATTTCAATGTGTTGTTAATAGAGCGCTTACTTTCAATCCATCTCGGAATTTATGCTCTGCGTAAGTTCAAAGCAACCACTGACTCGAAGCATGATAAACCCATTTCACCGAATCTTTTGGATCGCGAATTTAAGGTGAGTCGACCCGATCAGGTCTATGCTGGCGATATTACCTATATTCACACACAAGAAGGTTGGCTGTATTTGGCGGTTGTCATTGATTTGTATTCGCGGCAAGTCGTCGGGTGGTCCATGGCTGAGCATATGAGGGCTAAGCTGGTGAACGATGCCTTACTGATGGCGCTTTGGAAGCGAAAGCCCGTTAAAGGCTTATTGTGGCATTCAGATCGGGGCAGCCAATATGCTTCCGATAGTCACCGAGCATTGATAAAAGAGTTTGGTATCCGGCAGAGTATGAGTCGTAAAGGTAATTGCTGGGATAATGCCGTATCAGAAAGCTTCTTCCATACCCTCAAAACCGAGCTGATAAACCATGAAACCTATCAAACCCGATCGGCGGCTAAACAGGCTGTGTTTGAATATATTGAAGTCTTTTACAACCGTGAGCGACTGCATTCAGCCAATGGGTATGTGTCCCCAGTAGACTACGAATTGCAGCAAATAGCGGCTTAACCTTGTGTCCGGAAAAGTGTTGACACATCAACCCACTGTCTACGCTTCACGAAATCTGTTACCAGACCCCATGCAAGACTCGTTTCCGGCTGGCTGGCTAACCTTTGCCGGGAGGGAGTCGAACCCTCTGGATTTCACTAAAGGTTTCAGTTATTCACTTCCTCCTTTTCCGGACTTACCCGGACGCAAGCTGGGCGCACGCACGCCGTTACTTTGTCGAAGCGGAAGCCGTCATCCCTAAATCCGCGCGTGGAGCAGATCAGCCAGCGACACAATTGATTGCGGCGATTGGCCAACTGTACGCCATTGAGGCCCAGGCGAAAACACTGACAGCCCTGCAACGCGGACAACTGCGGCAGGAACAAAGTCGACCGGTTTTGGCGAAAATCGAAGCCTTGTTAGTGCAACATCTACATGCCGTGACACCCAACAGCCTGTTGGGCAAAGCCTTGCATTACCTATCATCGCAATGGCCCAAACTAACGCGTTTCGTCGAAAACGGTGATTGGCCCATCGACAACAATCTCTGCGAAAACGCCATACGCCCCTTCGTAGTAGGACGGCGCAATTGGTTGTTTTGCGATACCGTCGCTGGTGCACGTGCCAGCGCGAATCTCTATTCGCTGATTGAAACCTGCAAAGCCAATAGCATTGATCCCTATACCTATCTGGTCGACCTGTTTAAAAAAATACCTTTAGCCAAAAACGCCGAGGACTTCGAAGTTTTGCTGCCTTGGAATCTTTCACCTTCAGTCAACTAATCCTGGTGCTGCGGCTATTATTTTGGTCGTGAAATTTCAATGTGTTGTTAATAGAGCGCTTACTATCAACGGCTCGCTATTCAACTTCATCATCACTGCTCAGCGTCCAATTATCCAATTAAAAATAGGTAGTTGTAGCATGTACTAATCGCAGTGTGGCGCATCATACCAAGCTAACTAATTGTTTAAAAACATAATACAGGATTTACATCGAGTAATGACGCTTCATGTTTTAGCGGTCATTAATGCATTAATTTAGTGCGATCTACATAAAAACGCACCAATATGGAAATTAATATTGAATCAATATCAAAAAAATAGTATCGTATCAATACAATATGGCGAGCATATTGTATTGTACGGATAGGCAAGAATGATGAGGACCTATCTCATACTGGAATAATAAAAATACCAAGGTATTGGCGCATGTTAAACAAAAGATATTCATCATTAGTCGTAAAGGCAGGGGTTTTATGCTGTTTGATCAGCACAAATAGCAACGCAAATGGTCATGTATGGGCAGAACAGGCGGTGAAATCTTTGCCGTGTAAAGGAGCCGAAACCATAGATGACATACTCGATCACAAGCACAGAAATCTGTATGTGGATTTGGGGTGGCGGGTTTTTGCCGAAGAAAGTGGAGATTATCTGGTGGAACGCAATTTCTTGATTAGTAAATCAGCAGAATTACGTTATCGCTGGCGAGTGAATAGTGCTTTGGAACCCGTGGCAGTGAGCGAGAGAGCTCAGCAGCTTTGTTAGCTCAAAGATACTTACTTTGAGATTGTTTAGACCGCTGCCAGTTGAAATGATTTGATTTTACCGCCTCAGCACCTCCTCCCTGGTGTCGGGACAGTTTAATAAACTGTCCCGATTTTTTTAGCTGCTTAGCTTAAACTTAAATGCGGGTCTCATTATGGCGGCCATGCCCCCAAAAAGGCACGGACAGAATTAAAACACAGGCTATCCAGATTAATAATTGCTGATTGGCAAAGGTATAACCCAATGCTAAAGGCAGACTGGCGATGAAGTCAGGATGGGCAATAACAAAATCTTCGCCAAACCAGAAGGCGCAGGTTTCGCCTATCAACATGGCCACAGCCGCCAGACTCAAATATTGGGCAATTTGCCGGTCACGCAATTTCTGTTTGATTTCCCCACCTGCCAGCAAATTTCGAAAGCTTAGGGAGTGCCAGTCCAGATCGCGGTGTTTCAAACCCAGGCAAGCAATCAAACCGCACACGCCGATCACTGGAATGGCGAATTCCTCGATAGGAAAACTCAGGCTGCGGCCAATAAATGCCAGGCTGATCGTCTTATACAAGGCAAACAAAGCAAACACCTGATAAGCTATTCTCAAGCGGGTTGCCAATATTGTGGAACCTGGTATTTCTGTCAGTAATTCATAATTGCGCTGAATCAGGCCGATTGCCAGAACAAAATTGGCAGCCAGCATCATCACTGTGTAAGCCCGTTGCCAGAAGCTGTAACTGGTCATCCACATAAAATCGGCCTGTGTGACCAGGCAAGTGCCAAACAGCTGTGCCAGAGTCAAAAAAATCAGCAGACGTAGTACGGCAACAGTTTGCAGCTTTTTAAAATAAACGCCGGCAACAATTAAAAATAAACCGGAGGCGATGCCAAAATCCAACTCCCAATGACTGTTTTCTATGACTGGACCGGTTAAGGGGAACATCGGTTGTCTATCCGCGGAGAGTAACCCCCAATTGGCGCCCACTACACCTTCGTTATGACTTTTCCACGGCTGGTTAAAGGCTTCGACGATGTTGTAATCAAAACCGTGACGGTTAGCCACTTCTATCAGGCCGCG